>JAWQFW010000361.1:0-4058 GCA_035968095.1 Oscillatoria sp. PMC 1068.18
AGTTATAGGCTTAATGACTATGACCTAAAAATCTTAAGGGAGTAATTCAGAAAAATGGCAAAGCAAATCAAAGCTGTAGAAATGTTTCTCGCTCTGAGTTTAGCTGTTACTATTGGTGCTTGTAACAACGCAACTACCGATGCGGGAGAAGGCGGTGAAGCGGAAGTTGTCGAACCTACGGAAGAAACTGTCAGCGAAGGTGGCGAAGGTGGCGAAGGCGGTGAAGGTGGCGAAGGTGGCGAAGGTGGCGGTACTGGAAACGCAGACGTGGACTATATGACTGCTTTAGGGCTGATGAAAGGTCACTTAATCGTTGCGGAAGAACTGATTGAAGCAGGCAAATATGCAGAAGCCGAACCTCATATTGGACATCCGGTAGAGGAGTTGTATGGTGATGTGGAAGGGGAATTGACAGAAAGAAATGTACCTCAGTTTAAAGCAGAATTAAATGAATTGAACGATCTCGCCAAATCTGCACCGGAAAAGCCAGAGACGAAACAAGCATTCACAGAAGCAATGGAATCAATTGATGGGGCGATCGCGGCTTTACCAGAAACTCAGCGACAAGATCCGGAATTTGTCTTAGATACAATCAATCAATTGTTAAAAACTGCGGCGGAAGAATACGAAGCGGCGATCGCGGCTGATAAATTTGTTGAACTGGTAGAATATCAAGATTCGCGGGGATTTGTGCTTTACTCTCAGCAACTATACGACAATATTGCTGAGGAAATGCAGCAAGAAAGACCAGAAGACCACGAAGTAATTTCTGCTACATTAGACGAATTAGAGACAGCTTGGCCCTCGGTGACTCCTCCTGATTCTCCAATTAAGACACCTAGCGAAATTTATGGATTGGTTTCCCAAATTGAATTGCGTAGTAATTAACAGATCTGCAATTATTTCTCAAAATTAATTGGTATTGTAGAGGTATTCTGGAGAATGTCTCTACGACAGTTATCTAACAACAAATCAATTTGGTAAGGTTAATTTAGTAGATTTAAGATGATTTTTGCAGTTCCAGAAGTGCTGACATCAGATGAATTAAAGTTACTTCAGTCTAAACTAGCTGAAGCAGAATTTCTTGATGGTAAATTAACCGCAGGTTGGCACGCAAAATTAGTTAAAAATAATCAACAAATTAAGTCAGGAACATCTGAGTTTCAAGAACTAAAAGCAGTAGTAGAAAAGGCTTTGCAGCGTAATCCTTTGTTCCAAACTGCGCTACGTCCTCGTTATATTCACTCGCTTTTGTTTAGTCGCTACAACACGGGAATGTCTTACGGTAGACATACAGATAATGCTTTGATGGGACAAGCTTTACGACGTTCGGATGTGTCTTTCACGTTATTTTTGAATGCTCCTGATGAGTATGAAGGAGGAGAGTTGGTGATTGAAAGTGCTGATGATGAGAAAGCTTATAAATTACCAGCAGGTTTTGCGATCGCCTATCCTGCTTCTACTTTACATCGTGTTGAACCTGTCACCAAGGGAAACCGTTTGGTTGCAGTGGGTTGGGTGCAAAGTTTAGTGAGAGATTGCGGCGATCGCGAAATTCTCTTCGATCTTGATACTGCTCGCCGTGCTATCTTTGCCAAAGAGGGAAAATCTCCGGAATTTGACCTAATTTCCAAAAGTATTGCCAATCTCCTCCGGAAATGGGCAGAATAACTGCGATCAGAGCTTAAATTAAATCCCGATTCTGGAAACTAAATTTAATTTCCGGATTTGCCTATGCTACAAATGTAATATAAAAGGTAAACTCGATCGGGAGGAGCGATGTTCAAACAAATTAAATCTCTGTTGCTTCCAACCCAAAACAACCAAACTTCGCACCGTTTAATTGACTCAACCAGTAACAGTAACGAAGCCAAAGTAGAATTAACAATTGTGGGCTTTTACCAAGCCGGACGAGTATACTACAAAGGAAGCTGGTGGCCCGCCCGTTGCGTTCAAGAAGCAACTTTAGTTCCTGGTCAAGTTTGCTACGTGGTAGGTATGAATAATATTACCTTATTGGTTGACCCAGAACCAACAGAAACCTCTGTTTACCTTAACTAAATAATTACCTAATTGAGGTGAATCTTACCACCTCAATTTCCCTATTTTCTGTTGCGATCCCAATTTGCTTGATCTACGCTACATTAAATTGTGTAGAGACGTTGCAGGCAACGTCTCTACAGGTTTTGTATCTGTAGCATTCATTTAGGAAAACGGGATGAAATAGACTAAACCTCAATCATCAAAGAATTGGTAATTCTTTACAGTTACCAATCTTGTCACCCAATTTTTAATCTCCAAAATTATAACTTTAGGCTGATGTAAAAACCACTAATAACAGTCAATTTTAAGAATGTAAACTAAAAGCTTGTAGCAATGACATTTGCAACCAAAACCCTTTCCAAACGTATTGCTGTGATCTTCGATTTTGATGACACGCTAGTCCCAGATACTTTTGACATCTTGATCGAAAGTTTAGGTTTGGATGCTCATACTTTTCGTGAGGAACGAGTTAAACCTTTAATAGAAAGTGGGTGGGATAAAATTCCCGCTCGTTTTTATAGTTTAATTGCTGAATCAAAACAACGTAATAATCCGGAAGAGAAAATTACTCAAGAATATTTAGCTAAATTTGGTCAGGAACTCGAACCTTTTCCGGGAGTGACTGAAATGTTTAGCGATCTTCAAAAACGAGCCGATGAATTAGTTCCAGGAATCGAGGTAGAATTTTATATAATTACCAGTGGTTTTCTCGAAATTGCTCGTAATAGTAAGATTGCTTCTCATTTCACAGCCATGTGGGGATGCGATTTTTCTTATCACGAAACCGGAGAAGTTGAATTTCTGAAAAAAATGATTAGTTATACCGAAAAAACGCGATATTTATATCAAATTTCTCGCGGAACTAAACAAGCGAAGAAAACTGAAGAAAATTTGCTATTTGTTTATCAAGATGTTCCGGAAGAAGAGTTATATATTCCTTTTTCGCAGATGATTTATCTAGGGGATGGAACCTCAGATTTACCTTGTTTTGCGGTAATGAATCAAGAGCAAGGAATGGCGTTGGGAGTGTATAAAGGTGATAGCGTCGAAGAATGGAAAGATGATATTAAAGTAAGCCGTTCTCAGCGCATAGCTAACTTAGCTCCGGCTGATTATCGAGAAGGTTCAGAATTAAGAACTTCGCTCATTTTAGCTGTTGAGGCAATTTGTAAAAAAATCGCTTTGTATCAGTTGAGTGTGAATGAATAAAATTTGCTAATTTTCTGAGTAATTATAATTAAATTAATTGCTCAGAAAAACATTAGTCAATCGCAGATTAGCCAAGAATTGATTTTGTTGATAACTGGCTAATTGTGGTAAAATTATTAATGGTAAAAATTAGGCGGTTGGGTTATGAAAACGATTCAAACAACAGTGACAGTTACCTCTGAAGGGAAAGTGACAATTCAGCTACCTCCAGATATTCCTCCGGGCGAACATGAAGTGGCAGTGGTAATCGATGAGAAAATATTACCGAAAGAGGAAGCTGTGACGCAAGAACGTCCACCTTTGAATTTTCCAGTGATTCATGTTGAAAGTTGGCCCGAAAACCTTTCTTTAAGACGGGAGGATATGTATGATGAATGGGGCAGATAATTCGGTTTTCTTAGATACAAATATTCTAGTTTATGCTAGTATTCCTGAGTCGGATTTTCATTTACAGGCAATAAATGCTATCGAATCTTATGAACGATTGGGAATAAGGTTGTGGATTAGCAGACAAATTATTAGAGAATATTTGGCTACGCTGACTCGTCCTCAAAATTTCACCGCACCAATACCAATCGCCACAATAGTCGCAGAAGTAAATTTTTTTCTGAGTCGTTTTCGAGTGGCTGAAGATAATCAACAAGTTACCACAAGATTATTAGCACTGATGCAGGAAATTCCGGTAGGTGGCGCTCAAGTACATGATGCAAATATTGTTGCGACAATGCAGGTTTATAATGTTGAGCAATTACTTACTCATAATGTCGCAGATTTTCGCCGTTTTGCAGAAATAATTACTATTTTAC
>JAWQFW010000362.1:0-4054 GCA_035968095.1 Oscillatoria sp. PMC 1068.18
TTTTATGAAGATTATATAGAGCTTGTATGTGATTATAACTAAATACAAAAAAAACTTACTTTTTTTAGACAAACGAATTTGTGAACACGCTACATTTTCAAAAAAAAAGAATTTTCGTACCCTGTTCTACTGAGAGAAAAAATAATTTTTGTTTTCGTTTGGGGAAAAAGATGAGTGCTTCTCAAATCTCTCCCCGATATCTTGTCTGGGCGATCGCTGTCTTTTTTAGGCGAGAGTACACATTTCTTAACATTTTTCAACGAAGTTACCCATTCAGCAAGTTTCGTTATGGTAACTTCGTTATGGAAAAAGGGTATTAGTGCAAACTACCCTCTAAATCTTGCCAAAAGTTCTTCACGAGACAAATTAAGCAACAATTGAATGCGCTCTCTGGGAGGTAGCTGCATCATCGGCTCAATAATTTGAGATAACTCCTCATCTAAGCTTCCAAACCGCCCTTCGAGCAAGTTTTCTACCATCAAACGTTGTCCTTCTTCTTTTCCTTCTTCTCTTCCTTCAAGTAAGGTGGCTTCTCGCCATTGCTGATAAGCTGGTGATAAGTTCATAATCAACTCCCTATCGTCTTCATTATCTAAATTTTGCCTAATTTCTAGGTTAATTCGCCAGTTAGCTAAAAGCTCTAAAATGTTCCTTCGCAAGGAATTTTCGGCGGGGAGGGCGATTAATTCATTGATTGCTTGTTGTTGGGTTGTACCACGCCCTAAAACACGCAACCAGAGGGTATCTTGATTGACAGGTAGCTGGTTAATGGCGACTATGGCTGTTTTGAAGAAATTTGGGAGAAAATACACGCCTTCTGTCCAGTTTTCTTCTGAATTAAGTTCTGCTTTAAAGCCATTGATTAGTTTAGTTGAAGCAGAGGGAGAAAGAATCCATAAAAGCGGTAAATTTACTTCTGCTAAAGAGTTTTTCTCCCGTCTAGCTTGGCGCAATAACTCTCCGTGTAAAGAGTATAATTTGAGTAAGCAATTACGCACTTCCACTGGAGTTGGTGGATTACGAAAAGGCTCTAATAAACAAGAATTTGTGGCTATTTTTCCTAGTAATCATAACATTTCAGCTTGAGGATTTTGCGGCTGTGTAGGAACAAACCAAACGTCAATTTGGCGAACTTCGCTAGGTACGTCGCGACTGGTTTCTACTTGACCTACTAGGGATAATAACTCTTCGAGATATTGTTTGGCAAATTGGTCGTGAGCTTGTCGAGTCATTAATTTGGTAATCTTGAAGTTTGTTGTTAGCTGAAAATCAATTATTTGTTGACTGATTTAACTGTTTTTTCACTATAACGACCCATACTCAAAGATTTAGCTTCGATGAAAATATTCTTGATTTCTGGATAGCGATCGCGGATCAGTTTTTCGATTCTTTCTACTGCACTGGCTACTTCTTCGGTTGATAAATTGTCGCAAAATTGAATATCTAAGTTAAGTAAGATTTCTTTGGGACCAAAATGTAGGGTCAA
Organism: Oscillatoria sp. PMC 1068.18; assembly: GCA_035968095.1. GTDB lineage: Bacteria > Cyanobacteriota > Cyanobacteriia > Cyanobacteriales > SIO1D9 > IIICB1. Next base: position 1,487 of record JAWQFW010000362.1, read on the forward strand.
CAGCCTTTGTACTGCTTCTACCGCCGGATCGCTGGTTGTTAAGACTCTAATGTTATCTACTGTTTGGGGATCTGCGCCTTCACCAACTAATAATCCTTTACTTTCGGTACCTAGAACGAAAGCAACTGTTGCTAAAATTATGCCAATAATAATTGAAGCCAATCCGTCGAAATAAGGGTTATGAAAAGTATGTCCTAAAAATACGCCCCAGAAAGCCACAAATAAACCTAAAAGTGCCGCAGAATCTTCAAATAAAACGGTTAAAACTGTCGGATCTTTACTGTCAAATACTGCTTGCCAAAAATCTTTTTCGCCTTTTTGCGCTCGAAATTCTTGTAAGGCTACCATCCAGGAATAACCTTCGACGATCGCGGCAAAACCAAGTACGACATAATTCCAATTGGGATTTTCTAAAGGACTAGGATTTTGGATGTGAGTAATTCCTTCATAAATTGACATTCCACCACCGATCGCAAAAATCCCGATCGCCACAATTAATGTCCAAAAGTACAATTCTTGTCCATAGCCGAAAGGATGGCTTTCATCGGCAGGCTTTTTACTACGACGTAAACCTAATAGCAGTAATAGCTCATTTCCTGTATCTACCAAAGAGTGTATTCCTTCTGATAGCATAGCCGAACTGCCACCGATACTGGCGACGATAAATTTAGTAATGGCGATCGCGAAATTCGCGGCGATCGCTACTAAAATTGTTTTTTTACTTGCTCCTGAGTCCATCTGCTACTTCCGTGCTATTTTTACCAATTACGAGGCTAGCCAAGCTTCTCCCCATCGTCACAGGTACGATCTCGCCTCTATCTCTGGTCTAATTGAAATTAAACCTAATCTCTTGATTCTAACCGAAAATGTTTCTTCAGGAAGAAGAAATTTAGCTAAATATTTGACATAATAATTAGTATGTTCGTGAGGAAAAAATTATGAAAAACAATATTTTATTTACTACTACTGCTTTAATAGCTACTCTTAGTGTTACTACATCAGCTAAAGCAGCCAATCTGCAACATTTACAACAACTGAGAAATACTAATCAGTGTCAAAGCTGCGATTTAACTAATGCTGATTTAGCAGGAATCGATTTAAGAAAAGCTAATTTACAAGGAGCTAATTTAAGCGGCGCTAATTTGCAAAATTCAACTTTATTAGATGCAAATTTAATTAATGCTAATTTAAGCCAAGCTAATCTTAGCAAAACGGATCTGCTCGGTGCAGACTTAAGTTTTGCTAACTTAAAATGGGCTAATTTAAACCAAGCTTATCTTCAAGGAGCCAATTTAAGCTTCACTAATTTGGAAGGAGCTTCTTTAAGAAATGCAGAATTAGCTGGAACCAGGATCGCTATGAGTGAATTAAACGGTGCTAACTTCAGTGGCGCTAATTTAAGAGGAACTGATTTGCGTCGCGCCGAAATGAGCGACGCTGTGCTAACTAATGCTAATCTTCAAGGAAGTAACTTATTAGATGCTAACTTGAATTATGCTGATTTGAGTGGTGCAGAATTAGGAAGCGCTCAGTTAACTAATGCTAACTTAGTTAATGCTAATTTGGCTAATGCTGACTTAACTGATGCTAATTTGAGTGGTGCAGAATTAGCTGGAGCTAATTTAATTGATACTACTCTCGATGGTGCAGTTGGTGTTAATAAATTACCAAGCACAACTGTACAATAAGGCGATCGCGCCCAGATCAAATTAATCAGAGGAAGGCGATCGCAACTTTTGGGCTGTACGCAGAATTTGTCCGGCTAAAATTGCTGCACCAAAGCCATTATCGATATTCACTACTCCAATGCCAGCAGCACAAGAGTTGAGCATTGTCAAGAGGGGTGCAATACCACCAAAACTAGCCCCATAGCCGACACTGGTAGGAACAGCAATTACTGGACAGTCAGCCATTCCCGCAACCACACTAGGTAAAGCTCCTTCCATCCCCGCAACGACAATTAAAACATCTGCTTGAGCGAGGACGTGACGGTTGTTGAGTAAACGTTGAATACCCGCAACACCAACATCCCACAGACGTTGTACCGTGAAACCACAAAATTCTGCCGTCAAAGCAGCTTCCTCAGCCACCGGAATATCAGCAGTCCCAGCAGTTAAAATAGCGATCGCGCCATTGTGTTGATTTTGTTGGGCTGGGCTACCTAAAGCGCAAATACGCGGGACTGGATAATATTCCAAACCAGCTACCCTGTCTTTGAGTTGCTCGTAAACCTGCGCTTCGATCCGAGTTGCCATTACCACCGGGGAACGCGATCGCATCACCTCCATTATCCCAGCAATTTGCTCCACAGTCTTACCAGGACCCCAAATTACTTCCGGAAAACCCGTTCTCAACTGACGATGATGGTCAACTTTCGCAAAATCACCCACAGGTTCAAAAGCCAAATATTTCAACTTTTCTTTCGCAGCTTCGGGACTAACTTCGCCAGCAGCCACAGCTTCTAACAACAATTTTATCGCTTCAGGTTGAGTCATCTTACTTTAATTTTCCTCCCCTCTTTTGTACCTAGAATAATTTATCTAATTTAAATTTAACTAAGTTCATAAG
>JAWQFW010000363.1:0-4044 GCA_035968095.1 Oscillatoria sp. PMC 1068.18
CCCCAATCCCCAATCCCCAATATGTCAAACTAAAAACAGAATAGTGAATTGGCGTTTTGATCAAATACCGTTCAGCGCTCAAGCTAAGATCTGAATGCTTTCATGGAAATAGAACAATTTCTAACTCTGTATCGACAAGGAAAACGAGATTTCGCCCACACCGATCTTAACGGTGCAAACTTGAGTGGGGCAAATTTGCGCGATCTTGATTTAACTGGAGCTAACTTAACAGGTGCTAATCTGAGGTGGGCTTGTTTAAACAACAGCAAACTAACTGGTGCGTGTTTACGTCAAGCCGATTTACACAGTGCTACTTTAACTCGTGCTAACTTAGACCAAGCAATTTTAACTCGCGCTCAGTTAAGTAAAGTAGATTTGCGTTTTTCGAGTTTAGAAGCAGCAGATCTCAACTGGGCAATTTTACAAGATGCTGATTTAACAGGTGCTAATCTACGCAAAGCCAAACTCGATCGAATCAATCTCGAAAGAGCGAAACTGAACAATGTCGATCTAGCAGCCGCAGAATTAATGGAGGCAAATTTAGCTCACAGTAGTTCGATTGAAGCTAATTTTTCCGGGGCAAATTTACGAGAAGCTTGTTTAGCGTCAGCCAATTTACGACAAGCAATTTTAGTCAAAGCTAACTTAACAGAAGCTAATTTAAATAATGCTTATTTGCGGGGCGCTAATTTACAAGAAGCTGACTTACATCGAACAATTCTTACTAATGCGGATCTCAGTGAGTCAAACTTCGATCGGGCGGATTTGAGTCGAGCTAATCTTGCAGGTGCTTATTTGCTGAAAGTTAGCTTACGCAATGCTTATTTGTTGCGAGCCGATTTGCAGGATGTTTATTTATTACAAACTGATTTAACTGGTGCTAATTTGCGAGGAGCAGCTTTAAATCGAGCGGATTTAAGCGGTGCTTATTTAAAAGATGTGATTTTATCAGAAGCAAATTTAGCGGATGTTTATCTGATGAAAAGCCATTTGGTACGCACTAATTTAGATGGAGCCGAGTTAACTGGTTGTTGTATTGAAGGCTGGGAACTAGAAGAAGTAGATTTAAGCAAAGTGCAGTGTAATTATATTTATACTCGGTTTGATTATGAAACGAAAAGTAAGAGCGATCGCTATCCGGTAAGGCGTGATTTCGCTCCTGGGGAATTTGCTAATCCCAATCGAGAAAATAATGCCATTATTGAGGTCAGATTTCCTGAAGCTCCGAGTTGGGAAGTGTTGAGTTTTACTTTAGCTCAAGTAGAGTTAGAATGTGCCGATGTTAAGCTTCAGGTGAAATCTTATTTACATAGCGAGGGACAATATCAACTGCAATTAACTGCGAACCGTTTTGTGAATGCTAAATTAGTGAGCGAACGGATTTTGTCACTGTATCCGGAAATGTGGAACCGAGTTACTACTAATCGCGAAACAATTTTCAAATTATTAGAAATTAATCAGCAAAATAATTTAAAAGTAGAACCTTCTCCGAAGCCTCTACCGCCGCCACCAGATCGGCGATCGCGTAATTATCAGCAGGTAATTAGTCAAATTCGGGCGATCGTGATTTCCCAACCTCCGAAAAATTTTGTGATTAGTATCGAGCGGTTATTGCATTTTTTGCAACAAGAGGGTATTTCAACGCGAGAAATTCAAAGAAAAATTTTGATTGAAGCAATTTTTAAGCGAGCCAAAAAAGATGCCGAGTTTCGCAAACAAATTATTCTTTGGGAAGCAACAGCAGAGGAGCAAGAAAGATTTTCTTTAGTGGGAGAGTCAATTCGAGCCACAATTACTCTGTTAGATGCTGAAGTTTTGCCTCCGGAAAGCAATTAAGACCACAAATAATTAAAATATAGACATTAACACGAGGAGGACGATTATCGCAGTGAATAATCTACAGCGATCGGAGCGTATTTTAGTCATGTTTTCCGCCAAAGAGAATGTCTTGAGCCAATTTGTTCTCTATGGTAGAAGATAATTTACTCGGAAATGTTTTTTGGGGAACTAAGAATTGAGAATTGGTATCCCAACCTACAGTCGTAAATTATAAATTATGGAACCTTCTCCAACTAAGCCTTCGAGAATGATTATTGATAAGGAATTCTATAGGCGACTGCCTTTGTGGTTATTGTTTTTATTATGGCTGGGGTATTTTTTCTTTGGTTTGTTGCTAACCAGTTATCAGGCGCGGTTATCGGCTTGGGTATTAGTCTGGGCGGGAGCGCTGATTTGGACTTTGGATCGATCTTGGACGAAATTTGTTCCGGTGATTGGGGCGATCGCGATTATTTTTTCGCTTTCGATCCCGTTTCAGTTTCTCGTGCTGATGGTGGCGATCGCTCTAGCTTCTGCTTTTGTGTTGAGTTGGGCAATGTTATTAATGGGTGAGGATCTCAAAAATGCGCTTCGTGATGGTTGCTGGTTAGCTGGGCTTTTCGCGATCGCCATGTTTTTGATTGCTTGGTTTTTGTTGGATAATCGCGAATTTGGCGGTGATGTGGCTGTTTTGCTGAATACTTGCCCAATGCCTGCGGCTTTACTTTTAGGCTTTCTGGCTAGTCTTTTTGGCTCAAATGCTTGGATGAAAATGGATACAGCCGGATTCACTTTTAAACAAGAAATTCTCACTTTCGCGACGGTGACTTGGTTGGGTTTTTCCTGCGGTTGGTTGGTTGATGTGCTTTAATTGAGGCGCTCTAATGGTAAACGTAGTTGAAAACAACTACCGACTCCAACTTCGGAGGTAACGGTAATTTTTCCTTTGTGTTGGGTGGCGATCGCGTTAGCAATGGCTAATCCTAATCCTGTGCCTCCTTCTCGGCGCGATCTGGCTTTGTCTGCACGCCAAAAGCGATTGAAAATTAAGGCTAATTGTTCGGGTGCAATCCCAATCCCACTATCTTGAATTTTCACGATCGCGAAGCGATTTTGTTTGGCTAGGGAAACACTAACTTTGCCTCCTTCGGGAGTATACTGTAAAGCATTTTCGAGTAAATTAGCAAACAAACGATTGAGTTGAGCAGCGTCGCCGAAAACTGAGACTGATAACCCTAAATCTGCTTGTAAATTAATTTTTTTGGCAGTAGCTAAAGGTTCTAGCCATTGCAGTAAATCGTGTAAAATTTCATTCATAGAAACAGTGGTTTGTTCGCGAACTGTGGTTGCATCAGTACGTGCGAGAAACAGCAAATCTTCGACTAATTCGGTCATTTGTACAGAAGCACTGGCGATCGCGGCGAGTTTTTTCGCATCTTTGGGATGAATTCGCTCTGGATGCAATCTGATTACGTCTACAGAAGTTTTGATCGCGGCAATTGGCGATCGCAATTCGTGGGAAGCATCAGCCGTAAATTGTTTTAATTGCTGATAACTTTTTTCTACTGGTTGGATAGCTAATTTTGTCAGCCATAAGCCACCAATTCCCACAAATCCTAACGCGACAATTCCACCCATTCCTAAGCCCCAAATTAATTGATTTTGGGCGGCTTGTAATGCTTCCATCGATTGACTAGCACGAATAAATCCTTCTAATATTGGTTGGCTAGAATTGTTTTGGGAATCGCTATAAACTGAAATTGTATAAGTGCGAATTAAGGAGGTTTGGGCTGTATCCCATTCTGTTTCTGCACCTGTTTCGGGGTGAGAAGCTAAGGAAATTTGTCCCCGGCTATCTAGGGGTACACCTTCGACATTAAACCATTCTAAACTTTGGCGATCGCGATTGAATAAATCTCGCCACGGTACTTCGTCTACTCGATCTAAATAATCGTTACCTTCTCGTTTAATTTCAGCTAAAGAAGGTGTCGCTGCTTGCGCTAAGGTTCGCAGTTTTTCGTCCATTTGTCGATAATAACTACGGGTAAAAAAACCATATACTCCTACTGCAAATACAGCTAAAATTGCTGCCATTACTGTTAAATATGACAACAGCAATCGCCAGCGCAGATTTTGAAAATTAGCTTGGCGGATTTTTTTGTAACCTATCATTTTTTATCTCAATTAGCACTTCGCTGTTTTAATTATTATTTCTAAATCAGTAAT
>JAWQFW010000364.1:0-4019 GCA_035968095.1 Oscillatoria sp. PMC 1068.18
GTCCCCAGTCCCCAGTCCCCAGTCACCAGTCACCAGTCACCAGTTCCCAAAAAAACATGACAATTAACACTTATCAAGTTGGTGGTAGCCTCAGAAAAGACGATCCCACTTATGTCGTCCGTGGGGCTGATGCTGAACTTTACGAAGCCTTAAAAGCAGGAGAATTTTGTTATATTCTCAACTCCAGACAAACAGGAAAATCTTCGCTGTTAGTGCAAACAATGTTTTGTTTAGAACAAGCAGGATTTCGCTGTATTGCGATTGACATGACCAATATTGGTAGCGAAAATATTACACCTGCTCAATGGTATAAAGGACTTGTTGCTGATATTTGGTCAAGCTTTAATTTAGTAAGCGAACTCAACTTAAAAGCTTGGTGGCGCGAACAAGAAGAACTATCTTTATTACAAAGATTAAGTAATTTCATCAACGAAGTTTTAACTGTGTATTTTCCGGAAGAAAGAATCTTTATTTTTATCGACGAAATTGATAGTATTCTGAGCTTAAATTTCCCGGTGGACGATTTTTTCGCTTTGATTCGCTTTTGTTATAATCAGCGTGCCATTAATCCAGCTTATCATCGAATTAGCTTTGCAATTTTCGGTGTGGCGACACCTTCAGATTTAATTAGTGATAAAAACCGGACTCCTTTTAATATTGGTAAAGCTATAGAATTACAGGGATTTTCACTACAAGAAGCGCAACCCTTAGTCAAGGGATTAGCCCAAAAAATTAATAATGCGGAAGCAGTATTAGCTGAAATTTGCAAGTGGACAGCAGGACAGCCGTTTTTAACTCAAAAATTGTGCCAGATAGTCTGGAAAGTAAGCCAAGAAACAGAGAGTGGAATGCTGACAATTCCTCCAGGTAAAGAAGCTTTTTGGGTAGAAAAAATTGTTAGGTCGCGAATCATTGAAAACTGGGAATCTCAAGACGAACCAGAACATTTACGCACAATTCGTTCTCGTTTGTTACACAGTGAAAAAACTGCCGGAAGAAGCCTCGGAATTTATCAGCAAATTCTCCAAGAATCAGAAATTTCTGCCGATGATTCGCGAGAGAAAATTGAACTTTTGCTTTCAGGATTAGTAGTTAGAAAACAAGGGAAACTCGCAGTAAGAAATCCAATTTACCGAGAAATATTTGACCCAAAGTGGGTAGAGAAACAATTGAATAATTTACGTCCCTACTCTCAAGGATTAGGAGCTTGGATCGCCTCAAACCGAACTGATAATTCGCGACTTTTGCGGGGAAAAGCTTTACAAGAAGCGCAACTATGGGCGCAGGGAAAAAATTTAAGTAATACCGATTATCAATTTTTAGCAGCTTCTCAAGAATTAGATCGTCAAGAAGTACAACAATTTTTAGAAGTAGAAAAAACGCAAGAAATTGCAGCGAGATTAGTTGAGGAACAAAAAAGATTAGTTCAAGAACAAAAAGTAGCCAGATTACAAAGATATTTATTAGTTGCAGTAAGTATCGCGTTAGTAATTGTTTCGGTGTTAGGAGGATTAGCCTTTTCGGAGTATAATCGAGCGGTAGCGATCGATCGCCAAGTGAAAATGAAAGCAATTAGCGCGATCGCCACTTCCTCGGATGCACTTTTTGCTTCTCATCAACGTTTAGACGCACTAATTCAAGCTATCAAAGCCAAAAGATCCCTGGAAAGACTGGGTGAAACCGACTTAGAAACGGAAACCAAAGTAGAAAGTGTCCTCAGACAAGCAGTTTACGAAGTAGTTGAATCAAACCGTCTCTCTAATTTTGCAGCCGAAGCTTGGACAATTGATATTAGTCCCGACAGTAATTTAATTGTTACTGGAAGTACCGACGGAAGTATTAAAATTTGGCGACGAGACGGCACTTTATTAAACACTTTAGAAAAATATTCAACTCCAGTTTGGACAATTAAATTTAGCCCCGACGGAAATTATCTTGCAGCCGGAAGTGACGATGGGATAATTCAATTATGGCAACGAGATGCAAGGGGTAAATTTCCTCAGTTACCTTACCAAACTTTGCCAGCCCATGAGAGTGCAGTAATGACTCTGGCTTTTAGTCCCGATGGTCAAATTCTCGCTTCTGGAAGTAGCGATCGCACGGTAAAATTTTGGCAATGGGATTATACCAACAAACTCCAAGTTTTGCCTTACAAAATCCTGCAAGGACATAGTGCTTTGGTGGGTAGTATCGCTTTTAGCCCGGACGGAAAAATATTTGCTTCACAAAGCGAACAAACGCTGAAATTGTGGCGGCGAGATGGTAAATTACTCAAAAGTTGGCAAGCCCATGCTGCGGGGATTTCCCAAGTGATTTTCAGCTTGGATAGTCAAACCTTAATTAGTTCGAGTATGGACAAAACAATTAAATTCTGGAACCTGAGTAACCTCGCAGAATTTAGCGGTGAGCCGGAGAAAATTCTTAACGGACACAGTAGCGGTGTTGGTAGCATTGCTTTAAGTGCTGATGGTCAAAGGATTGTTTCCGGCAGTCTGGACAAAACAATTAAGATTTGGAACTTAAACGCCAAAACTGAATTAAACACGCTCAGAGGAGCAAAGACAGGGATCTGGCGAGTTGCTTTAAGTCCGGATGGTACTTATATTGCTTCGGCTGGAACCGAAAAAATGGTTAGAATTTGGAAACGAAAAGGGAGATTAAAAAATAGTTTGCAAGCGGCGGATGCAGCAATTTGGGGAGTGGCGATCGCGCCAGACAGTTTGGCGATCGCTACAGCCAGTCTGGATCATTCAGTGAAACTGTGGAACCGCGAAGGAAAGTTACTGACAACTTTAGTCGGACACCAAGCGGCAGTGTTTGGGGTGGCAATTAGCCCAGATAATCAAACTATTGCCACGGCGAGTAATGACGGTACGGTCAAACTTTGGGAGCGAGATGGTACGCTACTGAAAACGTTAATTTATGATGCCGAAGTTTGGGACGTAGAATTTAGTCCCGACAATCAATTAATTGCTGCGGCAGGTGCGGATAATACCGTAAAAATTTGGCAAAAAGATGGCACTTTGTTCAAAACTTTAAATGGTTTTGGGGCAACGTTACGACGAGTTACCTTTAGTCCAGATAGCCAAATTCTTGCAGTTACCAGTGGTAATAATACGATTAAACTTTGGCGACAAGATGGTACTTTTTTAAGAACTCTTGCTGGACATCACTCGTTAGTTTGTGGAGTTGCGTTTAGTCCTGACGGTCAACTTCTAGCTTCCGCAAGTGGAGACGGTACAGTTAGGCTTTGGGATCGAGATGGTACTTTAGTAAAAATTTTAGAACATGGTGCAGCAGTTTGTGGAGTTGCTTTTGGTCCGAAAGGAGAGAAAATTGTGACTGGAGGTTCCGATAAAATGGTGCGAATTTGGAATTTGTCAGGTAGACTCCAGAAAATTTTAATTGGACATCGAGATGCAGTTCGCGCGATCGCTGTTAGCCCCGACGATCGTTTTATTGCTTCTGGAAGCGAAGATAATCGCTTAATTTTGTGGAATTTAGACCAAGTAGTTAAACTAGATCCTTTAACTTATGCTTGTCAGTGGGTAGAAGATTATTTGCGGACAAATTCTCAACTTAGCGCAGCCGAACGTCATTTGTGCGACGGGATTTTTTCCTCAGAATTAAAAGTTAATTAAAATTAAGCTTGAAAAATTCATTTTTGGGAATCGAAAACTAGATATCTGGGCTAGTTTAGTTTAAAATTGGTCTAAATTCTGTTGATTTTCGATCTCACCAAAGTTAGCATCTTGCTGATAGTATTCCGGGAATAATTCTTGAGACTCCACATCACCAAGAGCCTGTTCAATCTTTTTCGTTGTTTCCGTACAGCTTTGTCCAGTTGCATTAATTACCCTTTCGGTAATTTTGCCATCTTTGCCAATCCGATATTCAATCTTTCTATATTCAGCCATCATAATTTTCCTCAGAAAATTTGTTTTTATTTTTTCATCATAGCGTGGATTTTATCTTAGTTATTAGTTTGTCTACATTGTTCTCTTTATTTACTCATACTC
>JAWQFW010000365.1:0-3983 GCA_035968095.1 Oscillatoria sp. PMC 1068.18
AATTAGATTAAATAGTTTGTTTTTTTTTTTAAGGAGAAGGAGGGATTCGAAGTCCTGGAGTGTCTTGTTGGGTTGGAGATGTGGATAAGGGAACTGTCACTACCTCGATCGATAGACAAAAAAGTAAAGAGTAATCTAACTATAGTGTGTGAGGAGCAACGGTAGTGAAAAAGCGATTAGGGGTCGAAACACGGCAAGACTCCCCGATCGCTTTTTCTCTTACCTTTTAACAAATAAGTCGTCATTTCCCCTTTACCTTTAATCGAAATCGAACCTCGCTTGGCGAAAATGAATTTTTGCTGGAGGCGATCGTAAACCGCTTCAGTGACTTGAATTTCACCAGGGATACCATGAAATTCCATGCGGGAAGCCACATTAACCGTATCACCCCACAAATCATAAATAAACTTGGTTTTCCCAATCACACCCGCAACGACAGCCCCAAGATTAATCCCAATTCGCAGACTCAAAGCTTCACCAGTGGAAGCAGTAAGTTTAGCTAAAGCAAGTTGCATATCCAACGCCATTTGCGCTATCTTTTCGAGACAATCAGGATCGGGTGTCGGTAAACCACCCACTACCATATAAGCATCGCCAATTGTTTTAATTTTTTCTAACCCATGTTGCTGTGCTAATTGGTCAAATTCAGAGAAAATTAGATTGAGGACTTCGACTAACTCCGTGGGAGACTTGCGACTAGAAAACTCGGTAAACCCCACCAAATCAGCGAATAAGACACTGACATCCTCAAAACTATCCGCAATATTCACTTCACCTTGTTTAATGCGATCGGCGATCGCCGCAGGTAAAATATTTAACAACAACTCCTCAGTTTGGTTTTGTTGAAATTTTAGCGCTTCCTCAGCTATCTTTCGTTCCGTAATATTAGAAACCGTACCTTCATAATAAAGCAATTTACCTGTATAATCCCGTACTGCACGAGCATTTTCAGAAACCCAAATTTGTTGACCATCTTGACAATAAACTAAAGATTCAAAACCCTCAACCACATCATTTTTTTCCATCGCTTCCATAAATTTTCGGCGACGATCTTGGTCAACATATAATTGCTCAGAAACATTTGTTAAACTAGCAATTAATTCTTCTGGCGAATTATAACCATACATTTTTGCCAAAGCCAAATTAGCACTGAGATAGCTTCCATTCGGCGTAGTTTGGAAAATCCCTTCAATCGCATTTTCCACCAAACGATGATATCTTTTTTCAGCAAGTTGTAGCGCTTCTTGAGTTTGCTTACGATACATAAGTGCAGCTAACTGAGTCGTAACTGCATTAATTAATTCCAACAAATGCTGTTGTAAATTTAAAGTTTTTTGATGATAAAAAACCAAGATCGCAATTACTTCATTTTGCAGCAAAATCGGAACCCCGAAAGCAGCATTTAATCCCACCCCAACTGCTAACTGAGAGCGAGAATAAACTGACTCTGAGCAACTAGAAATATCTTCAATCCATTCGGGTTTTTGAGAAGACCAAATTCTTCCGACTAATCCCTCTTCGCAAGCAAAACTCCAGCGATAACTTTGCTGACGAAATTCATGAAAACGACGTTTGCTAGCATACCATCCCTCAGTAGCAATTAAAACACTATTATTTCTACTAGGAATCCAAGCTTCCGCAAAATCCCACCCAATTGCCATACAGATTAAACTTAAAATTACTTCCAAAGCTGAGGAAAAATCTTCAGCACGAGAAATTGCTTGAGTTGTTGCTAACAATAAACGTACTTCAAATTCTGCACGCTTTCTTTCTTTTATTTCTGTTTCTAACTGCTTATTTTTATTTACTAAATTTTGCGCTTGTCGCTTAATTTGTTCATTTAAACAATGTACTGTCAGTTGATTTTCAACTCGAACAAAAACCTCTTCAGCACTAAAAGGTTTACTAATATAATCTACACCACCAATTTTTAAAGCTTTTATTTTATCTTTTGTTTCGTTTAAAGCACTCAGAAAAATGATCGGAATTTGTTTGGTTAACTGATTAGCTTTTAACTTCAGACAAACTTCGTAACCATTCATTTCTGGCATATTAATATCCAGTAAAATTAAATCAGGTGGATTACTTAAAGCAGCATTAATTGCTATTTGTCCGCTAATAGCTTTTTTGACCTTATAGTTCCTTTTTTGCAAAATTGTGGTTAAAAGGCGCAAGTTTTCAGGCATATCGTCAACGATTAAGATGATTTTTTGCCTGTTAGGTTCTTCTTCTAAGAGCATTTTTTTACTGCTATTGTAAAAAAAAAGATTTTTTCTTACCTTATTATAGCTGCATTTTTTGTAATCATTATTATCTCACATTTTTCCTTAAGAATTTATCAAGAAATTAGCGATTGCGACAATCTTCTTCAGTCGCTCCATTTTTATTGCTCGAACTTAGCCCAATCGTGTAATTGCCTTCTCTTCGTCTAGACGCAGCTAATTCTTCCTCAGCAATTTTAATGAGAATTTGAGGATTAATTTTAGGTTCAGGAATCATAGTTGCTACTCCCAAAGTTAAATTAACTATTTCCTCAAACTTAAACTGAGAATCAGCAATTAAGTCAAAATTTATCTCTTGGGAAATTTTTTTAGCTAAATAATTAGCTCCCTCAAGTTGAGTATTCGGCAAAATTACCGCAAATTTTTGGTCTTCATAACGAGCCACTAAATCTGCGGGACGCTTAAGTAAACGAGTAATAGTAACTGCCACCTTTTTTAAATAAAAATTGTCAGTTTCTTGAACTTTACCTTTGAGAAAATAATTTAAATTACAAAAGATTAAAGACAAAGGCTTTTCTTCTCTGGCAAGTCGCCGCCACTCATAAACAAAAACTTCATCAAAGCGACGGCGATTAGCTACTTGAGTTAATTCGTCTATAGTAGTAAGACTAACTAATTTTTGGTTAGCTGCTGACAGAGCAAATTCGGCTTTTTTGCGGAGAATAAATAAACTTAATTGAGTAGTAATCGCTTTAATTAAAGTAAGAATTCGAGGTTGAAGCTGAGATGTTTTTTGATGGTAGAAAACTAAAATTACTAAAACGTTGTTTTCCTCTAACACCGGAACAGATATTGCTGATTTTAAGCCGATTTCTTCAGCTAATTGATAACGAACAAAACTAAGATCAGGACTTGCGGAAATATTTTCTATCCATTCAATTTGCTTTGATACCCAAGTTCTACCTGGAAGTCCTTCAAGAGGAGCTAGTTGATAATTTTCACTGGCGATTCCAAACCCGGACAAATGTTCGTGTTTTGCATACCGACTACAACTATATTGTAAAATTTTCTTTTCTTCATTAGGAATCCAAGCTTCACCAAAATCCCAATTAATTAGTTGACAAACTTTTTCTAGGGCTACCTGAATTGCCTCGGCAAAATCGCTAGTTTGATTAATAGCTTCACTAATCGTCAGAAAAAATTGTGTTTCGGTTTCTGCTTGCTGGCGACTTTGCATTTCCAAAAGTAGTAAAGAGTTTTGAAATTGAACTTGTTTAACTAACTTTTGGTGTTTGATTTTATTTTCAACAAGAGCTAAAATTTCTTCAACTTGAAAAGGTTTCGTAATATAATCGTCAGCACCTAGTTGTAAATCTTTCAATTGATTAAAGTTACGGTCTAAAGCACTCACAAAAATTATCGGAATCCGCTCGGTTTGAGGATTGGCTTTTAAATGCTGACAAATTTCAAAGCCGTTCATCTGCGGCATATTAATATCTAGTAAAATTAAATCCGGAGGAGCCATTTGAATAGCTTTGAGAGCAAGTTTTCCGCTAATGGCTTTTCTGACTAAATAGCCTTCCGGTTCGAGGATGTTCGCTAACAGCCGTAAGTTATCAAGGGCATCGTCAACGATGAGAATATCACCTCGAAAAGTTGATAAAGAGGTTATCTTTGGTAACATAGGCATTTTTGTTAGTTTACTTTCTTAGCCTAATCTAAAATTATAGTTAAGAATATTTCGTTGAGGAAAGTTTGTAT
>JAWQFW010000366.1:0-3896 GCA_035968095.1 Oscillatoria sp. PMC 1068.18
ATATTATTTTAACAAATTGATTAACAAGGGTAAACCAATTAAGCTGCATCTTGGTTGTGGTAGCGATTACTTTCCGGGATATATAAACATCGATGCTTATCCAGATTCCCAAGCAGACTTGGTAATGAAAGTCGAAGAATTGTCCTTATTTCCTGACAACTGTGTCGAAATTATTGAATCTTATCACTTATTCGAGCATTTATACTTAGAACAAGCTCGTCAAGCGATCGCCGAATGGTTTCGGCTCTTACAACCAGAAGGGATCTTAGTCTTAGAACTACCTAATTTAGCCGTTAGTATCCAAGAACTCGGAAAACACTTTGGGAAAAAGAACATAGACATCGCAATGGTGGGAATTTATGGTTATCCCCCAGATATCAAAAAAGAAGGTGTCGGACAACTGCATAAATGGGGCTGGACTCCAGAAACTCTCAAATATGAACTAGAGAAAGTTGGTTTTACGGAAATTAGCCAATATCCAGTGAAGCAAAACTGGCGACGGGCAAATAAATTTGGTAGAGATATGCAAATACGAGCCATAAAACCAAAAGTTACTGAAGCAGAAAATCATAGTTTGCAAGGAGAAAAAAATGCAGTATCAAGGTGATGTTGCGGCGATTATTGTGAATAGAAATCGACCTGACTTGACAGATAGTCTCGTCGAACAATTGCAAAATTTCGGTAAAAATCAATCTAAAGATATTTTCGTAATCGAGTGCGGTAGCGATGAAGACAAACAAAGTAAATATGCTAGTTTTTATTATCCCGATCCGGAGTTTCGTGGCAAGTGTTACGGACACAACCGAGGTTTACAATACGTTTTAGAAGAGCATGGAAGGTATAAATATTATTGGTTTTTGATGAATGATCTGGTATTTGAATCTGAGCCAGATCCCATTGATAAATTGATAGAAATACTCGCAGCAGAACCAAGAATGGGTATTATTAGCCCGACCGAAAGAGATAGTAATTATCCAAGTTCTCGCTCGCAATCCGGTAGGAGATGGCATAAAGTTTCTACCTGCGATTATTTAGCTTTAATGATGAAAGATGAGTGTCTTCGAGAAGTAGGTTTTCTCAATCAAGATTTTCTTTATTCTCGTGGAGCAATTTACGAACTTTCTTACAAAATGTATCGTGACAATTGGTTTATTGCTTATTGCGATGAAGTTGTCATGAAACATTTAGGAGGTACGACGTACGGAGCAACTGCTGATACAATTTCGAGAGAAGAATATTTAAAAAAGGCAAGATTGTGGGCAGCGAATTATTTTCGGAATACTTACGGAGAAGCCTGGGAAGAATTGTTTTCTAAGTATTTATCTGAAGATATTGAAATTAATACTTATAAGAAAATTAACAAAAAATGGAATTCGATGGATGAAACAGGCGCAATCAAAAAAGGAACATCCCAAAAAAGCTTTTTGAAAAGGTTAAAAAGCTCGTTGGCAAAATAGATCGGAAAAAATTAAGTAAATGTACTTTTTTTTCTATGTACAGTAGCTCATGGCAGACTAAATTTCAGAGAAAAATCCAGAAGAAAGTTTATCAACTACTTCCTACAGATAAAATCTTGAAGCGTCCGGTATTTATCGTTGGTTGTGGGCGTTCGGGTACAACTATCTTGGGGAAAATGCTATCTCAACATTCTGAAATAGCCTATTTCAACGAACCAAGAGATATTTGGTTGTGTGCCACTCAAACAGATATTTGGACGCGCAAAGCACAAGTGCGGAGTGGGAAATTAAAGTTAACTGCGGCGGATTTAACTCCAGAAATTGCGAGTAGAATTAAGAATGAATTTGCAGTGAGAATTAGGTTGAAAAATGGTTCGCGTTTGGTAGAAAAGTTGCCGATAAATAGTTTCCGGATCGGTTTTCTTAATGCTTTGTTTCCAGATGCTTTGTTTATCCATTTGCTGAGAAATGGGCTGGAGGTAGCACAATCTATTGCGACGCTGGCTGAAACTAAACCTTGGTTCGGAAGAAAAGATTATAAATGGAATTTACTAAAAGATTATGCAGTTGCTAGAGGAGATGGGGAATTGGTAGAGTTGTCTACTAATAACTTTCTGAAAGGGATTTTAGAGTGGCGCTTAAGTGTAGAAAGTTCCAGGGAAGGATTGAGTAATCTAGCTAGCGATCGCTGGATAGAGATTCGCTACGAAGATTTACTGGAAAACGCGATCGCCGTTTGTACCACTTTAGAACAATTCATCGGACTGGAACCAAGTCAGGAAATGCGGCAGTTCGCTGCAACTCAGATTAACCGTAAGTCGCCCAGAATTAGCCAGAATAGTCTCAGCCCAGCGATCGAGCAAATTGCTGGCGAATTATTGACTCGATTGAACTACACCTACGGAAAAGAGGAATTGCTAAAATGAGAAACTGTCTTATTTTAGGGTCTGGTCGCAGTGGTACGAGTATGGTAGCAGCGACACTAGCTAAATCGGGTTATTTCATGGGAGAGAAAATTTCGCGATCGCGTGCAAACAATCCTCAAGGCAACTTTGAAGATTTAGAAGTCAACAGAATTAACGAGCAACTTCTCGCTCAAGTCGTTCCCAAACGACCAAAATTCATCGGCAAATGGCTATTTTTGGATCGTCCTGTCATGTGGCAAAGATGGTTATCTCGCGTTCCTGTCGGCACACAAATTTCTACTTCCGACCTCATTAACGAAAAAATTAGTGCCTTAACAAACAAAAAACCATATTGTTTCAAAGATCCTCGATTTTCTTATACTCTTCCAGTTTGGCAACCTTTCTTAAAAGATACAGTTTTTGTTTGTATCTTTCGCGAACCAGCTAATACCGCAGAAAGCATCTTAACCTTATTACAAAAAGCTCCTCACCTCAAAAATCCCGGTTTCGCCATCAGTTTTCACCAAGCCGTAGAAGTTTGGACACTAATTTACAAACACATTTTAGAAATTCACCGTCACCAAGGAGAATGGCTATTTCTCCACTATAATCAAGCTGTCACCAAACAAGGTTTAGCTCAGTTAGAAACTTTCACCGGAGCCAGCGTTGATTATTCTATTCCCGATCTTTCGATTCGGCAATCCTATTCTCAAGCTTCTACTTCCCCAGAATCTATAAACATTTATCAGCAGCTATGCCAGCTTGCTAACTATGAAAATTTAAACTAAAATAATCAGCATTATTTTTACTTTAAAATACCTTATTTATCAAAATATTTTTCAATGAGCAAAGCCAACTTAAATCTGACACAAGCAAAGCTATCTGTAGTATTTTTACACATTCCTAAAACCGCAGGACAGACTTTACATGAAATTATCGAAAAACAATATTCAGAAAAGCAAATATATACAATTGGTAGCAAAACTCAACAGCGTATCGAGCAATTAAAAGTCCTTCCAGAAACAGAAAGAAGTAAAATAAAAGTTATCAAAGGTCATTTGCTTTTTGGTATTCATGATTTTCTACCTCAACCTTGTACCTATATCACAATGCTGCGACATCCCGTAGAGAGAGCAATCTCTACTTATTACTTTGTTCTGAGAAGTAAAATTCATCCTCTACATGAGCAAGTAACTTCTCAGCAAATGACTTTAGAAGATTTCATTAATAGTGGTATATCAACTGATTTAGATAACGGTCAAACTAGACGTTTAGCTGGAGTATCTACCGGAGGATTATCTAGCCAGCAAAAAGTACCACTAGGACAATGCTCAGAAAACCTTCTAGAAATAGCTAAAGCTAACTTAAATTCTCAGTTTTCTGTATGTGGAATTACCGAAAAATTCGATGAATCGTTATTACTAATGAGCAAAAAACTAGGATGGAAAAATATTTACTATCGCAAAAAGAATGTCACCAAAAATCGTTTAAAAAGAAAAGATATTAACGCAAAAATAGTCAAACAAATAGAGGC
>JAWQFW010000367.1:0-3814 GCA_035968095.1 Oscillatoria sp. PMC 1068.18
ATCCCCAGTTGACAATTATCGTAAAGCAAGTAATTCTGCTTGTAGCAAAAACTAACATCCGAGGTGAAAACCACATTCAATAGCCTTGCTTTAGGCTAAAGTGGTGTAGTCTCTTTTGAGTCAACTGTTCTTTCTACACGAGACAATTGGTGATGCCTGCCCAGTTGTACCATCTCATTGCATTCCTCGTCTCCATGACCGTTGTTTTATGGAGTACACCCGTAGTTAAAACCCTAGGACTAAAAAGTGGTCGTATAGATCGACCTGGCGATCGCAAAGTCCACAAACGCCCAATGGTACGTTTAGGAGGTGTCTCGATTTTCGCAGGCACTTTGACAGCCTTAGCGATCGTTTGGTGGCTAGGGGGTTTTGAAACTGTTTCCCCAGAAAAAGAATTGGAAGTTTGGGGCGTTACCCTCGGAGGTATCGCCTTTTTCTTAATAGGGCTTGCTGACGATTTATTTAATCTCACTCCTACTTCCCGTTTAATTATGCAAACGGTTGTAGCTTCATTAGCTTGGTGGCTAGGACAAGTTAGGATTGAGTTTCTTTCGGTTCCCTTTGATGGCTTAGTTCATCTGAGTTGGTTGAGTCTTCCTGTCACTGTATTTTGGCTGGTAGGAATGGTAAATGCAATCAACTGGATCGATGGTTTGGATGGCTTGGCGGCTGGTGTTTCCGGGATTGCGGCGGTAGTAATGCTGATTGTAACTTTGTTTATGCAGCAACCAGCAGCAGCAATGATTGCCGCAGCGATCGCTGGTGGTGCATTAGGCTTTTTACGCTACAATTTCAATCCCGCCGAAATTTTTATGGGGGATGGAGGCGCTTATTTCCTCGGCTTTACTCTCGCTGGTGTCGCTGCAATCGGTTTAGTCAAAACTACCGCAGTTACGGCGGTATTACTACCTTACTTAATCCTGGCAGTACCAATTTTAGATATGTCAGCAGTGATTGTTTCTCGTCTTAGTAATGGGAAATCTCCTTTTTCGGCTGACAACCGCCATCTCCACCACCGTTTGCTACAAGCGGGAATTTCTCAACGTTTAACCGTATTGTTTATTTATGCTCTCACCCTTTGGGTCGGTAGTTTAGCTTTGGCTTTTTCTAATTTTCCTAGCGGCGGAGCTTATGCACTCGGCGCGACAATGTTACTGTTTTATGTAGGTTGGCAAGTTTGGCGGATTGCTCGGATTAGAAATTAGTTTTGAATCGGAATTGGAAACTGGTGATTGCCGTGCGAACCTGCGCCACCTGTCGGCGCTAGGGAACTCGCCCTGCCTGAGATTTATCAAAATATGGCGCGGGAAAACCACGTCCTTTTGGGGCGTGGAGTTGTCAACATCTCACGATCTCGTTTTGGTGATTGGGATCGTCTTACTTTTTACCTCTTTTGTTTATGAGTGCAGAAATTATTTGTGTTGGAACTGAATTACTTTTAGGGGAAATAGTCAATACAAATTCCCAGTTTTTAGGACAGGAGTTGGCTAATTTGGGTATTCCTCACTATTACCAAAGTGTGGTTGGAGATAACCCAGAACGGTTAAAAAAGGTTTTAGATATTGCTGTTCGTCGCTCCTCAATTTTAATCTTTACCGGAGGTTTAGGTCCCACTCCTGACGACCTGACTACGGAAACGATTGCTGATTTTTTTCAGGTTCCTTTGAGAGAAAAACCGGAACTGGTTGAAGATATTACTGCTAAATTTGCTCAACGAGGACGAGTCATGTCTCCAAGTAACCGCAAACAAGCTTTAATTCCTGAAGGTGCAAATATTTTACCTAATCCGACGGGGACGGCTCCAGGAATAATTTGGCAACCGCGCACAAATTTAGCGATTCTGACTTTTCCGGGAGTTCCCAGTGAAATGCGGCGAATGTGGGAAGAAACCGCGATTCCTTGGCTGAAAAGTCAAGGTTGGGGTCAGGAAATTATCTATAGTCGTACTTTACGCTTTCGGGGGATTGGTGAGTCGGCTTTGGCTGAAAAAGTTAATCAGTTTTTTGCCTTGACAAATCCTACTGTTGCTCCTTATGCCGGGAAAGGAGAAGTTAGACTGCGGATTTCGGCGAAGGCAGGTTCGCAAGCGGCGGCGATTGAGTTAATTGCGCCTGTAGAAGCTAAACTGCGTCAAATTGCTGGTCAAGATTGTTTTGGTGCTGATGATGATACTCTAGCTTCGGTGGTAGGAAATTTGTTGCTGGAAGCTGGTCAAACTATTGGTGTGGCTGAATCTTGCACTGGTGGTGGTTTGGGGGCAATGTTAACTGAAGTTCCTGGTAGTTCAAGTTATTTTTGGGGCGGAATTATTGCTTACGATAATCAAGTCAAGATTAGGTTACTGGGTGTCAATGAGGCAGATTTAGTTAAAGAAGGTGCTGTTAGTGCTACGGTTGCCGAGCAGATGGCTTTTGGAGTACAAAAGCAATTAGGAGTATCTTGGGGCATAGCAATTACTGGTGTGGCTGGACCTGGTGGCGGTACGGAATCGAAGCCAGTAGGTTTAGTCTATGTGGGGCTTGCTGCTCCTGATGGTACTGTGGAAAGTTTAGAGCTTCGTTTGGGTAAGGAGCGCGATTGGGCAAAGCCCAGCGCCCTTGGGGGCGATCGCTCCCTGATTCGCTATTTTAGTGCAAGCTATGCCTTAGATCATCTGCGCCGCAAACTTTTACTCAGTTCTCAGTGAATAATTGTGATGTAGCCGCATCAAATATTAAATATTTATTAGCGCGATCGCTTCTCAGTCTATCCCCAATCCCCAATCCCCAATCCCCAAAAGAGGAGTTTGAGAGGTGTTGGGAGTGTTGGGGGTTTTGGAAGTATGGTCAGTTTTGGAAATTACCAACAGACATCTTACCAACCATTGGACTCTTCCTTGTCTCCCGATTCCTCCAATTCCTCCTTGTCTCCCAATTCCTCCCAATCCCCCAATCCCTCTATAACCACAGTAGGATGATTTGCACCAGAGTAAATGTGTTACACTTAACATAAATATACAATATCAAAAAAAGCTGAGATTAACTCTCAGACTGTTCTTATCAATATTGATAAGATAGAAAACAAGCAGGAAAAATCTCTGCCGAATCGGTAAGAGATAATTATCAAGTCCCGCTTGCCAATTATCACAAAAAGCAGATAGGTAGTCTCGCAGGAGCCATTAATCCAATGGACTATATTGAAAAAGTGTTGGAAAAACTACAAGAATGGGCGCAAAAAATTATTGAAGCCTTACTCGGACCAGAAGCTGAACCAGAGGCAGAACTGATTCCCATTCCAGTGAGAGATCCCCAACGCGGTAGAAGAAAGTAGGTGTGTTGAGTGTCAGCAGAGGCTTTACAAAAGTTAAATGTTTTAGTTCTCCACGGACCTAATTTAAATATGTTAGGACGGCGAGAACCTGGAATATACGGCTCTTTGAATTTGACGGAAATTAACTCTCTCTTAAAACAAGAGGGAGAAAAGCTACAAGTAAAAGTTTTTAGCTTCCAGTCTAATCACGAGGGCGCTTTGGTAGATGCTATTCAAGAAGCGGCGGATGTTCATCAAGGTATTTTAATCAATGCTGGGGCTTATACTCACACCAGTGTAGCGATCAGAGATGCGTTATTAGCAGTAAAATTACCCACAGTTGAAGTTCACCTCAGCAATATCTATCAGCGTGAAGCCTTTCGCCATCACTCATACATAGCTGACGTAGCCCTAGGTCAAATTAGTGGATTTGGGGGTGAAAGTTATCGCCTAGGGCTACAAGGATTAGTTAATTATCTGAGAAAAAACAGTTAAAAAAGTTAAATATTTGTTAAGAAGTTAATTC
>JAWQFW010000368.1:0-3811 GCA_035968095.1 Oscillatoria sp. PMC 1068.18
TTATTAATCTGAATAGAGTCTAGTTTTACATAGATTATTTAACTCTTTTGCAAAAACATTTTTAAAATCTTTTAAACCACTTTTCAAGGGATAAAGATACAAGATTTTTCAAAGTTAAATAAGGTGGCTCAATTGTAGTAAAATTTGTGAAGCCAAATCCAAATACATATTTAGGAAATAGAAAGTACAATTCGACTTCCTCGTTAGTAATTGGTTGTAATTTTTCTATCTTTTTCCGCACCTCATTACATTCATAGAAAAATTGGCGCGCCGATTTTTGAGGAAGTTCTATTTGTGAATAACTACCATCAACTAATTTCACCCTCCATTTTTGACTAGGTTTAGCTTTATTTTTAATTTTATATAATAAAAAAGATATTGCTCTTTTTCGGGAACTAATTTTGGTGCCAATGCCTTTAGATACATATCCTTCAACTAAAGCATTATCTTGCCAATCTGTCCAAATTCTTGCTCTACCTATTCTCTCGCTAGTAAGTCCTTTGAGAGGTAGCCAAAGAAATAAAGTTAAATTGCCTTTACTATCAAAACTAAACTCGGCACAGACTTTACTAGCTTTACCTTTACTATCGCCATATTTGATGCTACCAGAATCAGTAAATTCTTGCATTCGCCGATCGAAATTGAGAATTTGCTCACGCACTTTTAAGATACCATTTTGTCTTTCTACTGGACATTTATTAAAAAAGTTGGTAAGCACTTTTGGAGGTGCGGGTAAACTGTCTGGGTTATCTTGTTCCTGATGGAACATCTCTATTTTTGAGATTTCAGATTCAGTTTCTACATCTTGTAAATTAAAATATAATTTTTCGGCAACAGAAATTATTTCTAATTTCAATAACTGAAAAGATAACTTGTGATATTTTATATCAATAAAGTTGTCTCGATGGAAACTTGGCGCAATGGCTACTATATGGACTGGTTTGCTGTAGTCTATTTTTTCTATAAATGGCTTTTCTACTTGCAGAGCATCATAATAGCGTGTTAGTTGCTGTACAATGTATCTATCTTCAGTATTTTTTAATTCTATGACGACTAATTGTTGATTTTCGCCTAGAGCGATGAGATCACAATATTGTCCATTAACTGAGTATTGACGTTCTAAAGGAGTTAATCCTAACAGTGTTTCTAAGTTATCCCAGACAAAATCTTCTAAAACGGCTTCGCTATCAAATTGCCATCCCTTACTGGTATTGTTTAAGTTGACTCGAAGGATCATTTGTGGTTTTAATAGTATAATTTGAGAATAATGTCAAGTGGGCTAAATCCGCTAGACTCGATTTTCTGTATAATGAAAGACTCGCTGTTGAAATTGGGCAAGATCCACTACTGACTTTGCCTGACTCTAGCAAAATTTTTCTCGAAGTGTTTGCGTGGATGTAACCCTAAGACTTTTTTTTGGGTATCCTCACCACAGAAGAAGAGAAAAGAGAATTTGTTGAAAAAAGGAAGATTTTTGTTTCTCGCTAAAGTTACAATTGTTAATATAGATTTGTAAATGAGCTAAATTAACTTAATCGTAGTCAAAGGATCAAACTACTAAAAGTGCGATCGCCAGTAAATCAATCTATTTTTAGGAGGATTGACAAAGAAACAGAGTTAAGGTAAATTCGACAAGCTGTAAAAAATAGAGTTGTTAATCTAATCTAACTACAATTCCTTCTCATACATAAACTATATCGAGCGAGCAAGATGCTCGCACTACTGTAACTCTCGAAAGCTCCTATTCTACTAACAATGAAAACTGCTCAAACTACTACCGATACGGTTCGGACTTATTTGCGCGAAATCGGTCGCGTTCCTTTGCTGACTCACGAAGAAGAAATTCATTATGCCAAGCGAGTCCAGCGCTTAGTTACTTTGGAACAAGTAAAAGAAAAACTGGCGAAAAAACTAGGTACAGAACCAACCTTGAAACAATGGGCGGAGGCTGCTGAACTAACCGAAGCCGAATTACGCAAGCAAATAGCGGCAGCAGAAACAGCGAAGCGGAAAATGGTGGAAGCAAATTTACGCTTAGTAGTTTCGGTAGCGAAAAAATATATTAAGCGGAATCTCGACTTGCTAGATTTGATTCAAGAAGGCACGATTGGGATGCAAAGAGGAGTAGAAAAATTTGACCCAACGAAGGGTTATCGTTTTTCGACCTATGCTTATTGGTGGATTCGTCAAGCAATCACGCGCGCGATCGCCGAAAAAAGCCGGACAATTCGCTTACCAATTCACATTACCGAAAAGCTGAACAAAATCAAAAAAGCTCAACGACAATTGGCTCAAGAATTAGGTAGAGCCGCAACGATCGCTGAATTAGCCACAGAATTAGAGTTGGAACCGAAGCAAGTACGAGAATTTCTCGAACAAGGTCGTCAACCTTTGTCGTTAGATTTGCGCGTCGGTGATAATCAAGATACCGAACTGGGAGATTTATTAGAAGACGACGGTCAATCTCCAGAAGATTATGCCACTCAGTCATTACTTCAGGTAGACTTAGAAAAACTGATGGCAGATTTGACTCCTCAACAAAGGGAAGTGCTGAAATTGCGGTTTGGACTCATGAACGAAACACCTTTAACTTTAGCCAAAATTGGCGATCGCTTAAAGATCAGTCGCGAACGAGTCCGGCAAATCGAACGAGAAGCTCTGACAAAATTACGCAAACGCAAAGCTGATATGCGAGAATATCTGGCAAGCTAAGGGTAATCTAATTGATTGGGTGGGACAACCCGATGCTCTTGGTTCGGTTCCACTGACTCCAGAATTGCTAAAAAATTGTTACATTAAATAGCAAATAGCCCTGTGTTTGATGTAGGAAAAATTGCCAGCCAAATAACAAACATCCAGCACTCACAAAAAAGCTAGGAGGTAGCAAGTGAACAACCAACCAAATCGTTCTCAAGGATACTTTAGTGGTGATGGCTCTTCGGCTAACGATTTATGGCACTACGTGCAAAATCTGACACCAGAAACCATTGCTCAACTTTCTAAACCTAATTCCCAGGAAGTGTTTCAGGTAATGGAACGCAATATTATCGGCTTGTTAGGAACCCTTCCTTCAGAACATTTTGGCGTGAGCATCTCTACTAATAGAGAGCATCTCGGACGCTTATTAGCCTCGGCAATGATGAGCGGTTATTTTCTTCGCAATGCCGAACAACGGATGAACTTTGAGCAGTCTTTACACTCTGCTGATAATGGTTTCTCGAACAATTCTTAGCCAGTTTGCTGTAAGAAATAATTATCCCGCTCCCAGTTTTCAGACTGGGAATTTTAATTGCTAAAATTAAATTCAGTTACGGTAATTAAGCCAAATACTTTTGGGTGATTAACAAGCTTAAAAATCGCCTCATAATTTAAATTTCCATGTCACAAGTTTCTTCCCGTCTACCGCATAAAATTATCGGTGTAGCTGCCATCGAAAACGATCGCGGACAAATTTTAATCGATCGCCGCCGCGCTTCAGGTTTAATGGGGGGACTGTGGGAGTTTCCTGGTGGGAAAGTGGAAGTTGGTGAAACTGTTCGAGAATGTATTCAGCGAGAAATTTTAGAAGAATTAGCGATTGAGGTTGAAGTTGGGGAGCATTTAATTACTGTTGACTACACTTACAGCGAGTTTAGGATTACCTTAATTGTTCATGTCTGTCGTCACCTCAGTGGGATACCACAACCAATTGAGTCAGAGGAGATTCGTTGGGTAAGTGTGGAAGATTTGGCTCAGTTTGCTTTTCCTGAAGCGAATCAACAGATTATTGCTGCTTTACGCGATCGCTTCAGTGGGGATTAGGGATTGGGGG
>JAWQFW010000369.1:0-3778 GCA_035968095.1 Oscillatoria sp. PMC 1068.18
CTTTCAATCAACTAAATGTAATACATAATATCTACCTGAGATTTAGTATTGCGGCGATCGCGCAAATCTTGCAGTGTGTGACTTTGTAAAACTTTTCTGGCGCTGTCACAGGCTTCAAACCAAACTTCTGCTACCACCACACTTTCTACAGTATCGTTAGTGATGTCTCGTTTCGTAGTTGACACATCTGTACCTTCGAGACAATCGATCGCGTCTAACATCGTGATTTTCCAGGGTTCTCGCGCTAATAAATAGCCGCCCTTTGCCCCTCGCTGAGATACTACCAATCCCCCTCGTCTCAAGGTAGCTAGAAGCTGTTCTAAATAGCGATCGGGTATATTTTGGCGCGCCGCAATTTCGCGAATTTGCAGGGGTTCTCCTTGTGGATAGCGATCGGTTAATTCAATGAGAGCAAGTAGAGCGTATTCTGTTTTACAAGAAAGTTCCACAGATTTAGATTTTTTTCTTAGAGGCTACTTTCTTTAGTATATCCCGGTTCTCCACTGGGGTTTTGTTGGTTTGAGCAGTCTTTGGTAGCGTTAGCTATCTCAGCAAATCTCTCACTTCTCCAATCTACTGCTTATTCGCAATCTAACTAATAATTTGTGTCATCCTGATAATTTGTGTCATCCTGATAATTTGTGTCATCCTGATAATTTGTGTCATCCTGATAATTTGTGTCATCCTAATAATTTGTGTCATCCTGAGCAAAGCGAAGGATCTCTGAAGATCCTTCGCTTCGCTCAGGATGACATTTGGAAACTATCAGGATTACCTTGTTTGAGAAAAGAGCGCCCCACGAAGTCAAAAAAAATCTACCCCACATCAAGTAGGGTAGAAAGAAACTTCTCATAATCAAGAAAAACAACTTTGCTTTTCTGATGCTTTTAGATGAGAGCGTACATCCTGGAATTCAATCAGAATCTTTAGAAATTGAAAGTAGTTCTGATTGTACCAATGAGTACATCCCTTTCTTCTTCGTTCGGGGCGCGTTGCCAAATAACACCAGGAGTGAAGCTGATGTTGTCGGTTAACTGGTACTTATAGAAACCCTCGATGTGAAGCGGTAGATCTTCACCACCATCACTTAAACCACGACCATCTAAGTCGTGTACATAAGGCTGTACCCCAGCGAAGAAGCCTAAAATGCTACCTTCTTTGATAAAGTCTGGGAAGGCAATACCGCCGCCATAAGTCCAGATTTCGCCATCACCGCGACCGATAATAATCGCGTCGGTGTAAGTAGCAAAACCGCTAATTGAAATCCCATCGCTGAGTCGGAAAGCTACTTCTGCACCGTAACTATTGGTTACGACTGGGCTATCAAGTCCAATATTATTGGCTGCGGGAGTACCAACAATCCCAGAATTGTATTCAAATCTGGAAGCATCTCCTGGCGCGCCTCCACCAAAAATAGCGCTAAAGGAGTTGTGATAACCGTGAACGTAAGTCAGACCTAAACCGAAGCGATCGCTGATGTTAAAGTTAATCTGTCCCAGAGCAGCATAGCTACCATTGAACAAACCGTTATCATCACCAGGATTATCTGCTGTTCCTGACAAGTAGCCAAGGGTTACGGTCGAAGGTCCGAGAATACTTTCTAACGGTGAAAAAGCAAAGCTAATTGCTGCACCTGCACCACCACCAATTCTGTAAATTGGGTTTTCGCTAGCGAAGGTAGAGAGCGCTCCGTCACCACCGTCGTAATCTTCAAAATAAGGATTTAAGGTTGGTGCATAGTCGCTATGAATACCACCAGCAGCAGCTAAATACGCTTGGGAATCACCAAAGAGAGGGAAGTAGTAAGCTGACCAATCGATGACAACGTTATTACCACCAGTATTTCCTAGGTTAAATGTCTGAGTTGCTGTAGCTGAGTTAGTTCCCTCAACGTCAAACGTAGCTGCGTTTCCAGCCGCGAGACGAGTATGCAGAGCATCACGACCTGTGAAACTGGTAACAAAGTCTAAACGTACCCTGTCACCAAGAATTGTGTTGTTGTCGGAGCGATCGTCGTAGAAGGTATCGGTAATTGCGACGACTACTTCACCAGCTAGCTTGGTAGTTGTCGAAAACTGATTATCTTCCAAGAAAGCAACACGAGCTTCGAGGTCGTCTACTCTGGTTCCCAATGTCGCTAATTCAGCTTCAAATTCTTGAATTAGTCGTCGCAGTACGAGCAAATCTTCTTCAGTAACAGGAGGTGTAGTCGTTCCGCCACCACCTTCACGAATTCTCGCGGCTAAGACTTCTAAACAAGCATTTAAACCTGCGGCAAATTCGTAACGAGTTAAAGCTCTGTTACCGCGATAGGTTCCATCGGGATAACCTTGGATACAACCGTAGTTGTTGACCAAGTTGCGTAAAGCTTCATAAGCCCAATCGCTGGGAGAAACGTCTCGTAACTGATTGACGTTGGTAATTTGGTCGAGTGAGTCACCTCTACCTTCGTTACCGTAGCGATCGAGTTGGTTTAAGATATCTTGGTAATTTTCCCCAGAGTTAGTAGCTGGAGGTACTTGAGCAACAGATTCTACTTCAGGAGTAGCAAAATTGAGTTCTGTTGCTGGAACTGAGGAATCAGCTTCGGTTGCTGCTAATTCTGGCAGTTCGACGGCTGTAGCACTAACTGACTCAGTAGTTGTTTCCGCAGCAGCTATTTCTTGGGTTGCGGTTGTTTGGGGCTGGACTTTTTCAGCAGAAGTTAAATTTTCTGCGGCGATCGCTGCTGACGACAACATTAGTGTTGCCCCGATTATTCCTATTGGACTCACCAACAGCGATTTCCAAAATAATTTTGACATTTATAACTTCTCCTCACACCTTCTGATTTTTGAAGTACCAACCCCTTTATTTGGGGTAGGTTTCCTGTCTCGCTGGTAAGAATTTCTTTCGGATTGGCATTCGGTTTTAACACCGTAGTTGAAAGTTTTGCTTACCTCTCTGGTTCGGGAGAACCTTTATCAGCTTATAACTGAACCCAGGCAGTCGTCCGCCTTCAGCAGACCATTTTACTATTTTTTTCCCAGGATTTTCGTCCAGTGCGTTTTTACTGTCCAGTGGAAAATCCTTTTGTCTTCACTTTGTTATTCACAGAGCCAAGTCCTGATTATAGTCGGTCAAGAACCAAGTTTTTTCTTGGTAGGAGATCCGTTCACGGCGCTGAAATTTAGCTTCTTTACGCCTCTAACTAAAAAGGACAGGATTTTTCACACTGTTCATTTTTGACACTCCTCTGCCTTTCGACGAGAGGATTCTTGGGCTGAACTACTCCCCAAGCGTAAATTTGGGTATGCCCTACCCTATATAAAATTATGCAGTACAGCATCATTGTCCGCTAGTATACATAATTTTTTTTTTTTATCCAATAACTACGAATATCTAAAAAAAAACTATCTCTAAACAAAACTATCCGCTCTCACCTTGGTAGTGTTTTCATAAATCAACACTTTAGATGAGAGCGGTGTAGCGGGTCTTCTGATTGAAATCTGACTGCCGGGAGGAACCCCGCAAGCCAGTTTGCTAAAAGCAGTTAGGAACTACTTTTTCCTCTCTTGAGCCGGAAGCACAATTGAGGTTTGAAACTAGCTGTTAGAGAACAGCCCCGGCACACAGCCGATTTGCTTCAATCAGGAGACCCATGATTTTACTACTATCACTCATGGGCATCACCTCCTTATACGCCTATACGGTCTGATTCTCTAGACAATAGGTTTTTGCTAACCTTTGAATACAATAACACAAATTTTTGATTTGTGGGGGATTGGGGACTGGGGAC
>JAWQFW010000370.1:0-3741 GCA_035968095.1 Oscillatoria sp. PMC 1068.18
ACTAAAAAACACAAATAATCAATTAAGTAGCTTAATGCAAAATTTAGTACCAAATAATCTCAAAAATATCATTAAAAATAGCAAAATCTGGTTGCGACATCGATCGCAATATACTAATCTTTACCATTGCTGCGTTCATAAAACCGCAAGTCAGTGGCTACAAGCTCTTTTTTGCGATTCCAGAGTTTACCGATATTCAGGATTAAAATTATGTCCAAATGGTCAAGTACGTCGTGGTGGTTACGGTATAGTTGAGACAAATAGCGAAAAATTTCCAGAAAAGACAATAGCTGGTTCGTTACATATTAGCTTCGAGAATTACTTGGCTATTCCAAAACCAGATAATTACAAAACTTTTTTTGTGATGCGAGATCCCAGAGATATAGTCATTTCTAACTATTTTTCTGTCAAATACTCTCATGTTCCTAATGGAAATATTCTCGAACAAAGACAAACCTTAAATAATTTGTCTCTTACCGAAGGAATAATTTATACAATCGAACATCTGCAAAATTGGGGCTTGTTTGCGGCTTTAGATTCATGGATTGATGCACCCAAAAAAGACCCCAAAGTAAAACTATTTAAATATGAAGAAATAACCGCGAAAAACAATTTTGTAGTAGTTCAAGAATTGTTGCATCACTGTGACATTAAAATGCCTGATAAAACCTTAGAAGAGTTACTAAACTATCATAGTTTTGTCAAAAAAACGAAAGGTCGTCAACAAGGAGAAGAAAATCAGCGATCGCATTTTCGTAAAGGAATAGCTGGAGATTGGAAAACATACTTTAACGAGGAGATCGAAGCCAAGTTTCAGCAAGCAACCCGTGACTTAACAAAACGCTTAGAATATTTATGAAAAATCTAGCCGAAGCCCAAAATTACCAAAGCCACAATAAACTAATTTTTTTACATATTCCTAAAGCCGCAGGAACAACTTTAAGTCAAATTCTCAGCCGCCAATATGACTCTGAAGAAATATTTAAGTTACAGCCAAATCCTTACCAAAGAATTGCTTATTTCCAAAGCTTATCAGAAGCCGAAAAAAACAAATTTATTTATTTCCAAGGGCATATATCGTTTGGCTTTCATGAATATTTACCTGAGCCTTATAGTTATATCACAATGATCCGGAATCCAATCGAACGGGTAATCTCTAACTATTATTATTTGCTTAGTCGTCCTAGCCATTTTTTACATGAAGAAGTTACTTCAGAAAAAATGAGTTTGTTAAAGTTTGCTACCTGCGGTAAGTTTGTTGGTATGGATAATGGACAAACTCGAAGAATTGCTGGAGCCAAATTTGAAAATACTCCTGGAACTTTGGAAGTTGAGTTTGGTAAATGTACGACAGAATTATTAACAAAAGCTCAAGAAAATTTGATTAAATATTTTCCAGTAGTGGGTGTGGCTGAAAGATTTGATGAATCTGTGGTTTTAATGCAACAGGCTTTCGGCTGGAAGAATTGCTATTATGTAACAGCAAATATTACCAAAAATCGACCTAGAGTTCGGGAAATATCAGCAGAAACGATAGAGGCAATTAAAGAAAATAATCAGTTGGATCTTCAACTCTACGATTTTAGTAAGAAGTTATTACAAGAAAAAATAGATAAGCAGGGGGATGATTTTACGAAACAATTAAAAAGTTTTCAAAAAAATAATCGCGTTTATGGTCGCTTTACTCGCGTTAAATATTGGTCTCGGCTGAAGTTAAGTGAATTGAAACAAAGTTTAGTGAAAAGAAGTTAGACTTAATTAAAATAAAATTTAGCTAGATAAAAATTATCTTGATAACTATTTAAAGGTTAAAGGCAAAAATGAGCTTATCAATTGAAGTTGCCATCTGTACATACAATAATGCACAATTGCTCGATCGCGCTTTAGCTACTATTACCGAACAGCGAGTAGACTTATCGATAAGATGGTCGGTGCTAGTGGTGGATAATAACAGCACTGACGAAACTGCGGCGATCGCCCAAAACTATCTAAATACTGGTAAAATTCCTCAGCTACGCCTAATCCACGAACCTCAACAAGGCTTAAGCTATGCTCGAATTTGTGCCGTGCGCTCAACTAACTGCGAATTAATCGCCTTTGTTGACGATGACTGTCTTCTCTCCCCAAATTGGGTGCAACAAGCAGTAACCTTTTTTCAGGAACACCCCCAAGCTGGTGCAGTTGGTAGCAGAGTCAAACTACTCTGGGAAGTACCCCCACC
The DNA here is from genome assembly GCA_035968095.1 of Oscillatoria sp. PMC 1068.18. GTDB lineage: Bacteria > Cyanobacteriota > Cyanobacteriia > Cyanobacteriales > SIO1D9 > IIICB1. Next base: position 2,222 of record JAWQFW010000370.1, read on the forward strand.
AGAAGAAGTTTTACCATTTCAAGGCTATTTATCTGCTTACGATCGCGGCGACTTACCCTTACAAATGCCTTCGGAGGGGAATACTTATCTCGTTGGTGCAGGTTTAGTCGTGCGGCGATCGGCATTACTCGCTTCTGGTTGGTTGGAAAAAACAGCAATGGTAGGTAGAAACGGCAAAAAACTTACTGCTGGTGATGACAGCGAAATCGTTTTGCGAATTCGCAACGCAGGCTACGAACTTTGGTACAATTCTGCCATGCAGCTACAACATTACATCCCTAAACGACGTATTTCACCTCAATATTTGCAGAAATTAGTTAGGGGAATCGGTCAAAGTCAACCTTTTTTATATCTTCTAGGAAACCGTCTTCAGCCTAATTTAGCAGTGCGCTTGTCTACTTGCGGTAACAGTATCCACTATTTCAGTAAAGTGCTAGCAACTATTGTTTATCGCTATTTTTTTCAACCTCGTTCTTTAACAACAGAACGTCTAATTTACCTCAATCACTCTCTGGGTAAATTAGAGGGAGCAATCCAACTACTCTTGAAAGGAAATCAAGCTTGACAATTAACTGTTAGTTTGTTCACGAAAGTTGCTAATAAACAATCATAGCTATCGGTTAACTTTGAGCTAAAATTTTATAAGCATTTTCTAGATTAGGTGTTGCTTGCTCATCGTAGATTTTATCTAGATCAAATAAACTTAATATTTCCATCGCTCGTGCTAACTGAGTCTCAGTAATGTCTTTCTTCCAACTATTGACTAAGTTCTGTCCGGTAACTACAGCGCTAGATTTCCGCACACTTGAAGAAGGTTGCTGAATTTTACTAAAAATATTTTCTTCGTAATCAGTTCCCAAAAAGCGAAAAAGTCTATCTACTTCTGCTCTAGGATTTTCGCAAAAGTTTTCATAAAATGCTAAATGTATTTCTCCTGGTTGAAATTGTTTTAAGGGAACGTAATAATTAATACACCAGTTAAAAATATACTGCTCGAAATTAGTGTTTGCAGCTTCAAATTCTTTCTGAAAAGGCTGAAGATAATCAGCTACCAATTCAGGTCTTTTTTTGAGAAAGACTCCCGGATCGTATTTTCCCCAACCTCGCTTAATTTTAGATATAGCGACTGCACAAGGATGTCTAATCAGCAAAATTATGGGAATTCCTGGAAAATTAACCTGAAGCCATTTCAGGAATAAGTTGGCACAAATAGCTTTAATTAATCTTTTCTCAAAAATAAGTTTTTTTTGTTGAATTGCTCGAAAATCAATTGATAAATCTTTGATTTGACCGGATAGTAAAGATTGTGCTAAAATTATTTTTTCACGATCTTTATTTTCGGGTCTTAAATACAATTGACAAGATAAGGTTTTCTGACAAATAGGTAAACGGTTGAAAGGCTCAAATAAATAACGGTATTGATTTTGATAATTAATAACGTCGGCAATCCAAGTCGTACCACTTCTTCCTGTACCAGCTAGAATAACAGTATTTTGATAGTCACAGTTACGGTCTTGAAT
>JAWQFW010000371.1:0-3692 GCA_035968095.1 Oscillatoria sp. PMC 1068.18
CCCCAGTCCCCAATAACTGCTATGATATTTAAGAACCAATTTTGGGGCTGTGGCTCAGTTGGATAGAGCAAGCGCCTCCTGAAAGATCGGGCATCGTGAGGGAAACTTCACTGATGAATGTAGTCAAAGTCAAGGAAGCCTAAGTTTGTCTAGCAACAGATAAGGTAATCTTGAGCCAAGCCAAGCGAGATTTTTTTCGTGAGGAAGGTGCAGAGACTGGTTGTAGAGAGCGATCGCATGATGGACTACAATGTCTCATCAAAAATAGAGCAACGAGGTGTACTAGCTGGAATGTTGTTGGGTGCAGCAAGAATTCGTGAGAATAACTTCTTTATCCCACACAGTAAAAGTCAAGAAGATTACCTATTTTTTAAGCAGCATCTTCTTGAACAAATTACTCTCAAACCAGTTAATATTTCTCAGGGTAAAACGAAAACAGGCGAAGTTCTTTTTCGGATTGAACCTAAGTTAATTCCTTTAACAAGGGTGTTGATTAAAAAGTTATATCCAGGAAAAATTCGGAGGATTACCAGAAGTTTCCTGAATCTTTTAACTCCCCAAGGAATAGCAATATGGTTCATGGATAAAGGTTCTAAGTCCTTTAAGAAAGAAAACGGGGAAATTCATGCTCTCGAAGTAACTTTAAATACTTATCTATCCAAGTCAGAAAATGAGCTAATTGTTACTTATTTTACTGATTTATGGGGATTTAGATGGGGACTAAGTAAAGCGAAAGCAAGTTACCGTTTGCGCATGGGAACAAAAGAAGGGAAAAAATTTTTGAACTTTTTGCGACCTTATATCCATCCTAGTATGCTTTATAAAGTACAAACCTCCTACAACATAACGGCTACCACCTAAAGGAAGATATTCTATGGTGAAGGAATAGTCCGGAGAGTGAGGAAACTCACACAAATCTGAAGCGCTAGGTCGCCGGTTCAAATCCGGCCAGTCCCGTATAAAATAAGCTTAGATCAAGTTGGCATCTTGGTTACTTTTTACTGTTTTTAGCGGTAAACTTAGGCGAGGAGTTTTAACTTACTTGTCAGTTTTTACTCAAAACAACCAGAAAAAGCATCTGATTCATGTTATTAAAAATTGGTTCTCGAAAGCAAAAATATCTTTTTCGTAATCGTCAGCGAAATCGTTTTCGTTTTGGTATCTGGTTGTTACCAATAATTGTAGTTTCTTTGTGGTTTGGCTATCGAGAAGTCATGAGTTATCTTGTGAAACCGGATGCAGTTTTTGTCTTAGGTGGAGCAGAAGAAAGAGAACGCTTTGCTGCTGAATTAGCACAAGAAGATCCAGAATTAGAGATTTGGGTATCTGGCGGTAGTCCTCACTGGTATGCTGAAAAAATCTTTAATAATGCGGGGATTGAGCGATCGCGCGTTCACATTGACCGTAGTGCTATTGATACGCTGACAAACTTTACCACATTAGTTGACGAAATGCAAGCGGAAAATATTGATAGTGTTTACCTCGTTACCTCTGACGATCATATGCGTCGCGCCCGCGTCATCGGCGAAATCGTCTTCGGAAGTCGAGGCATAATTTTGAAACCGATGTCGGTAGCTTCAGGAAGAGAACCAGAACCAGTGAGTAAATGTGTCCGCGATGGAACTAGAGCGTTAATTTGGCTCACTACAGGCGAAAAAGGCGCTAAATTAGCTCGATATTAAGACAAGATTCAATATTTAAATGTCTGAACGAGTAATTATCTGAACGAATATTCAAACGAGCCTAATTTTTAGTATGATCGAGTCAAGTCTAAAAAACAAATTTTGATTATGGCTGACTCTGGCTCCTCAAAGAAACAAACTGCTTTAGCTGCTGATGCTCCAGGATGCGAAGAGTCTTTAGTTCATCTAGATAATGTTCGGCAGGTTCAACGTAAAATATTAGGAACCGAAAAAGCGCAACAGATGGCAGAGTTTTTCAGCGTTCTCTCCGACCCTCATCGGTTAAAATTACTTTCAGCCCTGGCACAACAAGAGCTTTGTGTTTGCGACTTAGCAGCGATCGTGGAGATGGGTGAATCGGCGGTATCTCATCAACTAAGAGTCTTGCGATCGCAAAAGTTAGTCAAATATCGCCGTCAAGGTCGCAACGTTTATTATAGTCTTGCTGGTAATCACCTCAAGACCTTACTAACGCTGGATTTTTTGGACTGATAACCCGCGCAGAAAGAATAGGCTTAAAGTGTTGTGTGATCTCAAATATCAAAGCGTGATTGTTGATTCGAGGATTCGCTCTCAACAAAGGTTGGTGGTGTTGATGACTTGCAATACAATGGAAAGGTTAGATCCGGCAGTTTTACGGAAGGATCGAGCAGATTTGACCTGTGAGTTTAATTATCGGTTTGTTTGACAAAATTCGCTCAATCGATCCCCCAAGTTGCTGATGAATAAATACAAAACTGCTACCGCAGATCGCAATAGAAGGCAAATAGGGTAATATGTCTGAGCATTTGTGGTTGAAATCCCTAAGCCAGTACCGAGCGATCGCGATTATTCGCGCCCCTCGGAGTAAATTGGGTTTACAAATGGCGTATTCTGTGGTAATAGGTGGCATCCAATTGATTGAAATTACCTGGAATAGCGAGAATCCAACAGAATTAGTTAGTCAATTGCGGCGCGAATTACCGGGCTGCATCATCGGTGCTGGCACAATTTTGAACAAAACTCAACTCCGAGAGGCGATCGCCTGCGGTGCCAAATTTATTTTTACTCCTCATGTCGATCCGCTACTAATTCAAGCAGCAACTCATGCAGGTGTGCCGATTATACCGGGCGCGCTGACTCCCACGGAAATTGTGACCGCATGGCAGGCTGGAGCAACTTGTGTCAAAGTATTTCCGGTACACGCGATGGGAGGAGCAAGTTATCTTAAAAGTTTGCAAGCGCCTTTAAACCAAATTCCCTTGATTCCTTCGGGGGGAGTAACTTTAAAAAATGCCAAAAGTTTGATTGATGCAGGTGCGATCGCCGTAGGCGTTTCGGCTCATTTGTTTCCGAAAAAATTAGTTGCTACTCATGATTGGGAGGGGATCGCTTTACGCGCGAAAGCCCTCCACCAACAACTTACCCTCGAATCAGATAGCTTAGGCTAGGATAGAAGTAAACCCAGAAAAAGCGAAAAGATCATGAAAAAACTCTTTTCTGGTCAAAAATTAGCCAATCTCAACACTTTAATCCTAGCTGTAGCTTTAATTGTTACTTCCTGGATCTTTTTGTCGGTTTTTACCCCAGTTTTCGCTAATCCGCAACAAAATCGCATGATTCAGTTACGTCAAACTTCCCAGCGCTGGATCGAAATTAATCTCTCCAAACAACGATTAATTGCTTGGCAAGGTAACACTCCTGTTTATGCGATCGTTGTTTCCACCGGAAAACCTGCCACTCCAACTCCTCCAGGTAATTTTACCATTCGCGAAAAACGCCCTTTAGATCGAATGCGCGGATCTAACTACGATGTCCCCAACGTTCCTTATGCGATGTACTACCACCAAGGTTACGCCATCCACGGAGCTTACTGGCATCATCAGTTTGGGACTCCAGTTAGTCACGGTTGTACTAACGTTGCTCCCGATCATGCCGAATGGTTATTCAATTGGGCATCTATCGGCACTCCAATCGTAGTTCACTATTGATTAGGGACTGGGAATTGGGGACTGGGGATTGGGGATTGGG
>JAWQFW010000372.1:0-3601 GCA_035968095.1 Oscillatoria sp. PMC 1068.18
AGGAAACAGAAACCCAAATCGTGTTAGCGAAGCGGGGCGCGTTAGCGCACGGTTTGGGAATCACCGTCCCTTTTAGGGCGGTGAGGATGTCAAGAAATAAATCACCTACCTAGCCAGATTCAGTCCGACTCAGCCACAGAGAAAGGTCAAAGCAACACTACAAAACTTAGTCTTTCTCCAGAAGTAAGTCAAAAATTTATTTTGGTGGCGACACCAATACTCCCTAATGCCCCAATTCTGTGTAGAATGCTTCACGAGGGTAAAGATGTCGGTCGTAAAATCTCACCCAGGATGTGTAGCCTGATATCAATTACTCTCTATACCTTGTAGTGGATTATTTTTGGGAGTTCATTTGTGGATTTATCGCTCATTCCGCCTCAACCAAAGGCTGGTATAGTTAATGTTCTGATCGAAATTCCGGCAGGAAGTAAGAATAAGTACGAATTTGATAAAGATTTGAATGCTTTTGCGCTAGATCGAGTGCTTTATGCTTCAGTGCAGTACCCTTATGATTATGGTTTTATCCCTAATACTTTAGCTGATGACGGCGACCCCCTTGATGGGATGGTGTTGATGGATCAACCAACCTTTCCCGGATGCGTAATTGCTGCTCGACCAATTGGTATGCTAGAGATGATCGATGGAGGCGATCGCGATGAAAAAATTCTCTGCGTCCCGGATAAAGATCCTCGTTATACTCAGGTAAAATCTCTGAAGGATATTGCTCCCCATCGTCTTGATGAAATTGCCGAATTTTTCCGCACTTACAAAAATTTGGAAAAAAAGGAAACCAAAATTCTCGGCTGGAAAGACATCAACGAAGTTATGCCTTTAGTCGAAGAGTGCATCAAGGCAGGAAGCAAGTAGACAATTACCTCGTGAGTGGGTAAAACTGTTGGATGTGACATATCTCACAAGTTAACAATGATAAGAGCGCTAAAATTAATAAACCTAGTTAAAACTTCCCTCAACCTTACCCACTCACTGATTATTTTGCTTACTGCTAGTAAATTTAAACTGGGAAGTTCGCTCTGTAGTTGGGCGTTCAAAGAAGTGAAAAATGGCAGATATTAAGCCAGCACCAAAATCAGAAAAGCCGAAAACAGACAGCAAGGAAACTAACTCTGCTGGCTGTTTTCTCGTTCAGTTCTGGGGAGTTAAAAATCAAATTGCTACTCCCGGAAAAGATCACCTGCGCTACGGGGGTAATACTTCCTGTGTAGAAATGCGCGTCGCTGACAAACGTTTAATCTTTGACGGCGGTACGGGAATACGCAAGCTAGGAAATAGTTTGCTTTCGCAAATGCCTGTGGAAGCTCATCTGTTTTTTACCCACTGTCACTGGGATCGCATCCAAGGGTTTCCTTTTTTCGTTCCTGCCTTTATTCCCGGAAATTGCTTTCACATTTACGGTGCAAATGCTGCAAATGGTGCTTCTTTCCAAGAAAGGCTTGCCAAGCAAATGACTCATCCTAATTTTCCGGTTCCGATACAGGTGATGCAGTCAGAACTTAAGTTTCACTGCCTCACTCCAGGTAAAAAGGAAAATCTTGATCATATTCAGATTGAGACAATTTTGCTGAACAATTCTCATCACTCGATCGCTTATCGGGTAAGTTGGCAAGAACAGTCTGTGGTTTACGCTACCGATCTCGAATACTCTGAGGAAAGTTTTAATCAAAAATTACTCGATCTGGCTCAAGGTGCAAATTTGCTAATTTTGGATGTGCCAGAAGTGGTAAACTCGAACTTCCCTGATTCGGCTTCGCCAAGTTTTCAAGAGAAGGCGTGGTTGTGGAGCGTGGAAACAGCAAAAACTGCTCAGGTTAAACAAGTAGTTCTATCTTCTCATGCTCCAGATTACAATGACGATCGCCTCGACCAAATGGAACAAAAGGTTAAGTCAGTTTTTAGCAATGCCTGTCTTGCTCGCGAGGGAATGCTTGTGACTATTAGGTGAAAATAATACGACAGTTAAGGTGACTATTTTCACAGTTGAACTAGCTTGATCGACAAGCGACCAGTTTTTTTCTCTGTAGCGATCGCGTTTCTCTCTAACAGCGATCGACTTTACACCCTAACTGAGGTGATTACAGAGAAACCAATCTTAACAAGCATTACTAACTGCTACATAGTTACCAATAACTGAACGCAACATATTAGCCTCAAATGGTTTGGTTAGATACTCTGTTGCACCTGCTAAACGTCCTTGGACTTTATCAAAAGTTCCATCTCTTGCAGTTAACATCACAATTGGTAACTCGTGAAATTGAGGCAAGCTACGCACTGTCCGACAAAGTTCTAAACCATCAACTCCAGGCATTGATACATCTAAGAGTAAAACAGCAATTGTTTGATGATAAATCAGCGATAAGGCATCAACAGCGTTATCGGCAACTAACACTTGGTATTCACTTGCCAAAATTCGTTTAATTACTCCTTGCATGACAATACTGTCGTCTACTGCTAATACTGTTGGTTGCTTGCTTAAAGTTAAAGACATCTTCTCCCTCGCATTTTCTTCTACTAACTAGGATTAGGAGCCAAACTACAGAAAATTTTCTCCTCGTATTTTGTACTAATCATCCTAGATACGGGAAAGTACCTAGATTCAATTTAAGAGTTATTTCTCTCGTCTTAAATATCAACTTACCTATTCTACCCTCAACTCTTAGAATAACATTTTTTCCTAATTTTTTTGGCGCTCTTAGTTAAATAATCAATCTATTGATGATTATAGCTTACCCAGAGATCGCGACTTTTTTAACAGTTATTTGCAAAAGTAAATATTTTTCTGAAAAAGAAGGAACTGCCAGTCTGGAAAAACAAATCACTGCCCAAAACAAACTTAAGAAATATAAACAATTGTCAAATTATTTGAAATCTTAACTAATAACAAAGAAATTAGCAAAATAGAAAAAAAACTTCAAACGAAACAGAAAGTTTAGTAAAATAGATCATAATCGAGATTAAGAAAATTAAAACCTTGGTAAAAAAACGATCTTTCGGGAAGGTGCGGGATGATCATCAATCTGGAAAATAGTAGTATTCTAGACAGTTTTGTGGATGTGTTTTTTGCTCTCGATAGTTGGGGAAGATTCACATACATGAATGTTCCCGCAGAAGAGCTTTTTTTGACCAGTAAGGAAGAATTGATTGGTAAATGTATTTGGGAGAAGTTTCCTGAGTTAGCGAAAACTAACTTTGAGCAGCAGTTTAATTGCGTAAAATCACGTAAAGTTAATGTTAAATTTGAGATGTTTTATGAACCTGGACAAATGTGGTTTGAAGCAACTATATCTCCTGACAAAGAAAAATTTATCGTAAGTTTACGGGATATCAGCGAATGTAAACAAAAATGTCGTTTAGCAAGCTTACAAGCAAAAATTCTCGAAATTACTGTTGCTCAAGGAAGTTTAGCTACTACTCTACAAAAATACACAGAGGTAATAGTAAATCAACTAGAACTTAGTTATGCAGTAATTTGGACTTACAATTCTCAGAAAAAAAAATTTGAGCTAACAGCATTTTCCAAAGCTGGTAATCCTCATGGGAATGAGGTGCAACAAGAGTATAGTAAGCAGCAGCAAAATATTAATAA
>JAWQFW010000373.1:0-3598 GCA_035968095.1 Oscillatoria sp. PMC 1068.18
GTAACTTAGAGAAAGTGGCTTTCAGAAAAACTTTATTATCTGGGAATTAGAAATTAAGTTAATAAATAAATGAGCATAATAAAAAGTGAGCAACTCGACTGCTGATTTTTTGTATTCTAACTTAGCGATTAGTTGGTCAATTATTTTAAGATTAGTTTAATTACCAGGAGTGCCTATCTAAGATGCTGAAACAATCAAAGCGAGGAATAGAGCCTTTCATCGGTTCAGAAGTCGAACAGCCTTACGAGACAGCGAAAGTAGTAATTTTACCAATACCTTATGAAAAGACTACCACTTATCGTCAAGGCTGTAAAAATGGGGCTGCGGCTCTTTTAGCAGCATCTGACCAATTAGAATATTATGACGCAGAATTAGAACGAGAAATTTGTTGGCAGGTAGGCAGTTACACTCACGAACCAATTGCGGATACACGGGATAATCAGTTGATTTTACCGGAAGAGATGCTCAAAATTACTCGTGAAACCGTGTCTCGTTTGATTAGAGATGATAAATTTGTGATTGCTTTGGGGGGAGAACATAGTATTACTGGTGGGATAGTCGCAGCTTATCAAGAAGTGTTCGGGGAAGCTTTTACTGTGATTCAAATTGATGCCCACGGGGATTTACGCTACGAATATGAAGGTTCGATTTACAACCATGCTTGTGTAATGCGTCGCATTTTCGAGATGGGTTTACCAAGTTTACCAGTGGGTATTCGTAGTATTTGTCGCGAAGAAGCCGAATTAATTAAACAGAAGCAGATTCCGGTGATTTGGGCAAGGGAAATCGCTACAGAAAGAGATTGGGTAGAAAAGGCGATCGCCAAAATCGCGACAAAAAAAGTATTTATTACGATTGATTTAGATGGAATTGATCCTAGTTTAATCCCTGGTGTGGGGACTCCAGATCCAGGAGGATTAAACTGGTATGCTTTAACAGCTTTTTTACGGCGAGTTTTTGCTACTCATGAAGTTATCGGCTGCGATGTCATGGAGTTAGCCCCTGTAGCTGATTCAGTTGTCTCAGAATTTACTGCTGCAAAATTGGTTTATAAGTTGATTGGGTATCAAGCGATCGCGCGTGGCTGGTAAGATCAGCCAGATTGAGTCAAATCCGATAGCAATTCAAGCTGCGCACCAAAAAGTTAAGATCGCGATCGCGTTAAGAGTCTTTTTTGTCCAGGAAACATTTAACAACAGTTAAGGGAAATACAGATGGTTGTCGAGCAAAAAAACGATTCTCCGGTAGGACAATATGCTCCTGATTTTGAACTACCAGGAATTGACGGTCAAGTGCATCATCTTTCTCGATACTTAGAAAAGTTTCGAGTAGTAGCGGTAATATTTATGTGTAATCACTGTCCTGACGTGCGTTTGTACTTAGAGCGACTCAAAGAAATTCAAGCTAGCTTTCAGGGGGAAGGTTTTACCGCGATCGCGATTAATGCTAACGATATCAATAAAGATCCTGAAGATAGCTTTGAGAAAATGAAAAGTTTTGCGATCGAGCAAAAGCTGAACTTTCCTTATTTGTGGGACCCAAGTCAAGATGTCGCTAGCTGCTTTGACGCGAAGGTAACTCCGGAGGTATTTTTGGTTGATCATGCCGGAGTTGTGCGTTATCGAGGTAGAATTGACGACCAGCCAGAAAATTCCGAATTAGTTCAGAGACATTATTTACGGGATAATCTTGTCGCTTTGCTATCGGGAAAAGAACTGACTACCAAGATTACTGAAGCGATCGGTTGTACTATTAAATGGCGAGAAGATAAAAAATAATCGCGATCTAAAGAAGGAGGAGCAACTAATAACTGGAAAATTGAGCGAGGTGAGAACTGATAAATGCTATCTTATTGGCAGACAAACCAAGGGACAAAATAGCGCTGAATCGCAAATTGAGGGATGAAATACAAGCGAGTATTATTAAAGCTAAGTGGTGAAGCACTAATGGGCGATCTAGGCTACGGGATTGACCCCCAAGTAGTCGCCGAAATTGCTGACGAAATCTCAGAAGTAGTCAAAATGGGAGTGGCAATGGCGATCGTTGTCGGTGGTGGAAACATCTTTCGAGGTGTCAAAGCTGCCTCAGCAGGTATGGATAGAGCCACAGCAGACTATATCGGGATGATTGCTACAGTCATGAATGCGATGACTTTGCAAGATGCTCTCGAGCAAATTGGGATTCCGACGCGGGTACAAACAGCGATCGCCATGCAAGAATTGGCAGAACCGTACATTCGCAGAAGAGCAATTCGCCATCTGGAAAAAAAACGGGTAGTGATTTTTGGGGCAGGATCGGGTAATCCTTTCTTCACTACAGACACAACAGCAGCGCTGAGAGCAGCCGAAATAGACGCGGAGGTGATTTTTAAAGCAACTAAAGTAGATGGAGTGTATGACAGCGATCCGCATGAAAATAAAAATGCTCGTCGTTATCAGAGCTTGACTTACGCTCATGTCCTCACTAACGATCTACGAGTAATGGATCAAACAGCGATCGCTCTTTGTAAAGAAAACAATATCCCAATCGTTGTTTTTGACCTCTCGGTGAGAGGTAATATCATTCGCGCTATATCTGGAGAATCTGTTGGCACAATTGTGGGAGGTTTCTGTGAAGTTAACTGAAGTTGAAAGCGAAATGAAGAAGTCGGTGGAAGCAACTAAACGATCTTTTAATACTATTCGTACAGGTCGCGCTAATTCTTCCCTACTTGACCGCATTATGATCGATTATTATGGAAGTGAGACACCTTTAAAGTCTCTAGCAACTATTAGCACTCCAGACGCAAGTACCATTGCCATCCAACCTTTCGATAAAGGGAGTATGGCACAAATTGAAAAAGCAATTTCTCTGTCAGATATTGGTTTAACGCCAAACAACGACGGCTCAATTATTCGTTTACATATTGCACCTCTAACCAGCGATCGCCGCCAAGAATTAGTTAAGTTGGCTGGTAAACTAGCTGAAGAGGGAAAAGTTTCCGTGCGGAATCATCGTCGTGATGCTATTGATTCTGTGCGTAAACAAGAAAAAAGTCACGAAATTTCTGAAGACGAATCTCGCTCTTTACAAGACGAAATTCAAAAACTTACTGATAAGTACACCGCAAAAATTGACAAATTGCTAGGAGATAAAGAAAAAGACATAACTACTGTCTAAATGAATTAGGCGATCGTCAAAATCAGCAGCCTTATTTCAGCACAATTAGGTGAGCATTAGGGCAGTTTAGGCTGGAGCAGGACAAGCAAAGTAAGCCAAGTGTAAAGGATAGCCGCGAGCATAAATTGCGTCTACACAACGTAAAGCAGTTTCTTGATTTTTGCAGGTACGCAAAACTTGTTGACTTCCGTTAGCATATTTTATGCGTACTTCCCATAACATCTTGATACACCTCTGTTGAATTTGTTCGGTAACAGTCGAAACCAAAATTTTAATCTTAGTAAAATGAAGCTTATGTAAACCATAATAAGCGGTTTACATAAGCTTTAAAATCAGTAAAAACCAGGAAATTTCTCCAAGTAAAAAAATTACACTTCCTCTCCAATAATTACGATCAAAAAAAAAATAAATCCGTAAAATTACACTTGTCATTTTTGTC
>JAWQFW010000374.1:0-3583 GCA_035968095.1 Oscillatoria sp. PMC 1068.18
CCCCAGTCCCCAGTCCCCAATCCCTAATATCCCAAAGGAGTGTTGGTCTTCTCACGAGATTCTTGATTCCCTGTTTCCGTATCAATAAAAGAACTTTGTTCGGGTGTTGGGGTCAAAAAGATCGTGTTTTTCGGGTTTGGTGGTACTAATCCTGATTCTGGGGTTTCTGCTTGTTCTGCGAGTTGGCTTTTCAAGCTTTCGTTAGTGGTAGTTAGTTGTCGTTCGTTACGTTGTAAGGTTTCCAGCTTTTTATACTCTTTACTCCACTGTTGCTGGGTATATACTGTCCAGGCGTAAATAATCAACGTTCCTGTCACCAGCGAAAACGTTACTACCGAGGAACTGTACTGAAGAAACATCAGTAAGCGTAACCAGAAAGGAACTTTTTGCGCTGAGGCATACTCCGCAGGCATTTTTGTTCCCCGAAGAGTAGAAAACTCTAACCTCTGAACCGGATCTCGCGTGGCTAGCATTTCTACTTTTTTGACCGTACGCTTGTTTTTCTGTACCTTTGTACTATAATAAGGATATCGAGATACTTTATTGTTTGTCGATCGCTCAGAATTAAGGGTTTTTCGAGAGCGACGACTTTGGGAATTACCTAACGAACGAGGCGCAACAGACATAAGCAGCTAGTTGTAGCCAATTAATGGCGCTTCAAACCTACTCATACTAACATTACTCGGTCGCGACTCGACTGGTATTGTTGTTTAAGAGGAATTTCAATAATAAATTGTGCGCCTTGATTGGGTTGAGATTGTAGTTCCAGTTTACCTTGGTGTTGATTAACAATTGTATGATAGCTGGCGGTTAAACCTAAGCCTCGACCTTGACCAACATCTTTGGTGGTAAAAAAGGGGTCGAAAATTCTTGAATGTAAAGCTTTGGGTATCCCTGGACCGTTATCGGCGATCGCGATTTTGATCCAGTCAGCTTGTCCGTAATTGTTAACTAATTCAGTCTGAAGCAGAATCTTTTTCCCTGGATTGGGATCTCGCGCTAATGCTTCGAGGGAGTTGGTCAGTAAGCTGAAAAATACTTGATTAATTGCTTTGGGATAACATTCTACTAAGGGTAGATCGCTGTAGTGACGCTCGATGTGAATGTTATTCTGGATTCGGTTGGATAAAATTGCTATGGTACTTTCTAGCGCCGCATGAATGTCTACTGACTTGAGTTTGGCTTGGTTTTGGCGGCTAAAGTTTTGCAATAATTGGACAATTTCTTGAATTCTGGCTGCACCAGATTTCATTGAGGCTAAAATCTTGGGTATGTCGGCGAGTAAGAAGTCTAGTTCGATGTCTTGGCTGAGTTGAGCAAGAGTTTCACTTTCTAGGGTAGTTTCTTGTTGATAAGCTTGGACTAACTGGATTAGTGAGGCTGTGTAGTGTTCCAGATAAGGGATATTCGCCGAGATCAAGTTAATCGGATTATTGATTTCGTGGGCTACCCCTGCTACCATCTGACCCAAGCTCAACATTTTTTCATTTTGAATTAGTTGGCTTTGAGTGAGTTGTAGTTTTTTGAGGGTACTGGCTAGTTGTTGGGCTTGGGCTTCTTTTTCAGCGTATAAATGAGCTTGTTGAATGGCGATCGCTAATCGATCTGCTACGACTTGGGCTAGTTGAATGTCGTTTTTTGACCAGGTTCTGTGGTGACTACATTGGTTGAGATATAAAATTGCTTGTAGTTTGCCTTTGGTTTGTACTGGGACGACTAGGGATGATTTAATTTCTGCTTGCTGATACTCTGGGTTATTCTCTCCTACACGGGGATCTTGGCTAATATCAGCGATCGCTACTTGCTGTTGATTTTTGATTACCCATTGCGAAATTGGTCCATTAGGATCGAAATTTTCTAAGCAAGGTTGCCATCCTTCGCGACATACTTCATACAAGTATTTGCGTCGATAGGCTGTATCTTGATTTATTTTTTGACTATTTTTTAGTTTTTCGCCGTCATTTTCGACTAAATGAATTAAACAGCGATCTATTTCGAGGGCTGAAAGTAATTTGGCGATCGCTCTGGTTAAGATTGTTTCTAGTTCTAGACTTGAGCGAATGTGACTGACAATTTCGTTTACTAATCGCTCTCTGGTTGCTTGTTTTTCGGTTTGTTCGTATAAATGTGCTTGGGCGATCGCGATTTCTAAGGCTTGAGCGATTGACTTCAGAAAGGCGATTTCTTTTTTTGACCACAAGCGAGGTTTTTTGTCAAGACAACAAAGAAAACCTGTTCGCTCTTTCATTCCTCTGACGGGAACTAATAAATAACCTTGATAACCCCAAATTGCTTGCTGTTCTGCTTTCGGCTTCACTTGAAATAGCTGCAAAATTTCGCCAACCGCCGCCGGATGAGCGAAATTAATCATCATTTTACTAGCAATAATGTCTCTGGCACGAGAGCCAAAATCTGATAAAGTGCGATCGCCTAACAAAGACTTGTCTGTAGCTGTGAGCCTCGATTCACATTCTACTTTAATCTTTTCTGCATCTTGGTAATACCACAAAAAAGCACAACATTCTAGCTGAAATAACTCCGCTACTTCGTCTACTGCTGTTTGCAAAACTACTTTTAGATTTAATGAATTGCGAATTTTGTTAACAATTTTTTGATAAAGTTTTTCTTGAGCATTTTTTCCATACCAAACTTTGTTCCACTCTAGAAAATAACTGATCTTTTTGTTTGTTTGGGAATACTTAATCCAGTTGGTCACAGCTTGAAAAATATTTTTCAACTTCATAACTAAGCTTTCTAACAAACAGTTATTTTGCTTAACTGTTTTACTTCAGTCAATGATGAAAATTCGCAATCAACTTAATTTTATTTTTTCATTATACTAAAAATAATTTCAAACAAATGTATATTATGTAACTGAAAATTGAGATTTTTTATTAAAATATTCTGAATCTTTATTGCTAAATATACTCAGTAATTATAACAGATAATCAAACTTTATTGTTGAGCTTCTCCCACTAATTCCGGAATAACTAAACAATTCTTAATGTCTAGGTGTTTGCGAGGGAAAGCCCGCAAGAGGCAGAATCCTGATAAAGTAAAAATAGAAAAAATTAGCAAAAAGAAAAAGCGACTTGGGTGCTAGCTCAAAAAAACAAAACCTTTAAGTAACTAAGCAGCAAAAGCTCAACATATTTTTCTTTTTTAGGAAAGAAAAAGCTCTCAAGAAAAAGCCTTTACTGTTAAAATGTAGCAATGCTATGAAAAAAATACTCGCAGTAAGTATCTGGTTAGGAACAATAACTCTTTTCGGCGCTGGCGCTACTCCACCAATCGCGGCTCAAACACCACCAAATTTCGCCCTTCCACCCCCCGAAGAAATCCCAGAAGAAGTTCTGCGTACCGAGATCGTCACCGAAGCGAACTCACCTCTTGATGGGGAACCCATAACCGCCGCCGAATACGCCGAACTGCAAGCCGAATTAGCCCAGAGCAAGTTTCCCCCCCAACTTAGTCCCCAACTCAGACACTTAATTTTCCTCCTTCAGATCCGCGAACTGCTTCCAGTGAAGTAGCATAGGAGCAGAAAAAAAGGAAAAAATCTGTAAAACTTGCAATATAAATT
>JAWQFW010000375.1:0-3574 GCA_035968095.1 Oscillatoria sp. PMC 1068.18
TCCAGCATTTGTCGGTGATTTTGAACCACTTACCCCCAATCCGTGCCTTGCTCTTTTTCCCACAGGACTCCCACAAGTCCTCATCCGGGCTAATCTCTCGAATTGCCACGTCACAGTTCTGCGATTTGGAAGAATTATTAATTACTATTGTCGAACTGTGACGGCTAGAATCCTCTCCCTGAGTAGCTTCTAGCAATGGAGGGACTATCTTATGGGTATTCATACCTACTGTGACGACTGCATCTTCTGCTGTCTCATCTCGCAGTGACCATGCGGAGAGTACCTCTCGCTGTAAGTCGGTTAAAGGAGCCAATCGGTAACAAAATTCTCGATTCCCTGAGCCGTCCCGTCGGTGTCGCGAAAAGTCAATTGCTATATAGCTAAATAGCTTTTTGACTATCTGGATGTTGGTGGCGTTTATTCCTAAGTTCAGTCCGAGGGCATTATTGAAAGCTCCCCGGTGTGTCCGGTATTTCTCCGCTACTGCGACTATATCGTCATCAGAGGCACGAAAATCCCTATCGGGTAGTTCCAGCCATTCCTGCGGCATCAGCGCCTCCAAGTGTCTAACCTTATTAGATAGCAGTTCCTTATTGAAGTCTGGCTTAAATACCTTGCCATAGCTGGCTTCTTTCCAGTTATCGATTTTGCGCTTTTCCCTGTTAGCTAGATACTCTTTACCAGTCGTCAGGAAGTAGAGCAAGCGTAGCTTTCCGTAGTTTCCTGACGCGTGGTAGGCTACCAATTCAGGGGAGACTTTTACCCCATAAAGTGCTTTTAGGTTAGCTTTCTTGCCCATTAATCTTTCCTGCTCAACCTTGGCTTTTTTATCACTAAGTTTTTTCCCTTCGTTCTCCGAGATGTCCGCCGCTTCAGATACCGCTATTTGGTAGTTAATTTCGCTGTGGGTTTTGGTTGCTTTTATCTCCTCAGCAAGCGCTTTGACATCCTCCTCTGAATTCCTGCCGTCCCACTGCCGAATAGTATGCCCTTCCTCAGCTAATCCAGCCAAAATAGTCTCCCGGTATTTAAAGGCATTAAATGAGTCCTCTGAGGTTATCTCAGCCCACAGCTTAAATGCTTCTGGGAAGGAGTCGGTATCAATTTCTAAAGCACCTTCTTTCGCCGCAAAGGTAGCGTTAAAAATAGCGCTCTGTTCTTGGTTAGAAATTACCAACTTCGGGCTTTTCCTGCTCAAACTAACCGCATTTACAGCGACTTGTTTAGCCCACATATACCGAGAAATATTGCCCCTGTGACGGCGCATTGTTTGCCTTAAGGAGTCACAAGCTTGGACTCCCTGAGAAACTATCCAGACACTATCAAAATGTCCTGCTCTGTCGTCTATAGATACTCCAGTTTCAATTGATGGCGAAGCGATTACTACTTGATATTTAGGTAGCACTTCATTGAGAAAAGGTATACAGCCATAAGCAGGATGTCCGGGTTCTGCTACAGTCTCAGAATCAATCCTTAAAATAGATAGCTCAGGGAATTTCTCTCTCAGCAATTTCTCAAGATTGATAGTGCTGTATTTGCTACTATGTTTCTGTGCTGAAAGGTGGATTAATCCTTTTTCTCCTCTTGCAATAGCAGCAACTAATTCCAGTATTAATTCATTAGGATTATTGCCCCGAAAAACATTGCATACATAGCCTTTAGAAATATATGCGTTGTTGACAATAATGCGCTTAGACTCTGCAACAGCAGGACATAGGGACGTTATATAGTCTATTTCTCTGTCTGCTACATCGGCTGACGCTATGATTAATTTGCCAGCATCACTTAGCAATGTTTGCTTGATTAGCTGCTCAAAGTTCTCTAGTATTTTTGTTCGGTTTTTCTTGCAGGTAGCAGAAGATAGTAAGTGTTTAAGTACCTGGTCAACCTCATCAATTATCACCAAAGCATCTTGCCACTCGTATACATTAAACTTAGCTTGACTCCCAGAATGCAGACTATCAATACATAGCCCATAGCCAAATACTCCTCTTGTCTCAGAGCTACGGGATTCGGTCACGTAGTCTATTCCGAAGCGGTTACATAACGCCTGACCTAGCTGAATTCTGTGGGTAAGAATAATTACCCTTTGACCTACTCTTTTAGCTTCCTCAACATGGGCAATAATCGCCTCGGTCTTTCCCGTACCTTTAGCGCTTTTTACCACTAATAAATAACTGTCTTTACCCTCAACGTATTGCCTAATATCACCTAGGTATTTTTGGTTGAGCGAAATGTCAATAACTTTAGTTAATTTCGGTTTGTTGATGTAGTTGAACTTGGCTAAACTGATAGCATTACGGTAAGCTTTATCAAACTTCTCAACACCTTCAGACGCTATTAAATCGTCAACTCCTTTATGCTTATTACTCCATGAAGTAACGAATACTTTGCAGCCTTTTTCCTCTAACAATCTGCCTGTATTTCTGATAGCAGCATTGACGTGATGGATTGTTTTTGGCTTAATATCTTGGTCAAAAGCGAAGATGAACTTTCTGCCTGGTTTGGCGAATACTTCTAGTTGGGGGATGAGGTTGCTTACTCCTGTAGATACGCCGTCAGCGTCCTTTTCTGTCCGGTAGCCGCCATAAATTCCAGGCTCGCCGATGGCGCAGTAGCCAGCAGTCAGAAGCGAAGCTGTTTTCTTAGCCCCCTCAGTGATGATGATGGGTATCTCTGGATGCTGGATAACGTACTGCCAGAACCTATCAGCTTGTCCGGCAACTCCCAGAATCTTGTCGGATACTGTGTCGGACACTTTCAGTGCGAATATCTCAGTCGATACTTTCGGGGGGTGTTCGTACTTGAGAGTCTTGACCTCTAAAGATGAATTATCGGCACGTACAGGTTCTAATAAGCTATTTTTTTGTTTCTGCTTAGACACGGTACGTGGGGTAAATGGTTTGAAACAGCCCCACTGGGAGTTTCTCGACACACCGGACGCTGATGCTAATACGTCCGTAGTACCGCACCACCAACCGCCAGACTCAGTGTGTCTGTATTTTTTCTGTACCCATGATTTCCAAGTGCCGTTGTTTCGTTGAATGTCGCGCCGCTCGTAACCGTACAGTAACTCCTCTTTGGGAGCTTCACCGGACAGGTGTCGGACGTTGAGCCGGACAATCTCATCAGACACACCGGACGCTTGCCATTCGTCTTTTATCGCTGTGTAGCTATATGACTCTGTTGCCTTATTCACTTCTAGGGGGTTTCAAAAAACGTAATAATAACGCTCTTGTTGTAGGAGTTAAAACCCCCGGTTGACGACGACCAATCACGTCTGTTCCCATCTTACACTCTTCCACTCATGTCTGGAGTCCTGATTTGAATGGCTGATAATATCAATTTTGATTATTTATTTAACTTATGGATTCTCTTAATACCTGATCCAATAATTGCTGCTGAGAACTCCCGTCGACAGCAACCCGTAGGGGCTGGGAATGGAGTATAAGGTGTGTTTTGGTGCGTCATCTGTTTTCAGCAGCATCGTCTATTAAGACGACTTAAGTGTTTTCTTTCCCTTGCAGTTATTTGCTCCGGTATAGTTCCGTTCTAGTTCGTAACGTTGTAACTG
>JAWQFW010000376.1:0-3561 GCA_035968095.1 Oscillatoria sp. PMC 1068.18
GTCCCCCATCTCCCCCTTGTCTTCCAAGTCCTCCCCCTCTTCCCAGTCCCCTTACATAAACTCGCGGGGGTCGGTAACATAACCAGTTAAGGCTGATGCAGCCGCAGTGTAAGGCGAAGCTAAATAAATTTGGGCTTTTTTGTCGCCCATGCGACCGGGGAAGTTACGATTGGTGGTGGAAACACAAACCTCTGGTTCGTTCATCCGCCCAAAGGTGTCTTTCGGACCGCCTAAGCAAGCTGCACAGGACGGTGCAGCAGGTTCGATACAACCTGCTTCGAGAAAGATTTCGGATAAAGTTTGTCCGTCGTGTTTGAGGGTAAATAAGTCTTCGTAGACTTTTTGGGTTGCGGGGACAATGTAGGTGGGAACCTTGACTTTACGCCCTTTGAGAATCTTGGCAGCGTTGAGAAAGTCGCTGGTTTTGCCTCCGGTACAGGAACCAATATAAACACGATCGGTTTTGACATCGCTGCATTCTCGTGCTAAAGCTCGATTATCGGGAGAATGAGGTTTAGCGACGACGGGTTCGAGTTGAGAGACATCATAAGTGCGATCGCTATAAAGTTTGGCATCCGGATCGCTGTAAACTGGTTGGAAAGGTTTATCGGTGCGCTGTTGCACGTAGTTGAAAGTTGTCTCATCGGGAGCAATTACCCCATTTTTGCCACCTGCTTCGATGACCATGTTACAAAGAGTCATTCTTTCTTCCATCGTCATCTTTTCCACGGCTTCCCCAGCAAATTCCATTGTCCGGTAAGTTGCCCCAGAAACGCTAATATCGCCGATAATTTGTAAAATGAGGTCTTTGGCTAACAAATAATCCGGCATTTCGCCATTAAGGACAAAACGCATCGTTGCGGGGACTTTAATTAAAAGTTTGCCAGTTCCCATGATAAAACCAGCATCAGTGTTACCGATACCCGTCGCAAATTGACCAAAAGCCCCAGCATTACAAGTGTGCGAGTCAGTACCAAATAAGACTTCTCCGGGGCGAGTGTGACCTTCTTGGGCTAGGGCAACGTGACAAACACCTTTATAATCAGGATTAGCTTTAAAATTAGCGCGATCGCGAATATCGTAGAAATATTTAATTTTTTGTTCGTGGGCAAAATCGCGTAAAATATCCACATTACGATTTGCCCGTGCATCCTCAGTAAAAATATAATGATCCGGGATTAAGACAATTTTATCTGCATCCCAAACTTGAGCATCCGCACCAAACTCGCGCTTAAAAACACCAATTGTCCCCGGACCACAAACATCATGAGTCATGAGGACATCTACATTAACCCAAACATTTTCTCCTGGTTCGACCTGGACGCGATCGGCAGCACGAGCGATAATTTTTTCAGTTAAAGTCATTCCCATAATTATTTTCTCCAATAAAAGTTGCGGACTGGTGATTGGTGATTTGTGACTGGGGACTGGGGACTGGGGATTAGGGAAAGTGTTGGAAGAATTGGGAGTGTGGGAGGTTTTGGGAGTGTGGTCAGAATTAGAAGTTTTGGAACTGTTGAAAATCACCAGATCTCGTAAATACCAACATTTACTCTCCCATTTCCTCCAATTCTCCCAATTCTTCCAATTCTCCCAATTCTCCCAATTCTTCCAATTCTTCCAATTCTCCCCCTCTTCCCAATCCCCAATCAAATTACCATTTGAGCAAATTAAACTGCTCCATATCAATTGTGTAGCGATTACGATAAATCGCCAAAACAATTGCCAAACCCACAGCCGCTTCTGCTGCTGCAACAGTAATCACAAAAACCGTAAAAACCTGACCTTTAATTGCCACAGGGTCTAAATAATTAGAAAACCCCATCAAATTCAGGTTAACTGCATTCAACATTAACTCAATTGACATCAGCACGCGCACTGCATTACGACTGGTAATTAAACCAAAAATGCCGATACAAAACAGTGCCGCCGATAACAGTAAGAAAAATTCTAATTGTAGTTGCATTGATTACCTCTTGAAAAATGCGATCGCTATGCCAACTTTGTCGTCAGCGAAAAATTTACCAAAATCTTATTGATTCTTTTCCCCAGAATTACTACCCGAAGACGCTAGTGCGCGAGGTCTTTCGGGTAAAGTTAAAGCTGCGGTGCGTTGTTCTTCTGGTAAAGATTCTCCGGGAATAAAGTCACGACGAGCAATAATAATTGCACCGACCATTGCCATCAATAACAAAACCGAAGCTAACTCAAAAGGCAACAAGAAATCACTAAAAAAATGTTCGCCAATCGTGGTAATCGTATTTTCTACTAATGCTGGCGACTCCATAGACAAATTCCAAGGAGTGATCAATACCATCGTGGTTAGCAACGCCAACAAACCCGCACAAACCAAACCAGTTGCGCCTTTACGAATCCAATCCTTCGGGCGGGTCGCAAAAACTTCACCTTTGTTCACCAACATAATCGCGAACAAAATTAGCACATTAACCGCACCAACATAAACTAGCACTTGTGCTGCGGCGACAAAATCAGCATTCAACAAAAAATATAAACCAGAAATACTGATAAAAACACCACCCAGCAAAAAAGCTGAGTAGACAATATTTTCGAGAAGGACAACTCCTAAAGCTGTCACAATCATCATCGCGGCGAGGATGCCAAACGAAACTAATTGAACGCCTTCAGCTAAATTCACGTTCTGCCAAATCTCCTTAATGTCTTTCTGTACATTTGGCTGGATGGTAAAGGAAACTTCCCTTACCATCAGCCCAACTTTTTTCTTTAGTTACTTGCGGCTTTTTCTTCTGCTTTGGCTTGGGGTTCCATCTCTTCGAGAATTTCTTCAGGACGTTTACCTGCACGTTGAGAACCCAGTGGTAAGCCGTGGGGGTCAGTGACACCTTTCGGCAGATAACCCAACTGTCGCAAGGGCGTGACCATTGGGTCTTGAGTAACTTTATAAGGCAAGCGTCCGAGTGCTACATTATCATAATTAAGATCGTGGCGATCGTAAGCTGCGAGTTCGTATTCTTCGGTCATCGAAAGACAGTTGGTGGGACAATATTCCACGCAGTTACCGCAGAAAATACAAACGCCGAAGTCGATACTGTAGTGATTGAGCTTTTTCTTTTTACTAGCTTTGTCAAATTCCCAATCTACGACAGGGAGGTTGATGGGACAAACTCGCACACAGACTTCGCAAGCAATACACTTATCAAACTCAAAGTGAATCCTACCGCGAAACCGTTCTGAGGGAATCAGTTTTTCGTAGGGATATTGCACTGTAACTGGGCGGCGCTGCATGTGGTCGAAGGTGACAGAAAGTCCTTGACCGATGTATTTGGCTGCTTGTACTGTGCCTTTGGCGTAGTCGCCTACTTGTTTGAGAAATTTGAACATAGTTTTTTTCTTTGGTAATTAGTAGTTGGGGGTTGGGATTGGGGATTGGGGATTAGGGATTAGGGATTGGGGATTTGGGGGAATTTGGAGGAATTGGGAGCGTTGGGGAAACTGGGGAATTGGAGGTATGGTCGGTATTGGAGGTATGGTCGGTGTTGGGAATAAAGAGAGATGGTCTTACCAAAATTTACTCTTCCTTGT
>JAWQFW010000377.1:0-3556 GCA_035968095.1 Oscillatoria sp. PMC 1068.18
AATTGGGGGAAATTGGGGGAATTGGCGGAATTGGCGGAATTAACAGAATTAACGGAATTGAGGGAATTAACAGAATTGGCGGAATTAACAGAATTAACGGAATTAACGGAATTAACAGAATTGGCGGAATTAACAGAATTAACGGAATTAACAGAATTGAAGGAATTGGCGGAATTGGCAGAATTGGCGGAATTGGCAGAATTGAGGGAATTAGAGGAATTAACGGAATTGAGGGAATTAACAGAGCGGTGAGGATGTCAAGATACTCCCAACACCTCCCAAACTCCTCTTTTGGGAACTGGAAAGAATTGGAGAATAAATTCAGAACTGGTAAACAGCGAGTACGTGGCAAATAGGGCTAGGTGCGAGGGTGAAAATAATCGCCGCTTTTTCCCCCGGTTTT
Organism: Oscillatoria sp. PMC 1068.18; assembly: GCA_035968095.1. Classification (GTDB taxonomy): domain Bacteria; phylum Cyanobacteriota; class Cyanobacteriia; order Cyanobacteriales; family SIO1D9; genus IIICB1. Next base: position 404 of record JAWQFW010000377.1, read on the forward strand.
ACTCATTAAATGAATTGCTTCGATCGCCATTGACTTTTCTAAGGCTTTTGCCATGTCGTAAAGTGTGAGGGCGGCGACGGAAACTGCGGTTAGGGCTTCCATTTCGACTCCGGTTTCGGCTTTTGTGGTGACGCTGGCTTGGATTTGATATCCGGGTAACTGGGGATCTGGGGTGAGTTGTACTTCAATTTTATGTAATGGTAAGGGGTGACACAGGGGAATTAAGTTGGCTGTTTGTTTGGCTGCCATGATTCCTGCGAGTTTGGCTGTGGCGATTACGTCTCCTTTGGGTGTGTTTCCGGCGGCGATCGCGGCTAATGTCTCGGCTGACATTCTCACTCTCCCTACTGCTACTGCTTCTCTTCTGGTTGATTTTTTCCCGGAAACGTCTACCATCTGCACTTCGCCCTCGGCGTTGAGATGAGTTAGTTGTTGATTATCGCTTCGCTGTTGCATTATTCGTTTTCTTTGTGGTAGGATTTATATCTGTTGGGAATTTTCCCACACGGGCTTGTAGCTCAGTGGACTAGAGCACGTGGCTACGGACCACGGTGTCGGGGGTTCGAATCCCTCCTAGCCCGTTCCTGATTATTCGGAATCAACAGTTATCAATTAACTTTAATTGCTTGACAAAAAGCGGTTTTTGTGTTAGGAGGTGACTGTTGATTTTGCTTTTTCGATTACGATCGCGGTTCGAGGAAATCGAGGGCGTAGATATCTTTTCCTCGTCCAGTAGCAAAGCGGAAAGAATGACCGGGATCTTTACTGGATTGAGTGAGAAAAATCATCAGAGCGATCGCGGCTAACCCAGTAGCGAGTAAGAATAAACCTCGATAGGTAAGCAAAGCGACGAAAGCACCTAAAAGCGGACCACCGAGGGCAGTACCGAGATCGAATCCACCGATAGATAAAGAGTACACCATTGCCCGTTCATCGGCTGCCGAACGATCCGATAAAACAGCGATCGCCATTGGCATTAAAGTCCCCGCACCTGTTCCTTCAAAAATAGCTGAAATTAGAAAAGCGTTCGCACTGTCGGCGATCGCCAACAAAAACATTGAGAGCGCCAAAGAAAGTAAACTTAAACTAATAAACAAGCCGCGACCATAACGATCTGATGCCCTTCCGGTAACTAAACGAGCGATAAACGAGGCGATCGCCGCAGCAGAATAATACCATCCAGCATTAATCTCAACTTGTGCATCCCGAACAAAACTGGGTAAATAGGCGACAATAATCCCAAAAATAACCCCAAATAAGAATAAAACCAGTGTAATAATCCGAATTCGAGGACTAGCTAATAATTCCCACAAATGACTTAATTGAGACTGACTCTCAGAAGAAAAATTCCCCTGGTGTATGCGGCGATCTTCTCTGATCTGAGTTGTCAATAAAAACGCGATCGCCCCTAAAACCGCAGCAATTACAAACAAAGGTTTGTAACCAAGACTCCCTTGTAAAAAGCCACCCAACGCTGGACCAGAAGCCATTCCGAGGGGAATCACTAAACTCATATAGCCCAGTAACTCACCACGTTGTTTCACTGGTGACAAATCCACTACCAAAGCGCTATAAGCCGTCGTAAAAGCCGCAATGCTAATGCCGTGAAAAGCCCTCGTCACCATCAACAAAGGAATCGACTGGAAAAAGACATAACCAAAAGGCGCGATCGCCGCCACTCCCGTCCCAATTAAGACCACAATTTTGCGACTATGGCGATCGGCTAAATTTCCCAACCAAACCCGCGACAACAATAACCCGATCGCAAAACAACCAATCACAAAACCAACCTGCTCTGGAGATGCGCCCAAATCCTCAATGTATAAAGGTAAAATGGGCAACATCGAAGTTAAACTTGTCCAAAAACTCAACCCTGCAAAAAACAGAAATGACAGATTTCGCAGTTTAGCAGGTTCTACAGTCGCAAAAATTTTCACAAGTTCACAAACTTAGGCAAGAGATGACGCTTCATTAACTATTCTTAACATTATTTCCTACTACTTCTCTCACTCGGTAGATAGGTCTGTCTTGAGATTCGTGGTAAGTACGCATCAGCAACTCACCCAAAAGCCCGAAACAAAAGAACTGTACCCCAGCCAAAAGTAAAACCACCGCCAAAATTAATAAAGGGCGATCGCCAATATTTTCTTGCCATCCTAACTTCAAAAACGTCAGATAACCGCCCAAAACCGTACCCACAAACATCAACAGCAAACCCAGCGAACCAAAAACGTGCATCGGACGAGTGAGAAACTTCTTCATAAACCAAATGGTCAACAAATCCATCAACACTCGAAAAGTTCGCCCCAAACCATACTTACTTTTACCAAAACGACGAGCATGGTGACGCACTGGTAACTCAGCAATTCTCGCCCCCTCAATAAAAGCCAAAGCAGGCAAAAATCGATGTAACTCGCCATAAAGATGTAAATCTGCCACCAACTCTTGACGATAAGCCTTCAGAGAACAACCGTAATCGTGGATTCTCACCCCTGTCACTCGTCCAATTAACCAATTAGCAATTTTCGAGGGAAGTAAACGAGTCAAAGCCGCATCTTGTCTCTTTTTGCGCCAACCACTGACTAAATCGTAGCCCTCAGCTAACTTCGACAACAGCATCGGGATATCAGCCGGATCGTTTTGTAAATCAGCATCCAAAGTGGCGATCGCCTTTCCTGTAGCATACTTAAATCCTGCCGCCATTGCTGGAGTTTGCCCATAGTTACGCCGTAAAATCACCGCCTTAACATTATTCTGCTTTTGTGCGATCTCTTTCAACAACTCTGTAGAACCATCACTAGAACCATCATCCACACAAATAATTTCGTAACTGAGTTGATTTTCTTGAAGAATTTGCGCGAGATATTCCAGCAAATGAGGTAAACTTTCCACCTCATTGTAAATCGGCACCACAATCGAAACATCAAGAATTTCTTCTTCAGACTGAGAATTTTGAATTGTCGAAATTTGCGAAGTTATCACAACCACACCTTTAATTGGAGACTGGGGTATTGGGAGACTGGGGACTGGGGACTGGGGACTGGAGACTGGTGACTGGTGACTGGTGACTGGTGACTGGGGACTGGGAAGACAAGGGGGACTAGGAGGAAATGCGAGACACGGAGGAGTTGGAAGAGTAAATGTTGGTAAAAC
>JAWQFW010000378.1:0-3549 GCA_035968095.1 Oscillatoria sp. PMC 1068.18
GGACAAGGGAGATAAGGGGGACAAGGAGGACAAGGGAGACAAGGGGGACAAGGGAGATAAACTGTTCACTGCTAACTGTTCACTGTTCACTGAAAACCCCAATCCCCAATTTTTGTGAGAAAATTGTCATCTGGTTGTCAAATCCACGTCACATCGAGTGATTATGCTGTATAGTAACGCAAACAAGAATTGCTTTGTTTGCTCCTCACACCATACCAACCATTTCAACTAAGCTCTCTCTCCTAGTCTTCGGAGGGAGCGTTTTTTTTAGTAAAATTAAGCCTTAATAATCAGCAATTGTATAACCTAACCCCCCAAGTAGTTAATATTTTGAGTCGGTAATTCTTCTCCCCTCACCTTGTAGGAGAGGGGTTGGGGGAGAGGTTTTTAGTTGCATGAAATGTCTCTACAGAATATCTATACAGAATAGCTATTGAAAACCTTTGCTTTTTTTCTTTTTCCCTTTTGATTTCGACTTCGACTTATTAAGTTGCGCGACGGCTTCTTGGAATAAATTGTGTAAATGAACGGGGACGCTAGCTGATTCTGGCAATTCTGGTTCTAGAGGTTTATCATATTCTTTGAGTAAACTGGGTAAATCTTGTTTTAAGTTAAAATTAGGACGCTCTAAAATTGTTTGTAAAAGTTGCTCTAATTGCGTCGGATATGCTTCAGCTAATTGTTCCCAAACAAAATAATTAATTTTCGGGTTTTGCAAATATTGTCTTACCAAGGAAGCAGCTTGAGGATTATTTTCCCAGTCGGAATTAGTCAGAATTTGGGTAAATTCTGTATAAGTTGGGATAAACATTTGTCCCCAACGCGGATGAGAAAATGCTGTTACTTCGTTTGCTCTTTTAATTTCTTCGGGTAACTCTACTTTCGGTAGCATCATTTTACTACCACTTTTGAACATTTTCGCAACTTCTTTGGTATCTGCGCCAGATTCGGCTGCGGCTGCGGTAATTTCTGCTTCGGAAACTCCCGCTTCTGCGGCTAATTCTCCTAAAGATTTTGATTCGTCAATTCCCGCCGCTTTTAAGCGATTTTTGACCATTTTATCCTGGATTTCAGCTAATTTTTTGTTTAATTCATAACCAGAAAGGGTAGTTTTTTCTGCACCAAAAAAATCGATAAATTCTTGATGATAAGTAGCTACTGACTCCCAAGCTTCCTCTAACAATTCTGGTGCATCACCATAAAGATTAATTTTATAGTTTTCTTTGAAATTTCCGATCGCAACTGCTAATTTTGGTTTTCCTAATTTACCCATTGCGACATAAGGGCTAAAGAAAAACCATTCTGTTTCGTTAAGCGGTGCAATGCGAGTTAGCAAGATTTCTCCTGGCTTAAAACGCTCCATTTCTTTGAGTTTTTGCTTGTCTGGTTGCTTAACAAGATATTTTTTTGCAGTTAACCAATTCATTAATTCAAAACTGTTGCCTGAAATATTGACTATTTCAAATAAACCCGCAAAGCAGCGTTGCCAACTATTAACTAAATTTGCTTCCTCTGATGCTAATTCTGATTCAGAAATAAATAAATCAAGCGGTGTTTTTTCGTTAACTTTTCCTTCACAAGCAAAAGCATCGATTGTCATTTGACGTTGAACTAAAGGATTAGCTGAAGTTTTTGCTGCATTAGCCGCAGCATAAGCTTCTAATGCAACAGCTAAATCTCCTTCTGCATCGAGGACAAAATCTATCAAATTTTCTTTAATTTGTAGCGTTTTTTCTAACATTTCTGACACAATTTTAAATTGAATCCTAATAATTAACCATAGTTAAAAGTGAGCATTTTGCTCGCACTACAATTTTAAACTATTTCAGCGAATAGGGGGGAAAAGATTATTGAATTCTTATCTGCGGGTACTCTGTAAATATTGTTCTAATTCTTGGGTGCGTCTTTGGGTTAAGTTTGCTAAACAACCATTGTAAATTGCAGGTTCGATGCTTCCACCTGCAAATTCGCTTCTCTCGAATTCGCAACTTGTGTCTCGGAAGGTTATCCAAGCGCGTTGGGCTTGGATTAATTTTTGTTTCCGAGAGCTTGACAAACGGGGTAATAGTTGTTGATAAACTTGATTAAGTTGGCGATCGCTGTTTCGAGAGGCGATCGCTGCACATTGATTCATTTCGCTTTGGGTTTGAGGATTGTTACAGTTGGGGGCTTGAGCGACTGGGATGGCTTCTGCTAAAGTAACGGAAGGAGTGCTAATGGCAAGAGTGGAGAAAATGGCGATCGCTAAAAATAATTTAGACATCAAAGTGGTTTTCGTTGACTGAAATGTATTAATAATCTAACGTTAGCAGTAATTCTCGGTTTCTTATCCCATTCAGCGTTAGTAATTCTCGGAGAGTAGGCGCAAAGACGCAAAGCAAGATCAGAGTTACAATTATTTGTTAGTTAAATTGTCGAGGTGTCTTTGTTTTTTAGTATTGTTATTCCTACTTATAATCGTCTCCCAATTCTCGAAAAGTGTTTGCGATCTTTAGAGAATCAACAACTGAAAATTAATAGTGTTGTTGAGGGTTATGAAGTTATTGTGGTTGATGATGGTTCAACTGATGGAACTTTAGCTTGGTTAGCTAAACATTCAGTTGAATTTCCTCATGTTACTACTTATTTGCAAAGTCATCAAGGTGCGGCTGCGGCAAGAAATTTAGGCGTAGAAAAGGCACAGGGTGAGACAATTATTTTTATTGATAGCGATTTAGTTGTCACCGAAAATTTTTTACAAGCACACGCCGACGCTTTAGTCAAGGGGTATGCAGAAACAGAGCGAATTTTTACCTACGGTTGGGTGATTAACACTTGTAACTTTGAGCATCCTACCTCAGAACCGTATAAAATTACCGATTATTCTGCTGCTTATTTTGCAACGGGGAATGTGGCGATCGCGCGAAAATGGCTACTGGAAGCAGGACTTTTTGACACTCAATTTCAACTCTACGGTTGGGAAGACTTGGAATTGGGTGTGAGACTAAAAAAACTCGGTTTAAAACTGATTAAATGTCCCGAAGCCGTCGGCTATCATTGGCATCCAGCTTTTAGTTTAGCAGATATTCCCCAACTAATTGATCGAGAAATTCAACGGGGACGGATGGGTGTAATTTTCTATCAAAAACATCCTACCTGGGAAGTAAAAATGATGATTCAAATGACAATTTTACATCGTTTATTATGGGGAATTCTTTCTCTCGGCGGTAAATTGAACGAAAAAACAATGGCTCCTGTATTACAATGGTTAATCGACCAAGGTAAGCCACAATTAGCCTTAGAAATTGCTCGTATTTTTTTGAATTGGTATAACGTTCAAGGTGTTTATGCCGCTTACGCAGAGATGCAACAAAAAATCAGCGAATAGTGAATAGTTAGCACGTAGCCGCATTTCCCTAAGTATTTTCCCAATTCCCAGTCCCCAATCCCCAATCCCCGAAAGAGGAGTGTTGGGGGTGTTGGGAGTGTTGGGGGTTTTGGAAGTATGGTCAGTTTTGGAAATTACCAACAGACATCTTACCAACCATTTACTCTTCCTTGTCTCCCAAT
>JAWQFW010000379.1:0-3516 GCA_035968095.1 Oscillatoria sp. PMC 1068.18
CCCCAATCCCCAATTTGGGTACGCGAAGACGATGCTTTTGTCGCCGCTTTACCTGCACCAGAAACAATTTTTACTTACGGAATTGACTTTGAAATAGCGGCGATCGGCAAACAATGGTACAGTTGGACACCAAGTCAAGAAAGCTTTGCTGATGCGATCGCCCCCGCGAGAACTTTTGGTTTAGCTTCTCAGATCGAACAACTGCGTCAAGCAGGATTAATCAAAGGCGGTAGCCTAGACAACGCCTTGGTTTGCAGCGATACAGGCTGGCTTAATCCTCCCCTAAGATTTGCAAATGAACCAGTACGTCATAAACTTTTAGACTTAGTAGGAGATTTAAGTTTACTGGGAACAATCCCCGTAGCCCATTATCTCGCCTACAAAGCTAGTCACAAACTGCACGTCAAATTGGCACAGCAGCTACGCGGTTTATTCACTTCTTGAATCAAAATCAATTCAATTCGTACTCACTATGTCCACACTCACTGATGTTAACCAAACCAACAGCCTCAACTCTACCGCAGAGGAAACTGAAACAACTGTCCCACAGCAGGACGTGAAAACCACTTTTACGGTGACAGAAATCCATCAACTGCTACCTCACCGCTATCCTTTTGCTTTAGTAGACAAAATTATTGATTATGTTCCCGGAGAAAAAGCCGTCGGGATTAAAAATATTAGCTTCAACGAACCTCAGTTTCAAGGACATATTCCCGGTAATCCAATTATGCCCGGAGTGTTAATTGTTGAAGCAATGGCACAAGTAGGTGGTATTGTTTTAATTCAGTTACCGAAAATGGCAGGTAGCTTTTTCATGTTCGCCGGAATCGATAAATTCCGCTTTCGTCGTCCTGTTGTTCCCGGCGATCGCCTGGAGATGACAGTGGAACTGTTACGCTTTAAAAGCGGTCGTTTTGCCAAGATGCAAGGACGCGCAGTTGTTGATGGCGAATTAGCCGCAGAAGGTGAAATGCTCTTTTCTTTGGCTGATTAGTCTGGAAAAGAGCGATCGCTCACCGCCTAGGTTACTAGGAAAAGAATGCCCAATCACCTTTTTGGGGTAGCACAGCCACCATGCTAATCGCTCTTGCCAATTTTGGTAACGCATCTCGATGTGCTACTAGCTACGATTAAATAAAATTGCACCCTTGAAGATTCATCGGAGTTGCCCGTTGAAGACATTGATTCATCCTACTGCTGTTATTCACCCTAATGCTCAAATACACCCGACAGTACAAGTGGGGGCTTATGCAGTCATTGGGGAAAACGTCAAAATCGATCGCGAAACCACTATCGGTTCTCATGCAATAATTGAAGGAGCGACGGAAATTGGTGTGGGTAATCGGATTTTTCCCGGTGCTGCGATTGGATTGGAAACCCAAGATTTGAAATATCGCGGTGCAAATAGTTGGGTGAAAATTGGCGACGGGAATCGAATTCGTGAATATGTGACTATCAATCGGGCAACAAATGAGGGCGAGGCGACGATTATTGGTAATAATAATTTACTGATGGCTTATGTCCATGTGGCTCATAATTGTTTGATTGAAGATGAGGTGATTGTTGCTAATAATGTGGCGATCGCTGGTCACGTACAGATCGAATCAAAAGCGATAATTGGCGGTTTAACAGGTATTCATCAGTTTGTTCGGATTGGGAGTTTGGCGATGTTGGGTGCGATGAGTCGCATCGATCGCGATGTACCACCTTTTATGTTAGTAGAAGGAAATCCGGCGCGGGTGCGATCGCTGAATTTAGTCGGTTTACAACGCAAGGGTTTTTCTCCTGATGACATTAATTTACTCAAAAAAGCTTTCCGCATTCTCTATCGTTCGGATCTCAATTTTGGTCGCTCTCTCGAAGAGTTGGATTTACTCCCAGATCGCCAATATTTACAACATTTGCGTCGCTTTCTCCAAGTTTCTACTTCTCCCGGTTATCGGGGTTTGATTCCTGGTAAGCGTCATTAGCGATTGGGAATTGGTGACTGGGGATTGCAGTGCGACCCCGCGCCACCTGCGGGCGCTAGGGAACGCGCACTGTTGGGGATTGGGGATTGGGGATTGGGAGGAATTGGAGGTATGGGAGGAGTTGGAGGTATTGGAAGACAAGGAGGATATGGGAGACAAGGAGGATATGGAAGAGATGGGGGAGTAAATATTGATTATTTCCAACACTCCCAATACTCCCAACACCCCCAACACTCCCAACACTCCCAACACCTCCCATACCCCCAACACTCCTCTTTTGGCGATTGGGGCTACGTGCTAACTGCTAACTACTAACTGGATAATGCGTATTTTTATTAGTACGGGTGAAGTTTCCGGCGATTTACAAGGGGCGCTGCTAATTGAGGCTTTGCAACGCCAAGCAAAGGACAATAACCTGGAATTAGAAATTTTTGCCTTGGGTGGAGATCGTATGGAAGCAGCCGGGGCAATTCTACTGGGTAAGACGACAAATATTGGTTCGGTGGGTATTCTCGAATCAATACCTTTTGTTTTACCTACTCTCCAAATTCAACGTTGCGCGAAAAAATATCTACGGCAAAATCCGCCGGATTTGATCGTTTTAATCGATTATCTCAGTCCAAATCTAGCAATTGGTTCTGATGTCAAAAAATATTTGCCTCAAGTACCGATAGTTTATTACATTGCTCCTCAAGAATGGGTTTGGTCGCCGCCTTTAGGAAATACGAGTCGGATTGTGGAAATAACTGACCTTCTGTTGGCGATTTTTGCGGCTGAGGGGCGTTATTTTCAGGAAAAAGGGGTAAAGGTTCGTTGGGTGGGACATCCGTTGTTAGATCGCATGGAAACTGCACCTCGTCGAGAGGCGGCGAGAAAGGAGTTGGGTATTGCTGAAGATCGCTTGGCGATCGCCCTGGTTATGGCTTCTCGTCAACAAGAGTTGAAATATCTGCTTCCGGTTATCTTCTCTACAGCCCAAAAATTACAAGCTCAGTTTCCACAAGCTCAATTTTTGATTCCCTTGTCAAATGAGCGGTTTTATGAGCCTATTCAAGCTAATTTAGCAAAATATCAGCTTCAAGCAACCATCGTCAAGGGAAAGACATTAACTGCGATCGCGGCGGCAGATTTAGCAATTACGAAATCGGGGACTGTTAATTTAGAAATAGCTTTATTAAATGTTCCCCAAGTAGTTATTTATCGAGTTAATCCAGTTACTATGTGGCTAGGAAGAAATATCCTCAATTTTTCGATTCCATTTATGTCGCCTGTAAATTTAGTTTTAATGCAGGAAATTGTCCCGGAATTATTACAAGAAGAAGCGACACCAGAAAGGATTTTTCAAGCAGCAACAGAATTATTATTAAATTCAGCACGACGTGAACAAATGCAGCAAAAATACCAGGAAATGCGGGCAAGTTTGGGAACAAAAGGCGCTTGCGATCGCGCAGCAAAGGAAATTATTCAATTAATTAGTTAAAATGAGGTGTTCGCCGAATTAAAATTGAATAAAAATAATCAAAAAATAAATTAAAAAATATCGATA
>JAWQFW010000380.1:0-3486 GCA_035968095.1 Oscillatoria sp. PMC 1068.18
TACTTATTGGTTATAATTGTAAGCTAATTTACCAATTATTGAACCAGAAAAAAGATGATTGAAGTAATTAATTTTTGGGTTCCTCTCAGTTTACTCGGTTTAATTATCTTAGCGGCAGTTTTCTTTAGCTACAGTAATAAATAACCAAATTGAGTCTCTTAAATCGATACTTCCTCAATTTTATCCACTTCGGTCAGCCAATTTCTACTTTTCTCTATTTCTCGGCTAGCTGCATCTCGCTGACAGCGAAGCGCAAAGTCACAATAGTTACACTCGCTGCTATTTTCGTTAACTTGAGGAAAATCAATCCCCTCATTATGGTAACGTTCTAACCACTCATCTAGTTGCTTTAATAACTGATTTAAATCTTCTCTAGTTTGTTGGTGTTGTTGACTATTGTAGTTAAATTGATAACTTTGGGGTTTGGTTGGTAACTTCACGAACCAATAAGTTAACGAAATTTGTTCTGGTAAATAAGTTGAAGTTTCTGTTAACAGATAAAGATAAAGACGAGTTTGCCAATTATTCGCTAAATTTATTTTTTTCGGCGGCTGTAAATAAGTTTTCCAATCAATAATTTGTGCTTTTTCCTGGTTAGTAATTAGTAAATCGTAAATTACAGTAAGCAAGTAATCTCTAATTTGGAGAGTGCGACAATGTTCTGCTTCTCGCCATTCATTTTCAGTAGGTGTTAAAATTTCCGGAGCCGTAGCAAGTAAAGATTTAAAAGAATGTGCAAATTGTTCATCTTCTCTTAAAATAGATTCGATCGGTAAACCTAATTCTCGTTGCTGCATTAATAAGTGAAATTGACTACCCCAGTTTTGCTTTTCTAATTGTTCCGGGCTAATCGGAGAAGTTAATTGTTCTAAGTAAATATGTTGGAATTTACGGGGACAAGTTTCTAATAAGTTAAGTTGACTTTGAGATAAACGTAGCGGGAGTTCGTACATAATTGTTTTATTTAACTAAAATGGAATAACTTTAATTTAGCTGAACAATGATTTAATGAACCAAAAAAATTAGTAAAAATTGAGGTGGGGTTGACCCACCTAGACAGAAACTATAACCAAATTTTCGACAACTTGCGGTTTATCAAGATGAAATTAGCTAAAAATAAGAGAAATTATTTATCTTTAGTTAACACAAAAACGCTGCCTTCATTTCCGCGTCCAATGCGTAAATCATCGTCGAGATAAGTAATATCTAACCAACCTTTTTGTTCGCGATTTTCAATTTTAAAATCAACAGGTGGAAACTTTTTTCCGGCTTCAATTTGCTTAATAAAATCTTGAGGCGAACGGTAGTTAAGAAACTTTTGTAGCCCAATAATTGAACGATTAAACTTAACATTAACCCGCTTGGCAGATACAGGTTCAAAAGTAGCAGCAACCGCAATTAAGCCTTCAAGAAAAGGTAAACCTCCAAGTTCAGCAAAATTATAAACTCTAGTCCCATCAGTGCGAATACATTGATAAATTTGACCAGTTTCGACCAAAGGAACGCGATTAAAGCCTAAAAGACCCTTACTGGTAGTGTAGAGTAAGCGCCAATCACCTTCGAGCAAATCGAGACGTTCGACAGGTCTGGGAGTAGGGTTAAAATCTTCAAGTTGAGCGATCGCTGCAAGAATAGCCACCTTTTCCAACTCTTTCACCAGCAAACCACGATTTTTTCCCGCGATCGCTTGCAGTAATTCCTCTTTCTTACTCATTAGTTCCTAACCTCTGCAATCTCTTCTCTTTCTTGACATCCTCCCTCGCTTTTAGCGAGGGATTCCTAAGACTCACGACTTAGGCTTTCTGTTTCGTAGATTCTTGGCTAGACAGTGTGACCACTGCCCCCGCTAGACCATCTCCACAGACATTTTCAAAAGACGACCTGCCCGACCGCCTTTAACCCTCGATTTTTAACTTCTTGGGCTGCTGCTACATCTCTTGTGGTTGTATACCCACACTGATGACAGCTATGAATACGAACATCGAGAGTCTTTTTGCCCGTATGCGTTCCACAATTCGGGCAAGTTTGCGAAGTACCGTTTTTATCTACCTTGCCAAAGTAGACATCTGTTTTCTGTGCTACCCACTTGAGTAGACTTACAAACTGACCGAAACCAGCATCGGCACTATGTTTTGACAGCATTCCTCGTTGCCAGGAACGAAAGTCTATGTCCTCAACAAACAACATTCCTGTATCTCGACAAAGGTGATGTGCTAGTTTAAAGTGCCAGTCTTTACGAGTATCGGATATGCGCTGATGTAATCTTGCTATTTTCTGATTTAGCTTATGGCGATTATTCGACCCTTTCTGTTTATTTCTCAACCTACGTTGCAGCAATTTCAGCTTGCGTTGTAGAGTCTTAAGAAATCGCGGACGTTTAATCTCTTCGCCATCAGAAGTAGCCACAAATTTGTCGTAGCCCAAATCCAAACCTCGCGGATGACCGTGAGGCATCGGACTAGGAACATCGACATCTAACTGTAGCGATAGCATTACGAAGTAGCCAGAAGCTTTCCTGACTATCCGAGCTTGTTTAACTTCAAACCCCTTGGGAATTGGTCGAGACATTCTCCAACGAACTAAGCCAAGCTTGGGTAGTTTAATGCCCCAAGCACTAACTGGATTGACACCGAGCTTAGGAAAAACAAAGCTACGCAAACGATATTTATTCTTAAACCTGGGAAACCCCAAACGCTTGGACTGCATATCTTGCCATGCTCGATCTAGAGTTCTCAGCACCTGCTGTAGCACCTGAGAATGAGCATTTTTCAATCGCTCAGAAGTTTTCTTAGCTTCTGTTAACTGTTTAGCTTGTCGATGATAGTTGGGAAATGGTTGGTCGGTAGGAATGATGTACTCAGATGCTATCGAACAGGCGTTAACAGGAGACTTGCGAGAAGCACACCAATCTTTACGCTGCCTGAGCGCAAAGTTCCACACAGAACGACACAATAAGAGCGTTTGCTCGATGGCTGCTATTTGCTCTAGTGTTGGTTGAAGTTTATACTCGTAAGTCATTGTTAACATGAAAGCATTATACCTTACATGAGGTACAATACTGTGTAAAGATGTCAAGTGATCGCGGGCTTACATCCCGTCGCTGAAAGCGAGGGTCTTACGCCCGAAAAAGATAAACTTGGCACGAGATCCTAATCAGTTTCCGATAAGTTTTTTTAACAATTAGCAAGTTAAAATCAGAATGTTGTGCTTAGAGTTGCCTTATGTATAATCCTTCTTTACGTCAAGAACCTCGTTATGAACCAGCATCTGTAATTCCTCTCAAGCAAGGAACTTCGCTGCTTGACTGGTTAGAATCAGAAGGTCGTCTGATTGCTCGTCAAGAGCAAGAGGAAACTGAGAACAATGAAGATGAAGAAGAAATTGCTGAACTGATGGATGTAGAAGATTCCGACGACTACGATATCGATGACGATGATGACGATCTTGATGATATGGATTAATTAGCGATCGGGGACTGGGGATTGG
>JAWQFW010000381.1:0-3462 GCA_035968095.1 Oscillatoria sp. PMC 1068.18
ACTTAAATCGTAAGGTTTAGGAATCACCGTCCGTTTACGGCGGTGAGGATGTCAACAGCACCTCTAGTTAATAGTCAATCGTCTTATAGTTTCAGGAATTCCTCTAGCTTCAGTTGAGTAATTTCTTCGAGAGAATTTAGGGTGACATCAGCTAGGGCAAAACCTGGCTCGGCTTGAGTTTCGAGGGCAGGAACAGCAATACATTTCATTCTCGCTGCTTTCGCACTGATGACACCATTGAGGGAGTCTTCAAAGGCAATACAGTTGGTGGCTGCGATGCCGAGGCGATCGCTGGCAGTAAGATAAACGGCAGGATGAGGTTTGCCAAAGGGTTCCTTTTCTGCTGAAGCAATTACCTCAAAGACATTAGTTAATTCTAATCGTTGTAATACACAAGCGACTAAATTAAGGGAAGAGGAAGTCGCTAATGCCAAAGGAACTTGCAGCTTTTGACATAGTTGCACAGTCGCGATCGCACCAGGCATTGCTTCTCCCACGGTGACGATTAATTCCTGCATTCTCTCGATAATTTTCTCCGCAATTTCCCCTTGATTTAAAGGAATTTCCGGGAATTTCTCAGCCCAATATTTAACTACTTCATCGGTTCGCAAACCCATTGTTTCAGTAGTCATTGTCTTTGTTAAAGAAATCCCTACGGTTTCAAAAACTTCGATTTCGGCTTGTTGCCACAATGGTTCACTATCGATAAGTAACCCATCCATGTCAAAAATTAGGGCTTTCTGTCTTTTCTGCATCAAAATCCTTTAAGCGTTTAAATCCACAACAGTTCTGGTTCCTGGTTGAGGACTCCAATGAGTTAACTCCTCAGATAGTTGTTCGAGGGGGATAAATTTTCCTAGCAGTTTCTCAAAAAAGGCTTCGTCGTTTTTGATATACGCGATCGCTGCGGTAATAGTTTCCTCGGTTGCCCCGGCAAAAGAAGTTAAAACCGCTACTTCTTGCATAAATAATTCATGGGGAGACATTGGTAAACTAAGATCGGGTTTAGGAACGCCATAAATAAAGACTAGACCACCTTTTCGCACCAGGTCAAAAGCTGTTTTTAATCCTCCTGGTGAACCAGAACATTCAATTACTAAATGAGAGCGATCTGCTTCCGGTTTGGCAATTCTCTCTACTCCTAGTTTTTCTAACCAGGGTAAGGGTTTTGGCGTAAGATCGTAAAGAGCGATTTCTCCTTGGAACTCAGCAGAATTGTGCAGCAGATAAGTCATTAATGTTCCGGAAATTCCGCCACCTATGACTAAAGTTTTTGGTTGAGAAACAGCCAGTAATTTCTGAGTTGCTAAAATCCGCTTAAAGCCATGAATAGCACAACTTAAAGGTTCAATTAAAACTCCTAAAGCTGGATTAGAAAATTGAAATGGATATAAAGCCTTTTCGGGAACACACATTTTTTCCGTATACCCACCATCCTCATTAACTCCTAGTTCCTTAAGATTTAGGCAATGGCTGGTTAATCCTTCGCGGCAATAACTACATTCCCCACAAGAAAGCTCATTGTTCAAGGCAAAATGTTCAGTTCTATTAGGTATAGAACAAACTACTTCATGACCTAAAATACAATCTTTTTCGATGCCCGTTTGCATCAATTGTTGATCGGTTTTGCAAACGCCAACAAACTTAACATCAGCAACTAATTCTTCTGGTTGGGAAGTAGTTGGAATCGGAACTTGACGAATTTCTAGTTGTTTAGATTGGGATAAAACGGCTGCTTTCATATCTTTTTTGCAATTTCAGAGAATAGGTATTACAGATGGTGGAAAAAGATTACCTCGCCACGGATCTACTTAGCATCCACCGTCTGTTGCTAATTAACTATTTAACTCAAATTTTACTAACTTAAGCTACAATCTGAGCGGAAGTCAAGCATTTATGAATTAGCGATCGCATTTCCTAGCTTTTGTAGCACTTGGTCGAGTACCCCAATGTGACGATCGATCTCTTCGTAAGTAATATCTAGATGAGGGGCAAATTTAAGCACATTCAAGTTATAACCACCAGTTTGCAGAATCATCCGCCAAGTTTGATTATCCCAAACGAAGTCATGATCTTGCGCGATCGCCGCAGCTAAATTGGCTGAATCTTGGTAGGGTTGCCCTTGCTCATCAGCAAATACCATGTTGAGCAATAATCCTAGCCCATCCACACTATACACAAAAGGATAACGAGCTTGCAGTTTTTGCAATTGCTCCAGGAAATATTGACCTTTTTCAGGAATTGATCTTTCATAGTCCTGGGCTAACATATAACGCCATGAAGCCAAACCAGAAGCCGTTCCCAGAGGATGATTAGCAAAGTTACTATGAGCATGACCTGGACTAAATTTCTCCGGATGTACCAAATCTTCTCTCGCCCAAACTAAACTCACTGGACTCAATCCATTTGTAAATGATTTACTCAGGGTAATAATATCAGGTACAAAACCAAAATGTTCAAAAGCAAATAGCTTCCCAGTTCGATACATCCCGACTTGAATTTCATCATCAATCACCAGAATATTTCGCTGTTTCAAGTCGTCAACAAAATTACGGTAAAAGTCTTTCGGAGGAATCGTATAACCCCGACCTTGACAAGGTTCAATAACAACAGCGCCTACTTCTGAACTGTTAGCACTCGCAATCCCATAATACTCATTAGAAAATGCCTTACGAATCATTTTCGCACAGTAAAGATCGCAGGTTTCTCGCTCTTTTTCATAAAAGCATTGCTGACAGTTAGCAAAAGGGAACATAATCGACTTTTCTGGAAATTCGTTATAATATTCCCGATAGCGATGGCTACTCGAAAGATTGAGAGTACCTAAAGAACGCCCATGATAAGCTCCCATCATTACCGCCACTTTATTTTTACCTGTATTTTTGCGGACTATTTTCAGGGCATCTTCGACTACTAAAGCTCCACCAACATTAAAAGATACTCGACCTTTTACTCCCGTTCTTTCATAAATTGCATCAACAACTTGTTTAGCAAGTAAGAGTTTTTCCTGATGTAAAAAGTCTCCATTAGCTTGCGGTAAAACAGTCATTTGTTGGATAACTGCGGACTCAATTTCAGGATTTCGGTAGCCAAAATTACAACTAGAATGCCACATTCCTGTATCTAAATAGGAATTTCCCTCATCATCAAAAACCAGTCCACCTTTACAGCCATTAACGATAATCGGTCTTTTTTGGTAATGTACAGTATCTCCCCAAGAAAGATATTCGCGATCGATCTCCCGAAGCTCATTACTACTAACTTTAGTTACAGGAGTAACTGTTTTAGTTACTTCTGTTTTTTGTTCCAGTGTTTCTTTACTCAAAATCTTCTTTTCTAAATTTATTTCAATAAAATCAGTCATTTTTGATCTAACCTCAAAATTTTTTAGCTGTAATGTTGTTCTGTTTTTTTCAAAATCGAGCGCTAAATTTCATGGATTCAAATATAACTAACTTAACC
>JAWQFW010000382.1:0-3457 GCA_035968095.1 Oscillatoria sp. PMC 1068.18
GCAAGCAAGCAAGCAAGATAAAAATTAGTTTAAATCATTTAAACTCAATTGTTTAACTTGCTTTAATTATTCTTAATTTAGCGATCCCAAACTGTTATTTTCCCAAACAAAATATTGAGTTCTTACCCCATTTTGAATATCGATATCTCCCAGATTTTCTGGGGGATTAATGACTAATAAACGACTATCTAAACGATGATTAACACCCAATTCTGAACCAACTTCAGACATAAATACTTTTCCTGTAGAAACATCAACAATCGCAATTTGTTGACAAGAAGTTCCACATCCTATCGTGACAACAGCATACTTTCCTGCAAAATTAGCACCATCTTTAATACCCTCTTGTAATGCTGTACGAAATCTTCGCGCTTGGGGATGACTATTAAAATCTATATTCGCAGGATTACCTGTAAAAATTTCGCTTGCTGGGTAATCTTCAAACTGTAAACTAGACTGAGATTTATTTACTAATTGTAAAGTATCGATTATGCTTGTAAATGCTTGTCTATACTCAGCTTCACTGTCACTACCTTTAGCAAAACCAAGAGCAATAATTTGTTGAGAATTATTGAAAGGAATGACAATATATTCAAATTCATACAATCCTGTTGACTGAAACTTAAAGCCTTCTTTACCAGCAACAGTTATCGGTGTAAAGTTATTTGGTGCAACAAACCAATTCGTATTTTCTACCCATGCTTGTAATGACAAATTTTGGGGGTTTTGATGGATAGAAACAATAAGATTAGGAGGATATTCTCCCTCTTGATATTTACCAGCCTGAATTGCGCGATCGTCCTCTTGGGTCCATAATTCTACTATATCTAAAACTGAAGGCTCGATCGAAGTTCTTCTCTCGTCAATAACCAACCCTTGAGGATAGTCGAAACTAAACCCCCATTGCTTATTTTCGTAAGTTGTGTAATTATTGGATACAGGAATTGTTGGTGTTTTGGTAATTGGTGTGGTAGGGCTAGGATTCTGATCGGTAATTGGTCTGGTAGGAGTAGGATTTTTATCAGATATCGCGTCATCAGTGTCCAGTTTCTCTATCGGCTGTCCCTGGCAAGATGCAAGCAAAACTACTAAAATCAAATTTAAGGGCGATCGCCAAATTAATAAATTTCTTCTAGACATAGTTAAACCAAAACCAGCTTTTTTCTGCTTACAATAGTTCTGATTTAGCGGCAGCTAGGTTTGTTCCAGAATTACTCTCAAATAAACTGCCAGAATTTATCACTGGAATGACTATTTTTTATTGAAGAATATAAAAAAAGACCGCTTCAGCAGCCTTCCTTCTGAACTGGGGTGCTAGGATTCGAACCTAGGAATGGCGGGACCAAAACCCGCTGCCTTACCACTTGGCTACACCCCAATGTGTTAACCTTTGCTATTATAGCAGTTATTAGCGCAAATTTGTCAAGGATTTTGGCAAAATTAATTTTTCAGGAGAGAGAGGAGAATAATCAAAACCTGGAAACTGCGTGCGATCGCGCCGAAACCATAACTCTAAATTAGCAAAAATTTTGCCGATCGCGATTGCGCGACAACCAAATTCAAGCTACTGAAACAGAAAACCCATCACCAGCAATGGTAACAGCAAAACCAGAACCACGATAAACAGGAGAGTACCCGGTTCAACATCAATAACATTTTTTTCCGCATTTTTATCGCGATCGCTCATCTTAACACCTCCAAGCTTAATAATCCCAGTCTAGAAGAAGATTGCTAACCAGATGCTCATCAACAACGAAAATTTACTGAAGCATAACCCTCGTAGCTGCAACAACCCAATCCGAGTATAGACAATTAGCAACTGATGGTAAATCAATCGGAGGCTTACAGAAATGCGATCGCGCTTATTTCCCCAAGCCAATGTTACCCTATCCTAGTCAACCACCGCCTAGTTAAAAACTTCTCAATTATCGCTGGTAATTAAAAATCATCCAATCCGGAAAATAACATCCCAAGATGCAAAGAAATATAGTAAGCTATCAAAATTTAAAGTAATTTCTTGCCACCCCGGACTTTTGTAATGAAAAATACCAAAACTTTTGGGATTTTATTTTGTCTCGTCAGTAGCTTTTTCTTAACTATCGGATGTAGTGGACTTCCTGAAGAACAAGAAACCGCAACTACACCCCCAACCAGTACCATCGAATCAAATCAACCAAGCGAACCTGAAGTTAAACCCACTCCTTCTTCCTTACCCGAACCAGAAACCCCAATAGTAGCAGTTAGTGTTTCTCAAGAAACAAATCAATCCAACCCCAACGACGACTTAAAACCCGTCCCTCTCGATAAAGATTTAGCAGGAGAATTCCTCGATATCCGGGGAGTTGGTGATGCAGCAATGGCGCTTACCCACCAACAACCATTAAACTTAAATCAAAACTTACCTCAAGGAGTTCCCGCCGATTTTGGACAGCGTTTAGATGCCTTCGATGCTACCGGAAAATCATATCGCGGGGACTTAACTTTCATCAATTGGGAAACCACAGTTGGGACTCGCTGTAACCAATTTTGGGCAGCATTGGGACCAAGTTCATTTGCCTTTATGTCCCATCCCGATAACTTAGTTAAAGCTTACGAACGCGGCTTCAATTTAATCGGTTTAGCTAATAACCATACCAGAGATTGTCCCAGTGCAGAAGAAGGTTTAAATGGGGCTGCGGTTTCCGCCCGTCAAATGGAACGTTTAAGTCAAGAAACAGGCGCTAACTGGCTTTGGGATGGAGTCGGAACCCAGAAAGAAGCAACTGTCAAGACTTTAAATATTAAAGGTCGTCCAGTGAAAGTCGCCTTTGCGAGTTTATATATCGCCGAGGGAGACTGTACCTATGTTACTTGCATTAAAGACGAATTGACAGTTTTGCGATCGCTCCGAGATGCCGATGCAGATCTTCGTATCCTCGCAATGCACAGTTGGACAAGCGAAACTCAACAGCAATTAACTAACATCGGCGTAAAATTCATCAAATATTTCGACGGAGATCTCGTTTTTGGACACGGACCCCACGTTTGGAAACCCGTTCGCGTCGTTGAGTCAGAAAGAGGCAAAAAAGGCGTAATGTTTGAAAGTTTGGGTAATTTTATTCATCCTTCCCTGCTTCCCAAAGCCGAAAATATCATTGGACGTGCTTTATTTGATTTAGATACCCTCGAACTGCGTCAAGTCCAAATTATTCCCATCTACGTCAATAGAGTTAGCGTCAGTTTCAGTAGCGCACCTAATCCTACCTCTTTAGCGGCTAACCTCAATTGGCAAACTATTAACGATTCTACCTGGCAAAGTGGCGTTAATTCCCAAGTCAAAGGCGCTTACTCGAATGTTGGGGACTAGGTGTTGGTGTTGGAAGTTTTGGGGGTTTTGGAAGTTTTGGGGGTGTTGGAAGTGTGGTCGGTGTGGTCGGTTTTGGTAATTACCAGGAATCGTCTTACGAACATTTACTCT
>JAWQFW010000383.1:0-3452 GCA_035968095.1 Oscillatoria sp. PMC 1068.18
CGCTAGGGAACGCGCACTGTTGGGGATTGGTGATTGGGGATTGGGCATTGGGGATTGGGGATTGGGGGTTGGGGTGAATTCCTGTCCCCACCTCTCTCGGAGATAGAGAGAGGGGAGTTTCAGGAAGAGAATAGAGAGTTAGAAGCGATCGTGGAAGGTACGATTGATTACATCTAGTTGTTGTTCGCGGGTGAGTTTGATAAAGTTAACGGCGTAACCTGAGACGCGGATTGTGAGTTGGGGATATTTTTCGGGATGATCCATTGCGTCTAAGAGGGTTTCGCGGTTGAAGACGTTAACGTTGAGATGATGTCCGCGATCGCAGAAGTAACCGTCTAACATTCCGGTGAGGTTTTGCTGTTTGTTGGTTGCGGTTTTTCCTAATGCTTCGGGAATGATGGAGAAGGTGTAGGAAATTCCGTCTTGGGCGGATTCGTAAGGAAGTTTGGCGACGGATGCTAAGGCAGCGATCGCACCTTTGGTGTCTCGTCCGTGCATTGGGTTTGCACCTGGGGCGAAGGGTTCTCCGGCTTTGCGTCCGTCGGGGGTGTTTCCGGTTTTCTTACCGTAAACGACGTTGGAGGTAATTGTCAAAATTGATTGGGTAGGGGTTGCATCCCGATAGGTTTTCTGTTTGCGGAGTTTGTTCATGAAGTCGCTGACTAAGTTGACGGCGATTTTGTCGGCGCGATCGTCGTTGTTGCCAAATTTGGGATAATCGCCTTCAATTTCGTAGTCTATGGCTAAACCTGCGGCGTTACGAATTACTTTGACTTGCCGATGTTTAATTGCTGAGAGAGCATCTGCAACTACTGACAAACCTGCAATACCGCAAGCCATTGTCCGATAAACGTCGCGATCGTGCAATGCCATTTGCAAGCGTTCGTAACAATATTTATCGTGCATATAATGGATGACGTTGAGGGTATTGACGTACAACTTCGCTAACCATTCCATGATTTGGTCGAATTTAACGACTACTTCCTCGTAGTCAAGATATTCTGTGGTAATCGGTGCAAACTGGGGTGCTACTTGTTGACCAGATTTTTCGTCTTTACCGCCGTTGATTGCATATAATAAGGCTTTGGCTAGGTTCGCCCGCGCCCCAAAGAATTGCATTTGCTTACCGAGACGCATTGCGGAGACACAGCAAGCGATACCATAATCATCACCGTAGTAAGTTCGCATTAAGTCGTCGTTTTCGTATTGAATTGAACTGGTATCTTCAGAAACTTTGGCGCAATAATGTTTAAAGTTTGCGGGCAGTTTTTCTGACCACAGTACAGTTAAGTTGGGTTCTGGTGCGGCACCGAGGTTGTATAAAGTGTGTAAAAAGCGGAAACTGGATTTGGTGACTAAGGGACGACCGTCTAATCCGATTCCACCGATACATTCTGTTACCCAGGTAGGATCGCCGGAGAATAATTGATTGTAGTCTGGTGTCCTGAGAAAGCGTACCATCCGCAGTTTCATGACGAAGTGGTCGATTAATTCTTGGGCTTCGGCTTCGCTAAGGCTACCCTGATTGAGGTCACGATTAATGTAGATGTCGAGGAAGGTGGAAACTCGTCCTAATGACATGGCTGCGCCATTTTGTTCTTTGACAGCGCCGAGATAGCCGAAGTATGTCCACTGTATTGCTTGTTTGGTGTTAGCCGCAGGTTGAGAGATGTCGCAGCCGTAACCAGCCGCCATTTCTTGCAATTCTTTGAGGGCTTTGATTTGCTCGAAAATTTCTTCGCGGAGGCGAATTGTGGGTTCGTCGATTACGTCTAGTTCGAGGGATTCGAGTTGCGATCGCTTCTCGACAATTAAATGTTCGCTCCCATACAATGCTATTCTGCGATAGTCTCCGATAATCCGTCCGCGACCGTAAGCGTCGGGTAATCCGGTAATGATCCCAGAACGCCTTGCTTCTCGCATTTGCCGAGTGTAGGCGGAAAATACGCCGTCGTTATGGGTTTTGCGGTATTTGGTGAAGATTGCTTCGGTGGTAGGATCGAGTTCGTAACCGTATGCTTCTAAGGATTGTTTGACGACTCGGATGCCACCAAAGGGCATTATTGCTCGTTTGAGCGGTTTTTCTGTCTGTAAGCCGACTATTTGCTCTAAATCTTGGGCAATGTAACCGGGTGCGTGGGCGGTAATGCTGGTGGGAATTTCGGTTTCTGCGTCGAGTATTCCTTTTTCCCGCTCTTGCTTCATTAAGAATTTTACTTTATCCCAGAGGGTTTCGGTACGCTCTGTGGGATTGGCTAAAAAGGACTCATCTCCTGTGTAGAGGGTATAGTTCTTTTGGATGAAGTCCCGAACGTTGATTTGTTGGTTCCATTCGCCTTGGGTAAATTCTTGCCATTGTTCTAACATTTTCTTACCCCTATTTTTGTTGCGTTTGACTAGGAATTGTTTCCTACTTACTAGGCTAACTAAATATTGAGAAAAGAGCTAGGATAATGAGGTTTTTTTTGCAAATATTCTTATATCTTTTCTTTTAAGTTTTTTTAACTTTTCTCATAAATTCCTGGTTGCTGAATTTGGCTTTGCTCTTGGTTTACCTGGCTTTCTGGAATTTTATGTTTGCCAATTTGTCCAAATTAGCTTTTGTTATCGATGTTTTTTGATTTGAATTTTAGTTAATAGTAATTAAGCTGGGCTATAATTAAAATGGAACTGTTATTTCTCAAAGAAAAACAACTTTGTTGTTGTTTAAAACTAAGTTAAACTTAAATGAGATTATGAGCTTGGTAATTAGTTACTAATTATCATTATTTCTTGATAATGGTTTGACAAAGAAAGATTTTCGTGATAATGGAATAAGTTAAGTTAAGATTTTTGGGAGGAAAGAGCGATCGCGATCGCTGATTCCCACGAACTGCAAAGTTGCGATTCGTCCTAATTCTGGCGAGAGAGAAAGTCGCAAATCTAGGTAAGCAGCAGGCTGATAAGGTAAACGTTGCGCCCACTCAATCGCCGTAATTCCTGGAGAAACTTCGATTCCTTCCCAATAGGTTTCCGGGTAAATACCCTCAATTTCGTTTGCACCGAGACGATAAAGATCCAGGTGATAAAGAGGTAATCTGCCTTCGAGGTATTCGTTAACTAAAGTGAAAGTAGGGCTAACAATCGATTCAGTAATACCTAATCCAGCGCCGATACCTTGTACCAAGGTGGTTTTTCCCGCACCTAAGTCACCTTGAAGTAAAATTACGCTTCCTGAAGGGAGAGTTTCTCCTAATTGCTTACCGAAGTTAAAAGTCGCTTGAGGATTGAGTAGATGGATTTGTTGCTCATTCATGGTTGATTCGGGATTCGGGATTGGGAAGAGAGGGAGGAGTTGGGGGAATTGGAGGAAATGGGGGAGTTGGAGGAATTGGGGGAATTGGAGGAAATGGGAGACTTGGAGGAATTGGGGGAGTTGGAGGAATTGGGGGAGTTGGAGGAATTGGGAGAAA
>JAWQFW010000384.1:0-3439 GCA_035968095.1 Oscillatoria sp. PMC 1068.18
CAATAAATTTATCTAACTTTCGGCTGTAAATTTCTCCTCAATAACTTCTCTTTCTTTCTCCTCACCAATATCTTCAACACCAGCAACTAATACCGAAGCAACTATCATTAAACTACCACCTAAAACTACCGCCATCAAGTGATTATTTCCTAAAAAATTATTCATTACCCAACCCAAACCTAAAGCAGCAATTATTTGGGGAACAACGATAAAAGCATTAAAAATTCCCATATAAACTCCAGTTTCGCCCGCAGGTAAAGCATCTGCCAAAATTGAGTAAGGAATTGCTAACATACTCGCCCAAGCAAGCCCTAAACAAATCATCGGAATAAATAACAAATAGGGGTCGCGAATAAAGAGTAAACACATCAAAGCTGCGCCACCACAAAATAAACAAAAAGCATGAGTTATTTTCCTACTTGTTAGCTGCGTAACTTTCGCTAAAAACAAGGAAAAAATAAAACAAACTCCGTTATAAACGCCAATACAAATACCTGCCCATTCAATACCATAAGCATAAATTGGTGATGTTTGATCGATCGCGCCAAAAATATATCTTGCTACTGCGGGCGGAAAATATAGCAACACGCAAAACATTCCTAGCCAAGTAAAAAACTGTACCCACCCCAATTGTTTCATGGTTTCTGGCATAGTTTTATAAGCTCGAAAAATTTCTTTTACCCCATTGACAAAACCGCCATTTTCTGAGTTTTTTTTCCGAAAAGCGGCTAAATCTTCAGGCGGATTTTCTTTCGTCGTAAATATTGTCCAAAGTACCGTAATTAAGAAAACAGCAGCCCCTAAATAAAAAGAAAGTTTGACTGTTAAAGGAATACCATTTTCAGTGTCAGCTACTCTGGTAACTCCGAAAAACTTAGCCAATAACCAAGGAGAAATAGCGGCAACAACTGCACCAAAACCAATAAAAAAACTTTGCATTGCAAAGCCTTTTGTTCGCTGTTTTAAAGGCAAAATATCGGCGACAAAAGCGCGAAAAGGTTCTAAACTAATATTAACCGAAGTATCTAAAATCCAGAGCAAACCTGCTGCCATCCAAAGCGTTGAGGAATTAGGCATTAAAACTAAAGCAATCGAACTCAGAATTGCCCCAACTAAAAAATAGGGTCGTCTTCTTCCTAAAAATCCCCAAGTGCGATCGCTGAGATGACCGACAATTGGCTGGACAATTAAGCCACTTAAGGGCGCAGCTAACCATAACATCGGAATTTGTTCGGGTTCCGCACCAAGATATTCATAGATAGCGCTGGTATTGGCAAACTGTAAAGCCCAACCATATTGAATACCAAAAAAGCCGAAGCTCATGTTCCAAAGCTGGAGAAAATTTAAAGTTGGTTTTTCGGTTGGTTTCTGTTTCTCGTGGGTGGGTTCTTGTTCCTGAGTTTGCATTTAAGCTTTGATTAAATAAACATCAAAAAAATAAGTAAAATCTCTAGACAAATATATCGTCAAACTCTGGCTTTAACTCACGTTCCATGAGCGAAATAACTGCTTTGCGAGGAGAAATTTTTCCTTCGAGAAGCAAATAAACTTGCTGAGAAATGGGGACAGAAACATTTTGCTGTTGGGCAAGATCGATGACAACTTTAGTAGTATAAACTCCTTCGGCAGTTCCGACAATTTCGTTTAAAAGTTCGGCTACAGATTTACCTTGAGCGAGTCCGTAGCCAACTTGATAATTACGGGAAAGGGGACTGCTACAAGTTGCTAATAAATCGCCTAAACCAGATAAACCAAAAAAAGTTTCGACAGAAGTACCGAAAGTAGTGCCAATGCGAACCATTTCCGGTAAAGCCCTAGTTAAAAGTGCGGCTTTAGCATTAGTTCCCAATTGTAAACCATCACAGACACCTGCCGCGATCGCCATCACATTCTTGAGCGTACCACCTAATTCGGTTCCGAGTGGGTCATTGTTAGCATAAACGCGAAATATCTCTGAGGCAAAAACTGCCTGTACTTTTTGTACCGCTTCTGGATTTTTACTTGCAACTACCGTCGCGGCTGGTAATTCTTGTTTAATTTCTTTAGATAAATTCGGTCCGGAGAGTACAGCTACGGCATTTTGAGGAAAAGCTTCTTGCCACAATAAGGAAGGAGTGCGAGTAGTAATTGGGTCTAATCCTTTTGTCGCGCTGATAATAATTACATGATCGGATAAATTGAGCTTTTGTAATTTGGCGATCGTCGGTCGAACACCTTGCATCGAAACTGCTGATAAAATAAAATCTGTAGCGGCGATCGCGTCCTCTAAACTTTCTTCCTCACTACTACGCGACCACAATCGTACTTTAACCTGATTGTGAGCAGCAAGTTGTGCTAAAGTCGAACCCCAAGCACCCGCCCCCACAACAGTTAAAGTCTTTGGATTATTTAGATTTCGCTTATTGATCATTTGATAATTTTTGAGTTTCTTTCAATTTAAACTGAAGCCAGATTTTTTGACTCTCTCCCTCAGAAGAACTTCTCCATCAAAATTCTCGAAAAGATACCACAAACTTCTTCGCGCGCGATCTTCCTTTGCGTATTTGCGTCTCTGCGCGAAAATCATCAATTTCCCCGAACTGGTAAAATAACCTGTGGTCGTACTTCAGCGCAAAAGGAACCCAAACACTTTGGCTTACCGAAATCCTACCCCAACAGTTGATATTATTATCGAACTAATTGACAAACCCCATCGACCGATTGTGTTGATTGAACGTCAAAATCCTCCTTATGGTTGGGCGCTTCCTGGCGGTTTTGTTGATTACGGAGAATCGGTGGAAACCGCAGCTATTCGGGAAGCAAAGGAAGAAGTTAGCTTACAAGTCGAATTAATCGAACAGTTCCAAGTTTACTCTGCCCCCGATCGCGACCCTCGTCAACATACTCTCAGTGTCGTCTTTCTCGCTACCGCAGAGGGTGAACCCAAAGCTGATGACGATGCGAAAAATCTCGGCATTTTTCCCTCGTGGGAGTTACCGCAAAATCTTTGTTTTGACCACGATCGCATTTTGCGCGACTATTGGCGTTATCGCAATTATGGTATTCGTCCTCGTTTGATAAGTTAATGATGAAAGAAGTTATTCGTACAGAAGCAGCACCCGCACCCGTGGGACCGTATAATCAAGCGATCGCCGCTACAGGAAAAATGATCTTCCTTGCTGGTCAAATTTCCCTCAACCCGGAAACAGCCGAAATTGTCGGTGTGGGAGATATCTCTCAGCAAACTCAGCAGGTAATGACGAATTTACAAGCAGTTCTGGCTGCGGCTGGCGCTAGTTGGGAAAATGTCGTCAAAACTACAGTTTTTTTGACTGATTTGCAGAATTTTGCCGCAATGAATCAAGTTTATGCTCAATATTTTAACGAAGCAACTGCACCTGCGCGCGCTTGCGTCGAAGTTCCTCGTTTACCGAAAGATGTGCTTGTGGAAATTGAATGT
>JAWQFW010000385.1:0-3403 GCA_035968095.1 Oscillatoria sp. PMC 1068.18
CTATAGTTTTACCAACATTTACTCTTCCAACTCCTCCTTGTCTCCCAATTCCCCCGTGTCCCCCAATTCCTCCTTGTCTTCCAATTCCTCCGTATCCCCCAATTCCTCCCAATCCCTAGTCCCCAGTCCCCAGTCCCCAATCCCCAATCCCCAATCTTTGCATTTTTGTAACAATTTATACGGTTTGCCAAAAATTAGCTTAGATTAAAGATAAGTAAGTGAGTGTAAAGATTTGACAGGGGAAAGCGAAGAAGTTTGAAGCTTTTGGTTTGGAACTTCTGACCTCAAAAAAAGTTAGCGCTGGGATGAAACAACTGGTATCGCTGCCCTAAAATTCAGATAGGTGCAATGATTGTTGGTTGGCGCGATCGCCTTTTCTTCCGAGGGCGACAATCTTTTCATTTAAATGTAAGCAAATTAATGTAAGCAAATTGAGAAAAGGCGCGATCTAACGCGATCTCAAAGGAGAGATAGGGGAATGTCTGAATCGCTATTTGCCGATGCTAGCAAACGGTTAGCGAAGGCGATGAAATATGTTTCAATTTCTGAAGATGCTTTGGAACATTTGAAATACCCGAAAGCGAGTTTAAATGTTTCGATACCTGTACGAATGGATGACGGTTCGCTGAGAGTTTTTCAAGGGTATCGAGTCCGCTACGATGATACGAGGGGACCAGGTAAAGGTGGGGTACGCTATCATCCGAATGTATCGATGGATGAAGTGCAATCTTTAGCTTTTTGGATGACGTTCAAATGTGCTTTATTAAATCTGCCTTTTGGGGGTGCAAAAGGGGGAATTGCGCTCAATCCGAAAGAATTATCGCGACAAGAATTAGAAAGATTGAGTCGAAATTACATCGAAGCGATCGCGGATTTTATTGGTCCAGATGTCGATATTCTCGCACCTGATGTCTATACCAACGCGACAATTATGGGTTGGATGATGGATCAATATAGCATCATTAAACGCCAAATTTGTCCGGCGGTAGTCACTGGTAAGCCTTTAACAATGGGTGGAAGCCAAGGTAGGGAAAGTGCGACGGCGATGGGCGCATATTACGCGATCGAGACGATTTTACCTAAATTCGAGCAGTTACCAGCAAATACTACCGTTGCTGTTCAAGGATTTGGTAATGTTGGCGCAATTATTGCCGATTTACTTCAGCAAGCAGGTTATCGAATCGTCGCCGTTAGCGATTCCCAAGGCGGAGTTTATCACGAAAAAGGCTTAGATATTCCCAGTATTCGCCAACACAAACAAGAACATCAAACCCTCAAAGGAATTTACTGTCAAGATAGCGTTTGTAATACGATCGCCGGAGACACTCTGACTAACGCCGAATTGTTAGCCTTAGATGTCGATGTCTTAATTCCGGCTGCATTAGAAAATCAAATTACCGAAAGAAACGCGGCTGAGATTAAAGCTAAATATATCTTTGAAGTCGCCAACGGTCCAGTTACCTCTACGGCTGACGCAATTTTGGCTGAGAAAGGAATTTACGTTTTTCCCGACATTTTAGTCAACGCTGGAGGTGTTACCGTTAGTTACTTCGAGTGGGTACAAAACCGTAGCGGACTTTACTGGACATTAGCCGAAGTTAACCAACGTTTGCAAGAAAAAATGGAAACAGAAACCAGAGAAACTTGGGCGATCGCGCAAGATTTAGGTGTTACCATGCGTACGGCGGCTTATATTCACGCTTTAAACCGTCTCGGAGAAGCCCTAGATGCGAAAGGTACTAGAGATTATTATGTTAATGGAATAGTTCATTAAGATAGTACAGGGTGCGTAGCTAGTACGCACCCGAAAAAATTTTCTCTGAGAGTAGCGATCGCTGCACCGACGCGCAAGACACAGATCGCGCTAAGATCCACTAAGATTTCTTCACTCTTACTGCTATGAATCGTTCTTTAAACACCACTTCACAGCGAAATCCGCTTCTAACTATTATCACCAATAGCTTACTGTTAGCCTCATTAACTAACTTCGCGATTTTACCAGCTATAGCGAAAGAGGCGATCGCACTTCAACCAACTATTATCGCCCAAACCACCGAAACCACCGAAACCACCGAAACTACACCAATTGCAGCACAATTAATCGGGATTTGGCAATATCAAGATCCCGACACCGAGGCACTTTTGAGGTTAGTTTTTGCCGAAAACCAGCAAATGTATACTATCTTACCCACCGAGGAAGGTTCTTATGTTGCCGTCGAAATGAACTACCAAATCAATTCCGACACCCAACCGATGCAAATTGATTTACAAATTAACTCCGAATCAAAAGCCTTAACAGTTTTTGAATTAACTCCCGAAGGCAAACTACGTTTAGAATTAGATGGAATCGCAGCCGGAAATACTCGTCCAGAAACTCTCAGCGAAAACGCCACTTTATTTGCGAAAGTTAGTGACGACCCAACTTTACCGGAAAATGTCGCCACAGTTGAACTAGAAAGCCAAGAAGAACAAGCTAGACGAGTACCGATACAATACATCAGTTTGTTAGCCAAAGCCCAACAAGCTTATTTTCTCGAAAAGGGAACTTTTGCTGCAAATTTAGAGGAGTTAGGGATTACCGCTAATTTAGAAACACAGTCTTATCGCTACGAAATTATTAAACCCGAAACTGAACTCGAAAGCGTTACGATTACTGCGCGTTCTAAGGATAAGGAATTACCCAGTTATACGGCTGCTTTATTTGTTACCGAAGTTGATGGTAACAAAACGACGGTTGGTGGTATTTGTGCAACTAATGAAGCTTCAATCTCTCCTCCCGCTACCCCTACAGTTGTCAGTAATGATTCTCCCGAAATTCAATGTCCTGTTGGTTCAAGTTTGTTGGAGTGATTAGGTGATTGGGGACTGGGGACTGGGGACTAGGGACTGGGGACTGGGGATTGGGAATTTGGGATATATGGAAGATAAAGGTTTTGAGAGTTTGGAATTTTACCAAGACAGCTTAAAATTACTTCAGGCAGCTTATCGGTTAGCTGATAATTTACCCCATCACGAACGCTACAATTTAAGCGATCAACTACGCCGAGCAGCTTGCAGCATTTTACTCAATATTGCCGAAGGTTATGGACGATACCATTATCTCGATCGCTTACGTTTCTTTTATATTGCTCGTGGTTCTCTAGCTGAAACGATGAGTGCTTTTATCATTGCAGAAAACCTAGGATATTGCACTCAAGAGCAATTAAACTGGGTTAGACAACTTAAAACTAAAATTGAGAAAAATCTTAACGGTTACTGTCGTTTCGTTCGTTCACAACAGCAGGGTAGTAATGAATACGGCGATCGCTATTTAAAAGATTAACCAATACCCACTTCCCCAATCCCCAAAACGGTTACTGTCGTTTCGTTCGTTCACAACAGCAGGGTAGTAATGAATACGGCG
>JAWQFW010000386.1:0-3383 GCA_035968095.1 Oscillatoria sp. PMC 1068.18
TATCCCCATAATATAATTTTTTAACCATATTAAGTTACTTAATTGACATAAACTATATGTTACCATAATGAAAATAGTTTATCAGCTTATCCTTCGTTATAAAATGACTTTTTGGTTGACAACCAAGGGCTTTTCGATGTTTGTCAGCCGGAAAGTTGTTGCTTTCTGGTTAGATCTGCTAAAATTTATGTACAGATAACTACAAGGTTGAAGAAAAATGGCACAGCGATTAAAAAGCTGGGAGTCGCCTCGTCGTCAGGGACGCAACGATAAAGGCAAAGGCGGTTCCGCGAGACAGCGACAACTCCGCAAGCGTCAGCAAATGCTTCGGAATCGACTCAAAGATGATGCAAGCCAGGAAAAGAAAAACAAAGATTCCAAGGGAAGAGAAAATCAGTCTCTTCCCTCTTTTTTTGCCTAATTTTACTTGGCTGCGACTTTTTTCTGGTTCTTTTTCTTCGCTTGCTTCGCCGCTTTCTTGGCTGCTTTTTTCTCCGCTTCTATCCGCCGACGTTCAGCTTCTTTCTCCTCAGCCAATTTATCCAAATAATAGTGATAATCTCCTAAATAGCTGACTAACTCCCCGTCACGAATTTCGACAATCTTATTCGCCACCTGAGAAATAAAGTAGCGATCGTGAGAGACAATAATTACTGTACCTGCGTAATTTTGTAATGCTTCTTCTAACATTTCTTTCGCAGGAATATCTAAGTGATTTGTCGGCTCATCTAAAATTAGTAAATTTGCGGGACGTAAGAGCATTTTCGCTAAAGCAACGCGGGCTTTTTCGCCACCACTTAAAGCTTCGACTTGCTTGAAAACTGTGTCACCGCTAAACAAAAATTGCCCTAATAAACGGCGCACTTCTTCGTTTTTCCAGTCGGGTACTTCGTCATGGATAGTATCCATAACTGTCTTATTTAAATCCAAAGCTTCGGCTTGATTTTGCTCAAAGTAACCAGGAATAATCTGATGTTCACCCAGCCGCACAATACCATCTTCTGGTTGTTCCATTGCCATCAACATTCGCAGCAAAGTTGATTTTCCGCAACCATTGGGACCGAGAAAAGCAATTTTTTCGCCTCGTTCAATTTCTAAATTTGCGCCTAAAAAGAGAATTTGGTCGTTATAAGTATGGCTCAAATCTTTAATTAAAGCAACTTCGCGTCCGCTACGAAGACAGTCGGGAAAACGAAAGCATAAGGTTTTTTCACTGGCAGTGGGTGCTTCAATTTTCTCGATTTTTTCTAATTGTTTTTCGCGACTTTTAGCTTGGGTACTGCGGGTGGCGCTAGCGCGAAAACGTTCGATGAATACTTGCTGTTTGGCTAGTTCTTTTTGTTGCTGTTCGTAAGCACTTTCTTGAGCAGCAAGGTTTTCGGCTTTTTGAGTTAAATAAGAGCTATAATTGCCTAAGTAAGTGGTGGAAATGCCACGCTCAGTAGCAACAATTTTCGTACAAAGACGGTCGAGAAATTCGCGGTCGTGGGAAACAATTACCATTGGTGTGTTTAAATTTTTGAGGTAATTTTCCAGCCATTCAATTGTTTCTAAATCGAGGTGGTTAGTCGGCTCGTCAAGTAATAAAAGATCGGGACTTTGTAAGAGAATTTTACCTAAACTCATCCGCATTTGCCAGCCACCACTAAAAGAAGATACGAGGCGATCGCCGTCTTCGCTGGCAAACCCCATTTCTGGTAAAATCTTCTCAATCTGGGCTTCTAATCCATAGCCGTCGAGAGCCTCAAACTGCCGTTGTAGCTTGTCTAACTTCTTGATTAATTTGTCAAGTTCCTCTGCTGAAGCTGTTTCCATCTCGCGAGTTGTCTTCGCAATATCTTCCTGAACTTGATTAGCTTCGCGGAAAACTGTCCAAAACTCTTCCCTCACGGTGCGAGTAGGTTCCACTTCAAACTCTTGCGTCAGATAAGCAATGTGCATCGATGCAGGACGAATTACCTCACCAGCAGTCGGTTCTACCTCTCCCATGATAATCTTTAACTGAGTAGACTTGCCTGCGCCATTCACACCAACCAAACCCACTCTTTCACCAGGTTTCACCTCCCAGTTGATGTCTTTCAGCACTTCGCCCGTCGCATAAATTTTACTAATATGTTCTAATCGCAGCATTCGAGTCTCCAAGATAGATCGCAGCTAGAGGGATTAACTTTTGTAACAGCTTCTCGATCGATTGTAGCTTATCGTTGGTTGCTGGTGTTTGTAGAAACGGAGGAATGCTACTTTTCTCCCGCAACTCTGACTACATCTGTTCCCCTTATTGAAAATTCAACAATAATCGCCAACTAGGTGTTACTATCAGGTCAACCACTAAATCTGTGAACGATATGGCGGTTCTTCCTTTAGTAATAGACCCCACTACACTCAAAGCTGCTCAAAAAATTTATCGTACTTATTTTGAAGTACACAAAAATAGCACTGAAACTGCTTTGGGTGTTGTTATTGACCCCTATACTTTACGCGGTTTCATCGTCCTTAGACGTAAACCTGCTTTGTTACCAGGAGAGTTTTTTGTGCCAATGGAACAATTAGAATAATAATTAGTAAATATTTCAGTTTTGCTTGTTTAGAGATTATGTTTAGTACATCTCTAGCTAGGATCATTATTTTATCGGGACGTAGCGAATAACGTCTCTACATCGCATCTCTAAAAAAAAAGCTAAATCGCTTATTTAGTTAAGTCTGAACCGAAAATTCATTTGGGTTTATTCCCCAGTTTACCCAAGTGATTGCTTCTTGGGCTGTTTGTAAAGTTGGGGGAACTCGCAACACATGAATTCGTCTCGTACTCGGACAAGTCATTTTTAAGAGTTGAATTGGTTCGATATCTAACTCGTTATTTATCTTTAACAGTTCGTATTCTTGCCACGAATCTAAGCAAATTGTTTGCAAGTCTTGACAAATTTTCTCGTAACCAATTCCTTGAATTAATACTCGTCGAAGTTCGGCATTATCTTCTTCTAACAGCCATTTTGATTTCCACGAATTAGGACTAACTTTACCATACTTTTCTGGTAAAGTTACCCCATGATAAGCGTAAACTTTAAAACCATCAGAAAATTCAATTGCAGGTGTATTTTCTGCGTGGAGAAGCTGTTGATTATCAAAGGAAAGTTGTCGAGGACGATCGCAAATCAAGCAAATGTTTTTATAAGGATAAATCCAGCCGCAATTGAGACATAACTGTTCGAGAATATCGGCTAGCCAATGTTTTTCAGTAGGTTCAATTACCGAAAAATAGTAAGCAAATACGGCACAATTTAAAGCTAAAAATTCTGAGTTTATCTCGTTGCTTGTGAGTCGGATAATGCTGTGAATTATTTGACTAAATTCTATTTGATAGTGAACTACATTTGATAAATAAC
>JAWQFW010000387.1:0-3378 GCA_035968095.1 Oscillatoria sp. PMC 1068.18
AACTTAAATATGAAAATAAATTGGAATATTGATTCAGAAAAAGAAAATTTAAGTAGTATTTATGAAAATGAGTGGGAACGCTTTCGTAAATATGCAATTAATCGTTGTATTTTTCACGATATTTTAGTGAAAGCTCGTGAATTTAATAATCAAATTTATGAGGAGTTAGGTTTGGGAGAATATACAAATCCTCCAGAATTAACTATTGGTTCGACAGTAAAAGGATTAGCACACGCAGCTATTTTTGAATCGACTACAAAAACAAAAAAAGATGAAGAACATATTAAACGAGTAGAAAATCTTTTGAAGATTGGTTCCTTAGCTGAAAGAAAAAAGCCTTTAAAGTCATTAAAAAAAGTATTTGGTGGGCGTAATTTTAACGCTCAACCAATACACGTTAGTACCGAAGGAGTTATTTGTGATTCTGATATGAAAGGTGCTTATGCAACTGCTTTAGCTAGTCAAGTAATGCCTTTAGGGAAATATCAGGAGGTTAAGAATATAACTTTAAAAGAATATTTAGAACAACATCATGAACTGGCTTATCATAATTTAGAGTTTGTTTTAGTGACTGTAGGTGATAGGAACGAAAAAACTAATATTTTGCCAGAAGCACAAAATTTTATTCCTTCTTGTAGATTTTCCACTGATAAAAATAAACAAGATGAAGTAAAAGTATATTCGCACGAAATATTTAATGCACCTTTTACAACTTCAACTTTTCGCTGGTTAAACGAAATAGCAACAGTGGAGTTAAGGGAATATATAAAAAATTATGGACAAGTTATTGCTGGAATTTATTATGACAAAAATTGTTTGGTTAGTTTAGAAAATTTGAATTATGAGCTAAAAAATTTACAAGAAAATAAAAATTGGATAAAAGTAGATTTAGGTAAAAACTTAATTGAACCTTTGAAAAATAAGCGAGAAGAAAATCCTAAAGAAGGTACAGACGCAACCCCAATGACTAAAGCCAAAAATAGTTTGTTTAAACTATATAATAATACAGTATACGGAGTTTTTGCTAGTAGCTATTTTTCTATTAGTAATCCAGTCGTAGCTAATAATATTACGAGTGACGTACGATTGTTTGTTTGGATGATGGAGGTAGCTACGGGAGGTTATCAAACAATAACTGATGGTGTTTCTTGGAATCTTAATAAAGTTGTTTATAAGCGACAGGGTAATAAGCGTCGTCAACTAAATTCTAGTGATTTTATTATTAATCAGTTACGGTTAAATAAGGAAAGAAAAATAAAACAGGAACCAATTGGTAAAAATGTGAGAAAATATGAGTGGAAAGATTTCGAGATAGTCAAGAAAAGAAAAAGAGGAGGGCAAAATAAGTATCGAGAAGCAGAATTATTAGAAGAAATAGATAAAAAATTGCTTCCCGAACACATGATTAGTTCTTTTAAGTCGATGAAAGATTTTATTGAGAGATTTACGATTGAGTCAAAAGGATTATATAAATATATTGCGACAAGCGGTTCCAGCGATTATGCTTTTGAAAGAGTGGATGGAGAGCGAGTTATAAAAAAACGTTCTCATGATCCCAAAAAAGCAGGTAAAGAGGTTTGTGAAAAATATTATTTTGAAGATTTGAGAAATCCTACGGAAGTGCGAATACCCGAATTTTATATTACTTATGAAATACTGAAGTGTGGTGAGTATGGGCAAAGATATGAAAGTAATTATCAATATTCTAGGGTAGTTCCTGGGGATAAAATTCCTAAAGTAAAGTATGTAAGAATTTTTACTCTCAATCAGTTTCTTTTTCAAACGGAGGAGCAGTACGATCGCTGGAAAAAGGAAGATAAGTATGCTCGAAACTCCACAGGCTTATCGGCGGAACGTTACGATTATGATTGGGACACTGATAGTGTGAACCTCGAACAAATGCTGAAAAGGGTAGATGCGGCGATCGCGGAAGGCTCTCCCAAATACCAAAGGTGTAACAGTATCAAAAATTACAACCGTCATATTGGTCGAGTCGGAAAACCTTATAAAATAAAGGAAAAATTAGATAAAATTAGAGAACAAGCAACAAGGTACTTTGATTACCCTGATAGCAGCTATATTATCAAAATAACGCCAGATAACCAAAGATAAGCTTGTTTTAGGCATAGAATTTAGCTAGATGAGGAGTAAATCGATATATAGTTGGGGTTTTGGTATGTGGTTGTTTTTTTTTGTACCACTTTTCCAAAACCTCGTTGTTGTTATATCTCTAGTAAACTGTATGTCCTTTTTCTCAAGTACGGTTTTTCGTGTGGGAACAGTTTTGCTAGACGACGGTATTCCCTTCTTGATGCGATTATCCAGATTACTTTTTGTCCATCTGGATATGTTTTTCGGCGTATCTCATATACTGGGTTGTGAAATACTGGTAATGGTGTGGTTCCTGTAGGTAGATATAAACGACCTAAGTTTATTCCCTCTATTTGGGTGTCATCAATGCTAAATTGTGGTCTAAACATTGTTTGTTTGTTTATGTGTATTTTTCACCTCCTTTAATGGCGATAGCCTTTTCTTACTATTTAATGGAAACATTTTTCTTTTCCTCTCTATTTTTCACAATAAAAGCCGCGTAAGGGGCATACATGATGTTTAATTTCACCTCTAATGGCGATAGGCTTTTGCTACTCTTCACTAAAAAAGCCGCGTAAGCGGCATCAGTATCTCTGGGGTGTTTGAAGGCATTTTTCATTTTCACCTTTGCTGTCCCGGAGGGACTTAGGTTTGGTTTTTTTCTAGGGTATCTGGACATACCCTAGAAACTCTCTCTCACCACATCCGTCCCGAAGGGACTTCTTTTTTCTCGCTCCGGGGTGATGTGTATTTATGCGGTCTTTGGGGGGTACGAAAGTAACTCTAAGTTTCTGTTTTTGTAACTGTAAACCCAACTCTGTTCTTCTGGAAGGATTAAGTATTGTTGGTCTTCGATTATGTATGGGGATAATTTTCCATTTTGTACGAACGGAAAGACGTATACTTTGTCATCTTGCTTGTACCAACTTATGACTAACACTGGTGCATCATTTAGTTTGGTTAGTGCCTTTTTTGCTTTTCCTACTATTGCTGAACGATGTTGTGTTGATTTTAGATACCTTACTTTTGATTCTATATATGCGCGTATTTTGCCAGATTCGTCTCTTACCGTTGCATCCCATCTTTCGTATTTATATTCTGTAAAATCTACTGAATATTTTGGGTAGATATGATTTACCATATCTTTTACTATTTGTTCGTTGTCAAGTTTATTTTGATATTCATTAAAAAGTTGTCTCATTTTAAACCTAAAAAAAAATCTTCACCATCAAAGTCGCGTAGCGACTCCTGTCCTAAGATTTTGGTCAGTGTGAAGAATCTTTCTGG
>JAWQFW010000388.1:0-3368 GCA_035968095.1 Oscillatoria sp. PMC 1068.18
AAACTATTACTTAAATGTGAATCAGAGCGATCGCTATTTTGGCATAGGAAAAAGGGCTAACCTCTGATTCTCGGTTAACCCTCTTAAGCTTGGGAACGCGCATTAACTGCTCTTACTTTTGTAGAACCAACTTAACGTTAGCGTTTTGCAGACCGCGTTGCTTGACTTCAGCCAAGGTCTTGTTAACGGCATACTTTTGATTAATTGAGTTGATCAACTCGGTTTGGTTGTGCTTCTTCGCAACACCCCAGAGGTCAGCGATCAAGTCAAAAGTGCCATCACTGTTGCGAGACCAGCCGAGATCATATTCGCCATCGAGAACAGCAACAATGTCCGCACGAACGCGCTGACCATTGTAGCCGCGAACGTCAGCTTCGCTCTTGACGGTAATACCTAAGTCGCGCAGAGAAGCGGTCAAGATTTCAGATTCGGTGATCTTGGTACGCAGAGTGCTGAAATGAGACATTTGGATTTCCTCCTAGAAAATGAGATTCAAAACGACAACGTTTGTTTGTTTGAATACTGCTAGCATTTGCTAGCCTTTGC
Source organism: Oscillatoria sp. PMC 1068.18 (assembly GCA_035968095.1). Lineage (GTDB taxonomy): Bacteria > Cyanobacteriota > Cyanobacteriia > Cyanobacteriales > SIO1D9 > IIICB1. The sequence continues at coordinate 547 of JAWQFW010000388.1, forward strand.
TCCCGTTGGGATCGGGAGAAAGCCTGTTAAAACTCCAGGCGCTGATATTCAGCGACGGAGGCAGCCGCAGGTCTTGCTCGCTGTCTTGCCCAATCTCTCAGGGCTGTGACCTGCTCTGTCATTGTCCGGGACAAAGGTAAAGTGGCTTTAATTGCGGCGATAATATCTAGCTGCGTAAATTCGCGGTCTTGGGCGAATGCTTCGTACATGGCAGCTATGAGTGCCTGCTCTATCTCTGCTCCAGAAAAACCTTCTGATACTTTCGCAAGTTGGTCGATATCGAAGCGAGCGATGTCTTCTCGACGCTTACGAAGATGAATTTTGAAAATTTCGATTCTTTCTTCTGTTGTTGGTAAATCTACAAAGAAGATTTCGTCAAAGCGACCTTTTCTTAAGAATTCTCCTGGTAGCCTTTCCACACGGTTTGCGGTTGCCATGACAAACACGGGTGAGGTTTTTTCTTGCATCCAGGTTAAGAATGAACCAAAGATCCGGCTTGAGGTTCCACCATCTGAGTCCGCCGAACCAGTGCTACCGGAAAAAGATTTATCTAATTCATCGATAAACAAAATTGCTGGCGAGATGGATTCTGCTGTTTTCAGGGCGTTGCGTAAGTTGGCTTCTGAGCGACCTACCATTGAGCCGTCGTAGACTCTACCCATATCTAATCGTAACAGTGGTAATCCCCAGAGGCGAGAAGTTGTTTTGGCGATTAGAGATTTACCGCAGCCTGGAACTCCCAGAATTAACATTCCTTTTGGTTGAGGTAGTCCGTAAGCTCTTGCTCTTTCGGTAAAAGCATTGGAACGCTGTCTTAGCCACCGCTTGAGTTCTTCTAGACCACCGATGGAGTCGATTGTTTCGTCTTCTTCGATGTATTCTAAAATACCGTTGCGGCGAATTAGTTGCTTTTTCTCGGAGAGAATGACTTCTACTTCCTCTTCGGTTAAGCGTTTCGCTTGTACTTGAGCTTTGCGGTAAACTTTTTCGGCTTCATCTCGCGTTAGCCCCAAGGCTGCTTTGAGCAGTTTTTCCCGTACTTCAGTGGTCGGGCGGCGATTTTTCCCCTTTTCTAACTGCTGGCTCAAAACTCGGTCTAACTCTGCCATATTTGGTAGGGGAAAGTCGAGAACTACTACTTCTTTTTCTAGCTCGATGGGTATCTGCTGAAGTGGCGACATTAAAATAATTATTTTTTCTGTGCCTTTAAAAGAAGCGATCGCGTCTCGCAACCACCGAGTTGTCCCTGGTGAGTCTATATAAGGATGAAGGTCTTTAAAAATGTATATCCCCGGTTCTCGCTGTCTTACTACCCACTCGATCGCTGCTTCTGGCGATACCGTATTATGTTGGGTGACGTTGCGGGGTTGACCATACTCTACGATGCCGTGTGTCACTGTCCATATATAGACGTGGCGATGGCTCGTTCTCATCTGGGCAATCTTGGCGACCGCTTGTTCGGCTCGTTCTTCTTCGGAAGTTACGAGGTAGATGAGGGGATATTGAGCTTGAACGAGAATACCTAGCTCTTCTTGCATAACCATCGACCTATTTTAAACTACGGTGCAATCACTGAAATCGCGAGCGAGGTCTTGCCCCAACCCCTACTCAGCAGGGAACTAATTCTTCCTCTCCTTCTGAATCGGTACTGCTTTTTACTTTTTCTCGTACCTTCTCTACCGGAAGCTCCTCAGCCAATATTCCTGGCTGATTTTTCAGGGAAACCATCTGCCCATCTCTGTTGACCAAGGCGCTGTTGCACTCAGGACAAGCATATACTTGATGGGTTTTTCCTTGATCGTCGGCTTCTACTTCTTCTACCATCTCTGGATATTTTAAGTAGAAGACAATTGCTCTTTGTACTATTGCTGACATCGATTCGATGTCAACCGCAGAGCGAATCTTTAGTTGGCGATGGAGTCCTGGTGGAAGATATAACGTGACTTTTTGCTTGTCTGGCATTTCACTCTCAATCTTTCTACCCAGGTTTCTTTTGATAGCATATCGATTTGATTTTTGGCTGTCAAGCTGTTTCACCGTTATGACGGCAATATTGTTACATTCGTTTACATTTCCGGGTTATTAAGTGAGGTGAACGAATAAATCATCAGCAGTAAATAATGATTTTTCTTTGGCAATTAAATTTCTGAAACACTTATCTTTCAACAAGTTTGGCGCTCGTCTCAACTCTCAACGCAGGGAAGGTGTCACCAAGAAGATCGTTTATGGCATTTTGTTAACGTTTATTTTGTTTAGCTGTCGAAGTTCACAACTGGTGGTTTCTGGGTGGGAAGTTTATCGTAACCGACGCTACAACTTTGAATTTCCTTATCCGAGTGACTGGATAGCGTTACCAATGCCAGATAATCGAGATGGACAAATTTTTCGCGATCCGACTAACCCTAGTGTGGAAATTAGAGGTTGGGCAGGGAATAGTTTATCAGAAATTGAGATCGAGACGCGATTGGGCGCAGCCCACCGATCGCACTACACTCCTGATCAGCCCACGCAAACCAAACCAGAAAACTTGCTCACCGAACAAGGATTAACAGCAAAACTAGACATTGAAATCGGTTCCGAGATTAGCATGATGAGACTAACACTATTACAAGGAGAGATCCAGTATCACTGGCAAGGAGAAGCCGAAAGCGAAGAATTTGCCAATTATTACCGTTTATTTGACTTTATTGCGACTCGCTACCGAGTTTTACCATTAGAGGAGTGAAGGAGAGAGGGGGGAGACTTGGAGGAGGGGGGAGATTTGGAGGAAAGGGAAGATTTGGAGGAAAGGGAAGATTTGGAGGAGGGGGGAGACTTGGAGG
>JAWQFW010000389.1:0-3337 GCA_035968095.1 Oscillatoria sp. PMC 1068.18
CGTTTTGTTTGCCTCCACATTTCTAATCTAACAATTTTGTTGCGTTTTGTAAAGGATTTTTGTAAACTTTTTTGTCTTTTCTACCTAAAGGCATAGTCATGTGGTAACAATAGACTCGTCTGACGAAAGCTCAGGTTAAGCTAAAGTCATTGATTGAACGAATCGTCAGACTAGGATGAGCGAAGACAAGATCGTTACTTATAGCCCAGCTTATACAATTGTTCCCACTTACGAATGCTTTAATCGTTGTCGCTATTGTAATTTTCGGGTTGACCCAGGTAAAAGTCCTTGGTTGAGTTTGGCGGCAGCCGAAAGTAGGTTAAAATCGCTTCAGGGAAGTGGAGTTTGGGAAATTCTGGTTCTTAGCGGTGAGGTACATCCTTTAAGTAAGCGAAGAGAAGCTTGGTTGGATCTTATTTATGAGATCTGTAAACTGGCTTTAGAGTTAGGATTTTTACCGCATACGAATGTGGGACCGTTGAGTTTTGTTGAGATGAGTCGGTTAAAGCAGGTGAATGTCTCGATGGGGTTAATGTTAGAGGAGTTGACTCCAAAGCTGCTGGAAACGGTACATCAGGACGCACCGAGTAAAGTTCCTGAATGGAGACATCAGCAGTTACAATGGGCGGGAGAGTTAAAAATTCCTTTTACTACGGGTTTGTTGTTGGGGATAGGGGAAAACGAAAAAGATCGAGAAGAAACTTTACAGGCGATCGCGCAACTCGCCCAAACTTGGGGTAATATCCAAGAGGTTATTCTTCAACCCTATAGTCCGGGTACAAAGGAAAGTTTGCAGCATCTTGGCTTTAATTTATCTAAGTTACCAGAAATTGTTGCTACTGCCCGCCAAATTCTGCCCTCGAATGTAAAAATTCAAATTCCGCCAAATTTAGTCAGAAAACCGAGTTTATTACTGGAATGTCTTGTTGCTGGGGCGCGAGATTTAGGTGGAATTAGTCCAATTGATGAAGTAAATCCCGATTATCCCCACATTCAGCATAAAGCTCTGAGGGAAATTTTGTCACCTGCGGGTTGGGAAATAGTTCCGCGTTTGCCTGTTTATCCGCAATACTATAAATGGTTAGATGGTAAGCTGCAAACAGTTGTAAGTATGAACCACAGATAAACACAGATAAACGCAGATGGGTTTAGATGAATGTTTAATTATTTTTAGTCGTTATCCGGAAGCGGGAAAAACGAAAACTAGGATGATACCTGTGTTGGGGGCTGAGGGTGCGGCTGAACTTCAGCGTCAGATGACAGAGTATACTAGAGAAAAGGCGATCGCACTTCAAAGTTTACGCCGAGTTCAAATCCAAGTATACTTTGCTGGTGGATCTTCAGAATTAATGCAAGCTTGGCTAGGTGCTAATTTAGTTTATCATCCTCAGAGTAAAGGGGATTTGGGTTCTCGGATGGCTACTGCTTTTCAAGACGCTTTCGCTACAGGAATGAAAAGGGTAGTAATCATCGGAATTGATTGTCCCGATTGTAACGCAATTATCTTAGCATCTGCTTTCGAGATGTTATCGCAACAAGATTTAGTTTTAGGTTCCGCCGCCGATGGAGGTTATTATTTAATTGGTTTGCAGCGTTTAATTCCCGAATTGTTTATCGGTGTTAACTGGGGTACTGCGTCAGTTTTGTCACAAACTCAAGCTATTGCAGAAAAGCTAAATTTAGCTGTCGGTTATCTTCCTCTACTTAATGATGTTGACCGTCCGGAAGATTTGTCAATCTGGGAACGATTTCGCAACTAATCAGATAATACTTCCCGATTTTTCCTTGTCTCTAATTCTCCCAATCACTAATCATTAATCACCAATCCTTAATGATCTTGACCATCCCCAAGATTTGTTAATCTAAAAATTATCTCACAATTAAGCAGTTATCAATCATCAGATAACACTTGCCAATTTTTCCTTGTGTTCTAATTCTCCCAATCACCAATCCTTAACGATCTTAACCGTCCTCAAAATTTATTAATTTGGAAATTGTCTCACAATTAAGCAGTTAATCATCAGATAACACTTACCACTTTTTCCTTGTCTCTAATTCTCCCAATCACCAATTCCTCCAATTCTCCCAATTCCTCCAATTCTCCCAATCCCCAATCACCAATCCCCAATCACCAGTCCCCAATCCTAAATTTTCTCTTAAAAAAGCGATACAACTGCCAAAAAAACTCTTTTTTTTGCCGAAAATATTATAGAGAGACAAAGAGGATGACGAGGTGAAATTTCGATGAAGAAACAAATTTTGCGTTTAGTCGCAGCAATAGTTTTAGCTGGAGGAAGCTTACTTACTCTAGAAACAGGTACTTTCTTTGATTCTAATCAGGTTTTGGCAGCAGACAGACAAAAATTAGCCCCAGAAGATGTTTACGAACAAGCTAGCGAAGCGGTGGTAACAATTCACACTGGTGGAGGTAGCGGTAGTGGCTTTATCATCAGTTCTGATGGTTTGGTTTTGACTAACTCTCATGTTGTCGAAAATGCCCCCAGTACCGTTACTGTAGTCTTAAAAGATGGAACCAGACTTCCTGCGGAAGTAATCGCTTTTGGGGACAAAAATTTAGATTTAGCCGCAGTCAGAATTCGTTCGCAAGAGAATTTACCAACGATTCCTCTTGCGGGTACTAATTCAGTGCGAGTGGGTTCGGAGGTGTATGCTATTGGTAGTCCTTTCGGTAAGTTTTCGGGTACTTTTACTCGCGGAATTGTTAGCCGTTTGGATGAGGAAGAAAAGCAAATTCAACATGATGCAGCTATTAATCCTGGTAATTCTGGGGGACCTTTGTTAAATGCTTTTGGGGAAGCAATTGGAGTTAATACGGCTATTTATGCTTCCGGGAGTAGGAATACGGGAATTAGTTTTGCGATTAACTTGGAACAGGTAGAATCTTTTTTGGTTGCGGTTCAATCTGGGGAACAACCGCGTTTATCTGCTTGGGAAAATTCTCGTTCATCTTCACCTCGGAGTTTGACTTTGGATGGTGAGGTGGTTAATGGAAGTTTGCGGGATGGGGATGAGACTCTCTGGGATGAAAGTTTTTTTGATGTTTATAGTTTTGAGGGTTGGGCTGGTCAACAGGTAATAATTGAAATGGCTAGTTGGGAACTAGATCCTTATTTGATTTTGCTTAATGCTGATGGTACGATTGTGACGAAAAATGATGATTGGCGACCGGGCGATCGCAATGCGAGAATTATTATTACTTTACCAGAGGATGGGACTTATACGGTGGTGGTTAGCACTTTTAAGTCTGAACAATCGGGGAATTATACTTTACGGGCTTATAATTAGGGGATTGGTTATTGGGGAATTGGGGGAATTG
>JAWQFW010000390.1:0-3327 GCA_035968095.1 Oscillatoria sp. PMC 1068.18
CTAATAAAATCAATCTAAAACATTGCTTCTTCTAGACTAAGACTAACTCCGAACTAACTTTTGTCGATTGCGGCAAAAGGTTCGGAACCCAATGGACTTGGTAGCCAACCTTCAATATTTGCTCGTTTTCCTAATAAAGGTTGGGAATGAACAATCGGAATTCTTACCGCTTCATCAAATAAAATTTGCTCAACTTGGGCGTATATTTTGGCTCTTTCTGTGATATTTTGGCTTTGCCGACCTTGTTCTAAAAGTTGGACAACTTGTTCATTTTGCCAACCACCTAAATCATCGGTAGCTGCGGGTCCAAAATGTGAATAATAAAAATTATCTGGGTCGCCGTAGTCGCCAGTCCAACCCAACATAAAAGCTTGAAATCCTGGCTCTTTACGTCTATCTTCAAGATAAGCAGCCCAATCTTTTGTTTGCAGATTAACTTTAATTCCAACAGCACTTAATTCCGCAGCAAATGCTTCCGCAATCGGTTTTGGGGTGGGAAAATAAGGACGAGAAACAGGCATATACCATAAGTCTAAATCAAAGCCATCGGGATAGCCTGCGGCGGCTAATAATTCTTTGGCTTTTTCCGAATTATATTCATATTCGCCGAGATTTTTTGCTTGCGACCAAGCTAAAGATGGGGGTGTAAAATGAGCATCAGTTTGACCTAATTCACCCCAAAATGCTTGCACTATTTCCGGACGGTTAATTGCGATCGCGATCGCGCGACGCACTTCGGGCTTAGATAATGGTTCATAAGTAGGATTTAAAGCTAAGTAACCGACGTTAAACGAAGGACGAAAAATAGGTTTGAGGTTAGCATCTTCTTTAATTTCTGTTAGTTGGTCTGGTGCGAGATCGGTGGTAAAATCAAGAGTTCCTGCCCGTAATTCAGCTAATCTAGCTGCGGGATCGGTGATAAAACGAAAGACTAATTGTGTTTCTTTTGGTAAGTCTGGTTGCCAATAATTAGGATTTTTTTCCAGGATAATTCGATCTCCGGTGCGCCATTCTTGAAAAGTAAAAGCTCCGGTTCCTACTGCTACTGAAGCTGGTGTTCCATACTCTGCACCTGCTTCTTGAATTGCAGTGGGACTAGCTATTCCGAAATATCCGGAGGCGATTGCGGCGGGAAAAGCAGCAAATGGCTGTTGTAAAATAAACTTAATTGTCTGGTCATCGACAACAGTAATTTCTTGAATTAATGAGTTGGGATCTCCTTGATATCCACCAAATAAATCGCCCCAAATTTCATAATTTTTCCCTGCATCGCGATAGCCATAAGGATGTTCTGGACTCCACCAACGTTCAAAATTAAATTTAACAGCTTCGGCATTAAAATCGGTATCATCATGAAATTTGACGTTTTCTCGTAACTTAAATGTCCACTCTTTACCGTTATCCGAAGCTGACCATTCTGTAGCTAAACTTGGTTGTAATTCAGTAGTTCCCGGTTTGAATTCTAGTAAGCGATTATAAATTTGTTGCTGAACAATAAGGGAATTGCCATCAGTAATATTCCCCGGTTCTAAGTTTACTGGTTGTCCTCCGGAACCATATACTAATACTCCTGGTTGAGTAGTTGTCGAAGTAACCGTTTCCGGTGTCTTTACTTGGTTACGATCGCAGTTCGTAATTACAATTGTTAAAGCTAAAGTAACGGCTAAGAAAAGTAAGCGTAGTCTTTTACTTTTTTTGATGACAAGCATTGTGATTTAAGCTAAAGTTTAAATTAACGACCTACGATGACAGCCGACTCTTCGAGAAGCCGCTACGCATCTAAGTTAGTATAGCTGCATCTTTAGTCGTTTGGCGAAAATAATTGATTGAATATATTCCCAATTTTTTTTTGTTAAAATTACTTAAATATTCGTTAAAATAAATCCAAGTTAAAATTATTTAACGACAACGCTCAGAAAAAATCAAGGGTGAAAAGATGATTAAGAGCAAAATTGTTCCCCTTGTCTGGATTTTAGTAGCATTGCTTTTGCCCAGTTTAGCTAGCTGCAATTTACTCCGGAAAGACCAAGCAGAAGCCCAGTCAGGAGGGCAAAAGCCAGGAAATAGCATCACGGCGGTAGATGTGGCGATCGCCAGTCCCGGTGTCGTCGAAGAAGCAGTCGAATATGTCGGGACAACCAAACCGAATCGAGAGGTGTCGCTGCGATCGCAAGTGGAGGGCAGATTACTAAACTTAAGTGTAGACGTAGGCGATCGCGTTTCTCAAAATCAAGTTGTCGCCCGTTTGGATGACTCACTTTTAGTTGCCAATGTTAACGAAGCCCAAGCAGAATTAGCGGCTTTAGAGTCAGAAATAGCTCAAACCAAAGCTAGAGTTAGTAACTCGCGAACTCAATTAGAAAGGGCAAAAGCTGAACTCCAAGAAGCACTAAATAACGCCCAAAGATACACTAATTTAGCTCAACAAGGAGCCGTTACCCAACAACAAGCAGAATCGTTTCAAACCGCCGCGAAAGTCGCTCAACAAGCAGTTTTCTCCGCCCAAGAACAAATTCGGAGCGAAGAACAAGCAGTCGCCGCCGCGATCGGGAGAGTAGCAGCCCAAAAAGCAGTTCTCGCTCAAGAACAACAACGTCAAGCTTATGCTCAATTAACTTCTCCAATTACTGGAGTAGTCACCGAAAAAGTTAGCGAACCTGGCGACCTAATTACGGCTGGCGGCGAAGTTTTGAAACTAGGAGATTTTCGCAGCGTTAACGTAGAAGTACCTGTTTCGGAATTAGATTTAACTAATATCGAAATCGGACAATTAGTAACCGTAAAACTAGACTCCATCGCCAACGAAACCTTGAACGGAACCGTTACCCAAATTGCTCCTATCGCTGGAGATGCACGTCAAGTTCCCATTGAAGTAACCATTCCTAATCCTAATGGAAAAATCGGCGGCGGCTTGTTAGCGAGAGTTAATTTTCAGCCCCAAACTAACCAAAATGTAGTAATTCCCGAAGCAGCATTACAAGAAGGAAAAATCTTTGTCGTGGCTAAAGCTCAAGAAAACCAGCAAGCAACTGTAGCCGCAAGAGAAGTAGCATTAGGAAATCGCGCTAACGGTAAAGTTGAAATTGTTTCAGGATTAAAAGACGGAGAAAAATTTGTAATTAAAAGCGGTCAACCTTTAAAAGATGGTGAAACAGTACGTTTGAGTATTTTATCCAAGTAAAAATTCCTGGTTACTACCAAATCGTAATTTCGAGATTAAATTTTGATTTTTAAGCTATGTTGTTAACTTAACTATGGTTAATTAAATCTTAACTTGTCATTGATAGCCCAGCGTGTACTAATATTTATTAAATAATTACTCTCGCC
>JAWQFW010000391.1:0-3252 GCA_035968095.1 Oscillatoria sp. PMC 1068.18
AAAAAAAGAGTTTTTACGATAACTAAAAAAGGCTGTTTTTTTCATCAAAGTTTAGAATATCCCTTAGAAGCGATTACGGAAATTGAACTTAGCAAAAAGTTAAAGCGATCTACAATTTTAATTAAATTAAGTTCGGGAGAGACTTTACCTTTAGTTTCGAGTTATGAATTTTTAACCAAGCCTTCGTATAGTTTTGGATTGAGAAACAAACAAGAAATAGCGATGATTCTTCGTGAATTTTTAAACTTGGATGAGAAGAAGAGATTTTAGCGATCGCCCCACACTCAGCAACGCGATTGGCGCGGTAGCGCCAGCGCCAATCGCCTAATCACCACTTTAAACTAGAAAACTCCGTGGAGTCGCTTGACTAACATCATAATTTTCTCACCGTACTCAGGATCGGGATTCCAACGCCTTGCTAAATCGTACACTGAAGGCGCAACACCGCGCGGCACATACTTAAAACGAGGATCGACAATCGGCTGCTCAACGATTAAATCCGTACTTGCATAAGCTTTCAGATGTTCGATATGAGCTTTGACTCCAGTGCGACGAGATCCAAAAGAAGCCCCATTGACACTACCATCAATTGCACCTAAACCACAGAAATTGTTTTGCTCTGGTTTTACCCTTCCACCAAACCGCAAATAATTAGTTTCTAAACACATCTGACAAAAAGCAACATCGTGATTTACATTTTCAATTGCTCCTTGTTCGATATATAGTTTCGGTAAATCAGCAAATTTTTGCAAAGCATCAGGATTAATCTCTTTGAGAAGGTTTTTCAACTCGGTTTCTGTAGACGTACCCAAGCGCATAATTTGGTCGAGTGCTTCTATCTCCGTGCGAGGAATTGTGTTCAGAATTACCGTGCGTGTGGAATTTTCCCAACTAACAGCTACATTAAACTGCTGAAGGTCTACTGCTTTTAAATAGACAATTCCAGCGTAACTCATCTGGCGAATTTCTGGTTTTTCTTTAATGTTAAAACCTAACAATTCGGCTAAATCAGTAGGAATAAAAGAATTACTGTTAACCAAAATTCCCTTTTCTAAATAATTGTTATCCTTAATCCGAATATTAATCGCTGGATACTCAGGATATTTCGGGATTTGACCACTCCATTCGATTAAACCTTTAGCAATTCCTTTAGCGAATCGATCCCGTTTTTTTTGCAGTAAATCCAAATCTTGACGATTATCAATGAAACATAATTCCATCAACAAAGAAGCAACCGCTACTTGGCGACAAAAACCTAAACCGCTACTATGTTGAGAAGATGTATCTGCTTTCACACCACGACTAGAAAGTTCGGGAACTGCATCCAGTAAAGAATCAAGCAATAATTGGGCATCTTGACGGCGCTGAGAATTAGTAGCGATATAATAAGCTTCTGCACCTCGAACGCTACCGTTAAAAGAGTTACCGTGAATTTCTAAAGCCACATCTCCTGGAAGTGAATTAGCATTGATCCAACGAATTGTTTCAATCAAAGTAAGAGTATCAGGAACCGAAATATATTTTACTCCGAGCTTGTTTAATTCTTGCACAATTAAATCGCGGGTTTTTCTCATTTCCAACGATTCTGTGGTTCCTAAAGCTGTTGCGCCTAAATCTCTTAAATCGTGACCTGCTGAAATAAAGATCCGTCCCATTTGTTTACCTCGATTAGCTTTCTGGGCGATTAGTTCTTCAACATACTCCAGAAACTCCAAAGCTTCTGAAGTTAGGTATTCTGTGGTTACACCTTCTACTGTGATGTTCAAAATCCTTTACCCCTGGTAAAATTTACATTCAATAGCTAAATAACTGAGAAAATTATCGGGGTTTCAGTCGCTTTGAGGAAGACTTTTTGTAGTCAAACTTTGTTGTTGTCATCGCATTATGACTCAAAATTTTGCTCCGGAATCGGGCTTGTTTCTTGGGTTTGACTGATTGAATCGACTGAGACAAAAGAACTTTGTCCAACTTGTTTACTTCCGGATAATCCTAGTTTGGCGCGAGTTTCAGGTCCGACAACACCGTCAGCTTCTAAATTATTTCGACTTTGAAACTGCTTGACTGCGGTTTGAGTTCCTGGTCCATAGAGTCCATCGACAGTCACTTTAAATCCGGCGTTTGCTAGCGCTTTTTGGACAATAGTTACGTCGGGACCTTGCATAAAGGGATCGCTGAGACGTAAGATTCGGTAAGGTATGTCTCCTCCGTCGTCGGGACGAATTGAGGTTCCAAATCCTTCGATGGGACTGTAGTTGAGTTTGCTGTTGGTGACTGGACCATAATCGCCGTCTTCAGCAATGCGATTGTTGATGTTGTATTTGTTCCAAACTCTTTGGAAAGCTAAGACAGCCAAGGAACGAATGTCACGAGTTCCGCCACCTATATAGTCAAAGTGTACTGGATCGCCAGGACCGAGCCAGCGCCAGCCGCGTCTTTCGAGATAAGGTCGCCAGCCCCAGTAGTCTGAGATGTCGATCGCTACTCCGCTTTGGTGGTTGCTTTTGGAGGGGTAAGCAGCAACGGCGATCCCACACCTGCCGTTGCGATAATGGTTGTAGAGAATTAGTTGTTGAGCGATCGTCCGATAAGCTGAGTTGACTGTCATCGGCAAACCTCGGTCTTGAATTGCCCTTTGTAAGGCGGCTTTTGCTGGTGGTTGCAGTAACGCCCAAACCGCAGGTCCGTTGAGGACGTTTAAGTCTTCAAAATTGACTAAGGCGTTGGGGATGATTTGATTCATCTCTTCGATGATTTGTCTGTCTAATTTTTTGACGACGGAGGTGGTGCAGGATTTTACGTCTTTGATTAAGATTGAGACGGGCGGCGGCGGTGGTGGGGGTGGGTCAGGAAAGATTTTGGTGTCGTCTTGCCAAATTTCGACGTGACCAATGTATGCGTACCAAGTGTTTCTCCCGTTAAAGGAATTTTCGAGGAAGGCAACTCGGAGGTGTCCTTCTTCTTCGGCGAGATTTGCCCAACTATGCAGAACTAGCTCTGCTCCGTCATCAATTTCGTATTTTTCGTTGGGATCTTTGATTTGGCTGCTGTCGATTGGTTTCTGTTTGAAAACAGTATCTCGAATAACTTTGAGGATTAGTTGCATTGGTTGTTTTTGGGTTTGGTTGCGCGATCGCTGTTAACTTCTTAACTACCTATACCTTCTTTTCGCTAGTTTGGAACAAAATTTTTACAATTTGTTGATTAAGTTTTTCTTTCACTGAATTATCAAGTGCTTGCTGTATTTTTTAATAC
>JAWQFW010000392.1:0-3209 GCA_035968095.1 Oscillatoria sp. PMC 1068.18
GTCCCCAGTTCCCAGTCCCCAGTCCCCAGTCCCTACTTAGCCGCCAAAAGCGAAGGGAAATGCTAACTTCAAAGCTGCGGTTAAAAGTAAGTTGACTAAGCTTACGGGGAGCAAAAATTTCCAACCTAAGTCAAGGAGTTGGTCGATGCGAACGCGGGGAACTGTCCAACGCATGAGAATGGCGATAAAGACGAGAAAATAAGCTTTGAGTACGGTCATGGTAATACCGAGAGAAGCAGTAATTACCTGTAACCAAGAACTGTTTTCGCTTACGCCTAGCCAGTTGGAGAGTTGGTCGAGGGGTACGGGAAATTCCCAACCGCCGAGGTAGAGGATAGCAAAGACAAGGGCGGAGAGAACGAGGTTGACGTAGGAACCGATATAAAATAAGCCGAATTTCATTCCGGCGTATTCGGTTTGGTAGCCAGCGACTAATTCTTCTTCGGCTTCGGGAAGGTCGAATGGTAAGCGTTCGCATTCGGCTAATGCGGCTATCCAAAAGATGAAAAAGCCTACTGGTTGTCGCCAAATGTTCCAGCCGAGAATGCCGTAACCTGATTGTTGTTGTACGATGTCGATAGTGCTGAGGCTGTTGGACATCATGACTACGGCTAGTACGGAAAGTGCGAGGGGAATTTCGTAGCTAATCGATTGAGCGGCGGCTCTCAAACCACCGAGAAGCGAGTATTTGTTGTTGGAAGCGTAACCAGACATCAGTAAGCCGATGGGGGTGACGCTGGAAAGGGTAATCCAGAGGAAAATGCCGATGTTGACATCGCTGATGAGCAAATTCTGTCCGAAGGGGACGATGAGGAAGGACAGAAATACGGGAATTACCACTAAGATTGGTCCGAGGGTAAAGAGTCCTCTGTCGGCTTTGGCGGGTACGATGTCTTCTTTGAAAACTAGCTTCAAACCGTCGGCTACTGGCTGCAATACGCCCAAGGGTCCGGCGTATTCGGGACCGATACGTTGTTGGACGGCGGCTGAAATTTTGCGTTCGAGCCAAACTACGACTAATACGCCTACGGTGGCACCAATGATAATTAGAAACATTGGTAGGGGCATCCAGATGGCTTTGGCTGCACCTGGTGGGATGCCTAATTTTGTAAGCGTTTCGATAAAACTTCCTTGGAGGTCAATTCCTGAATTCATTTGTTTGTTTTCGATTCGCGAGCTAGTATACTGGCTTGGTATGCCTGTTGCTGTGTGATTGTGAAGATTGTTTGCTTTGTACTGCTTTACAGTATATCGCTGTTGCGATCGCGGCTCTAGGTATTTGCTGAGAAATTCTACTTCTGAAGAAAGTTAACCCTTGGGTTAGTGTTTTTCGGCTGGGTAAATTTGCACAATAAGGCAAGTTTAGATTTTGCTGGTTTATGAGTTTGCTCAATAATTTTGATGAGAACGATCTCGCTGTTGCTCTGTCTGAGTTATTACCTAGCTCTGATTTTGAGGTGAAAGTTAAGGCGAAGGATGATTCTTTACAGGTGATGGTGGTTGGGGCGGAAATACCCGATCGCCAAACTGTTATTCCTGCGGTTTTGGAAGGTTTACTGAGTCGGGATCTTGGCGATTTAATTAAGGTTAATCTTTATGGACGCGATCGCCAAGATGAAATTCCTGATTGGCATCAAGAATTGGATTTAACTGAACATAAAAAGGCTTATTTGTCAAAGCAAAAGTTAGGGAAAAAACCGCCGAAATCTTTTTTTAATCAACTTTGGAAAAATGTTGCGGAAACGACAGAAAATGTCGGTGATGTGGCATCGGCAACGGGAAAAATTATGTTAGAGAGGGTTGCTGATGCGGCAGAAGTGGCGGGAAATGTCGCTAACCAAGCGGGACAAACTGTAACAGTTAGAGCGAAAGAGTTTGGCGATGTGGTTGGTGATGCGGCGAATCAAGCGGGAAAAGTTGTTTCTGGAGGCGCGAAAAATGCTGGTACGGTGGCTAGAAGTGCGGCGATGCAGGCAACGAAACAAGTGGGTTCGGCGATCGATTGGGTTGGGGATAATCCGATTTCGCGGAAGTTAACTCAAGCTTTGCCTTTAAAATGGTTGTTTGTTGTCGATCGCGTGGATTTGAGGAAGGCGGAAGCGGAAGTCAGAAAGTTACAGCAAAAGTTTCCGGCTCAAAGTCCGAGAGAAATTGCTCATCGTTTGATGAGACAAAAAGCAATTTTGAGCGGGGGTTCGGGTTTAGCCAGTAGCTTGATTCCGGGGGCGGCTGCGGCTTTGTTTGCGGTGGATTTGGCGACAAATTTGGCTTTACAGGCGGAAATGATTTACCAAATTGCTTGTGCTTATGGTTTGGATTTAGAGAATCCGGCTCGAAAAGGTGAGGTGGCGGCAATTTTTGGGTTGGCTTTTGGTGGGGGACAAGCGGTGAAAGTTGGCGGTAGTTATGCGGCTAAGGCTGGTTTTCTGGGGATTTTGCGGAATATTCCTTTTGCTGGGGCGGTGATTGGGAGTAGTACAAATGCGGCGATGACTTATGCTTTGGGCTATGCGGCTTGTCGTTTTTATGAGTCGCAAGTTAATCCTTTGACTTCTGAGGAGACTTTGGCGGCTTCGGAAGCGGAGAGTGAGGAGTATTTGCAGGAGGCGATCGCGCAAGAAGTCGTGATGGATAGTATTTTAGTTCATTTGGTTTTGGCGGCTAATCCTGAGCAAAATTTACCGAATTTGTTGCCAGAATTGGAAAAACTTAATCTTGCTCCGGCTTCTGTGGAATATCTGGCGAAGCAGAAGGAACTTCCGCCTTTGGAAACCTTACTTGAGCAAATTAATGAGGATTTTGCGGCTCCTTTGTTGGTTAAATGTAATCAAGTGGCGTTGAGCGATCGCCAAATTAGTCCGGCTGAGGCTGAGGCGATCGCTAAAATTACTGACAGATTTGATTTTGAGATCGATCCTCTCTCCGCACAAGTGAGTTGAGGGCGATCGCTTTACCAGTTTTCAATTACGCAAGAGGATTGGCTTTTCGCAGCCAAATAACTCGTAGAAATACTTAAATAAAAGCTCAATCTATGTAGGTGAATCTTCGCTAACTTCAAATCACCTACGTTTTTTTCGCTCAATTTTCCTGAATTATTTCATTTTCTTCCGTAATTTATCTTAAGTATTTTTCTCATTTTCACCTTTTTTTCAGGTAGATACAGCCTTTTTTTCTCATTTAAGTAATAATATTCAAGATTTAGTAAAGAA
>JAWQFW010000393.1:0-3198 GCA_035968095.1 Oscillatoria sp. PMC 1068.18
ATTTAGCACTATTTCTGACTTTATTTAATGAATCAACATTTTTCTCATAATTCAGTCAGAAATATCTTGAATTTGTTTGCCAACAGCCTTTGGTAACGAGATCCAAAAACGACTTCCTTGACCAAGAGTTGATTCTACGCCACAATGACCACCTAAACGATAAACACCTTTACGCACGATCGCCAAACCGATTCCGGTACCAGGATAAGATTCAATCCCGTGTAAGCGCTCAAACACCCGAAAAATCTGCTCTTGGTGTTCTGGAGCGATCCCAATACCATTATCTTCTATCCAAAGATAGAGCAAATTATTTTTTTCTTCTGTACGGATTCGGACTTGGGGTTCAACTTCAGGAGAAACAAACTTAATCGCGTTGGTTAACAAATTCATTAAAACTTGATTAAGAATACTTTGATTTCCTTTCACAAAACCTAAAGATTCTGCGACACTTATTTGAGCATTTCGAGCTTGTAATTCAGTTTCTAATTCCGTTAGTAAATAACTGACAACGAGATCGAGATTTAGACGTTGTAATTTCAGGTCACTCCGACCCAAACGACTGTAAACAAGCAAATCTTGAATTAATTTATCCATCCGGGCTGCGGCTTTGACAATGCGATGAGCATAATCTTGACCAAGTTCATCAAATTGCTCGCCATAATCTTCGAGTAAAGCGATCGAAAATCCTTCCATTGCTCGCAGAGGAGCGCGAAGATCGTGAGAGACAGAATAAGCAAAAGCTTCTAATTCTTGATTAACTTCTTCGAGTTGTTGAGTACGTTTTTTCACTCGCGCTTCGAGAGTCGTATTCAGTTGTTGAATTTCTCTTTTTGCTTGGTGAGAGTCAATTGCTGTGGAAAGGACATTTGCAACTAACTGAAGAAAATTAAGATCCTCTTGGCTAAACTGACGGTAAGAGGTAGTATGAGCGCCTAGAACCCCAAAAGGACGTTCTTTACCGGAGATAATGACGCTGATCCCGCTAATAACTTGATGTTCTCTGAGTAATGGTGGACCGCTAAAACGAGTTTCGGTGCGTAAATCTGTCACAACGACTGGTTCGTGTGAAACTAAAGTATAACCTGCTTGGGAGTCGAGGTCAGTGCCGAGGATAGTTTGACCGACGAGTCCTGGTTGCCAACCGACTCCAGAACGCAAGAGTAGAGAGTTACGATCTGGTAGTAGTTCCAAGATCTGAGAATATTCTACTTGCAGATTTGTCGCCACTAACTCAGTAGCAAAAGTAAAAAGTTGATCGAGGTCGATACCAGAAAGGGCTAATTGGGTAAAATCGCTAATCGCAGCTTGTTGTGTCAGGCGAAGTTGTAAAGCTTGTTCGGTGCGGAGCCGATCGCGCAAATCGATCGCAAAGCAAACACATTCGGGTTCTGATTCTGCTGCTGGGGCGATCGCGGCAACCCGAACTAATACTGGAATCCGAGTACCGTCTTTACGGAGAAATTCTGTTTCCAGGGTGTCGGAAACTCCGGTTGCTCGCAGTTTTTGCTTTTGTTGTTGAGTTTGATTTTGGGATTCGGGGGGAGTTAATTTCAGCCAAGAAAGTTCTTCTGCGGCTAGGTCGGTGCGGGTGTAACCAACTAAATTGAGAAAAGTATCATTCGCCGCAAAAATTGTCCCACTAAAGTCAGCGAAATAAACACCAATAATATTCGCTTCGATTAAGTAATGTAAACGAGCTTCACTCTCAGCTTGAGCTAATTGTGCTTGTTTGCATTCAGTAACGTCCATTGCCATCGAAATTACCGATCTGTCTCCGTTAGGAAGAATATCTAAAGGAGCAGAATTAAACTTCCAAATCCGCTTTTCTCCTGTGGCAGTGATAATTGTGTATTCACCTTCGTCAAGGGATTGGTGTAAGTTGTACAAGCGATCGATTTGCGATCGCACAACTTCTCGATGTTCTCCGTAGGCTTTTGCTGTCCAATGGGCGATCGTGGGAATTTCTTCGGCAGAGTAACCAGTTAATTTTGTCCAAGCTCGATTTATTTGCAGAATTTTACCATCTTCGGCATGAATCATAATCGCAAAAGGAGCGTCAATAATTGCGCGACGAAACTTGTTTTCGCTTGCAGTTAAAGCTTGTTGATTTTGCTTCGATTCAATTGCTACTGCGGCTAGTTTGGTGAATGATTCAATTAATTTCTGGTCGTTTTCACTAGGTGAATGAGCAATAGCATAGTACATCACAAATGTACCCACAACTTCGCTTTTTCTATTTTTCATGGGTAGCAACCAACAAGCTCGAATCCCCAATTTTAAAGCTTCGTCTCGATAATCTTTCCAGAGAGGATCGTTAGCAAGATCGGTAACTATCGCTGGTTCGTCTCGATAAATTGCTGTTCCCCAACTACTGACCTTTTCGCGAATTACTGAACCATCGGCTGTCAAAGCTTTCAACTCTCCTGGTAAACTTTCAGCCGCAACGTAGTGAAGCATTTTTCCGTTTTCATCGAGGAGGAAAATTGCAGCTAACGCTTGTTCGACTTGAGATTCAATTAAAGAGATAATTGCGCTTAAAGTTTCTGATAGTGGTGAGTTTGTCGCGATTTTTTCCAGAATCTTGTTTTGTTCCCGGATAATAGTTTCTGCACGTTGACGTAAACGTAATTCTTGACGCAATGATTGATTGATTTTGGCAAGTTCTGTGGTTCTTTGTCGTACAGTATTTTCTAAGTCTTGATTAAACTGAATTAGTTTTATTTCTGCTTCTTTGCGTCGGGTAACATTTCTACTTTCTGAAACTAAGAAAAATACTTCTCCGTGTTCGTTAATAATTGGTTTAAGAGAAAAGTCGATTGTCGCGGTACGATTCTCTGTACCGATAATCTCGACTTCGTAACGAACAAATTCCCCTCTCGCGGCTGTAGCGATCGCGTTTCGTAATTGGGCTTGTGTTTCGGCGTTTCCTAGCCACCAAGCGGCTTCCCAAAATGGTTTATTAATAACATCTTCTCTCGCAGTTCCACTAAATTCTAAAGTGGTTTGATTAACTTCTAAAATTGTTCCATCTGGCTTGAGTAAGCTAATAAATTGAAAAGTTTGGTTAAAGATAGCGCGAAATTTTTCTTCGCTGGCAATTAGTTCTTGAAAGTAACGATTTCGCTGCCGATCTAAGCGTTCTAATTTTATCGCATTTAACCACAAAATTAAGCTAAGAACTATAACATTACCTAGGGT
>JAWQFW010000394.1:0-3121 GCA_035968095.1 Oscillatoria sp. PMC 1068.18
CTTTAAAGGTGAACAAGTATTTGGATAAAATTTTTTATTGCTGGATACATTTTTGTGAACATAGCTCAAATTATCTTGAGTCAAAACTTGGAAAAGTGTTTTTTTATTTCTTAATACAGTTACGTTTATTTTTGTCCGAATACTCAGTAGCGCTTTCGCATCGAGTAAGTGTAGTTCAAAGTTTTCATTTATTGTTTATTTGAAGCTAAAAGTTGTTAATAAACAATTTTCAATTTTTCTCCTTAACATTTTAGCTATCCTAATTTTCAATTCTCCTAATTTACAATGATTGAAATTTAGCTAGTTTGCGAAGACTATTTTCGTTAAAATAGAATAATAGTTGTTTTTTTTTACGATAACAAACTAATTAGCAAACTAGCGAGCAAGATGCTCGCCAGACTAATTTTTTGAGCTTAATTATGATGACAAACTAGCTATTACTTTAACTGCAAATTCTTCTTCAAAAAATTCTTTTTTGTAATCTAAATTCCATAATTCTAAGCTACAATCATCATTAGAGTCGGCGGGAATTAACTGAAGACGAACTTCTCTTTTGTCAGTTTGGTAATGACAATTAACTTGTTTGATTGCACCAATTTGGCGGCGGTCTAAGGCTACAGCTAAACGTAAGATTGCGCTGATTTGCTCTACTAAGTGACGATATTTTTTGTTGGGTAAATTTTTGTAGTTATCATGCTTTTTTTTAGGCTTACTTCTGCGGTGGTAGCGGGCTAAGTTAGCAATTACTTCAATTTCGGTTTCAGTAAAACCTAATAATTCGCCGTTACGAATGAGATAATAGGAATGTTTGTGGTGGGCTGAGTGGGAAATATATAAACCACTATTGTGTAAAATTGCGGCTGACCAAAGTAATTCTCTTTCTTCGTTAGTCCAGTCGTGTAAAGTTCCTTGAGTTTGGTCGAAAATATTTAAAGCAAAGTTGGCAACTCGGTTACTATAGTCGAGATTAACTTGATATTTATGAGCGAGTTTATAGACGCTGCGTTCACGAACTTCGCTTTGATACATCAAGCGGTTTTCAATTAAACCGTGAGTGAGCATCCAATCAACAATTATGCCTTCGCGTAAGGCTCGTTCGCAAATAATTATTGATTCGAGATCGAGCATTTTCATGGCTTCGAGTAGAATAATTGCACCGGGGACAATAATTTCGGCTCGTTTTTCTGACATTCCGGGAATGTCGGCGCGATCGCTATAATCAAGATCGGCTAATTTCTCAATTATTGCTTCTAAATCTTCACGGCTGAATTCATATCCTTGCAAAGGACTGGGTACTGTACCGAGGTGTTCTTTAGCGTGAATTTCTGCTAAAGTTTCGATAGTTCCGGAAGTTCCTACCAAGCGCAATTTTTCGCCACTAGCGAGATGCGATCGCATTTCTTCTACGGGACGTTCTAGCATTCCCCGGACGTATGCTTGCAAATATTGGATTTCTTGATCGCTAATCGGGTCGCTATTGACAAATTCTTGAGTTAAACGTACTGCACCAACTTTGGTGCTGCTAAGAAAACGCGGTTCGTGACTGTCTCCGAGGATTAATTCGGTTGAACCACCACCAATATCAATGATCATGTGGGGATCGTGATTAAATTCCATCCCTGATAAGACACCGAGATAGATGCGTCGGGCTTCTTCTTGACCAGAAATTAGATTGACAAAAATCCCTAATTCTGAGTCAATTTCTTCAAGAAATTCGCGACCGTTAGGGGCTTCGCGGACTGCGGAAGTAGCCACAGCAACAATTTGTTCTGCACCGAAACTGATCGCTAAATCCTTACAGCGTTGTAAAGCAGCGAAAGCCCTTTTTTTTGCTTCTGGAGTCAGATTACCAGTTTTCCGGTCGCGATCGCCAAGTCGGGCGGTATCTTTTTCTTTCGCAATAATTGTAAAAGTAGGTAAACTAGCTTCCAAACGGACGACAACCATGTGGATTGAGTTCGTACCGATATCAATAGCTGCGAGAATCCGTTCGCGATCGGGATCTAAAGTAGGTAAATTTACCCGATCTGTTTGCACTTGAGAGAGAGAATTAACCATCTTGTTTGTTAAACTCGAAATTGCTACCTTAGCCTGCATGATCAAAGATATAACTTAAACGGATTAATATTGAATTCACTGACAAAAAAAAGATGGTCAACGCGGTTCAACCAGAACAAATACCTACTTGGCTGAAAATTGTGAAGCTACTACGGTGGGATAAACCAGCAGGAAGACTAATTTTGATGATTCCTGCATTATGGGCGGTATTTTTGGCTGCTGAGGGGAAACCGCCGCTACCATTGGTAGGAGTCATTATTCTCGGAACTTTAGCCACCTCAGCCGCAGGTTGTGTGATTAATGATTTGTGGGATCGCAATATCGATCCGCAAGTGGAAAGAACGCGATCGCGTCCTCTTGCTTCTCGTTCCCTATCGCTGAAAGTAGGCATAATTGTGGCGATCGCGGCGCTAATCTGTGCGGCGATTTTAGCTTTTTATCTCAACTGGTTTAGTTTTTTCCTCTGCTGTCTTGCAGTACCAGTAATTGTTTGTTATCCTCTCGCCAAGCGCATTTTTCCGGTTCCTCAACTGGTTTTAGCGATCGCCTGGGGTTTCGCCGTTTTAATCAGTTGGAGTGCTGTTACAGGCAATCTTACCACCTCAACTTGGTTACTTTGGGCAGCAACCGTATTTTGGACATTAGGCTTCGATACGGTTTATGCAATGAGCGATCGCGAAGATGACCGCAAAATTGGGGTTCGCTCCAGCGCCCTCTTTTTTGGTAACTACGCGGCTAATGCTGTCGGAGTCTTTTTTGTCGCAACAGTTGGTTTTCTGGGCTATCTTGGCGTTATTAGCAGCCTAGGAATTGGTTTTTGGCTAGCTTGGGCGATCGCCATTCTCGGTTGGATTTGGCAATACACTCGCTTGCGCTTACCAGAAATCCCCAAACCAGTTTACGCTGCAATCTTCGGCGAAAATGTTTGGCTTGGCTTGATTATCCTCGCAGGGATAATCGCTGGTTCACTAATTAGCTAGTTAGGAATTCGTAAGGTAGGGACTAACAACTGATTACTCATAAACTCCCTCAATTCCTCCAATTCCTCCAATTCCCCCAATTC
>JAWQFW010000395.1:0-3067 GCA_035968095.1 Oscillatoria sp. PMC 1068.18
AAATAAGCCAATAATAAATAATTGATTCTGCTTCATTATCGAGATTTAAGACTTTTTGGGGTTCCCAATCGCCCATATCAAAATCGTGAGAAACAATTTTTGTTCCTGGTTGCAATTGTGGGAAAAATTGCGATCGCAAACGTAAGTTGAGATGAGGTAACAAATAAAGAGTAATTACCGTCGCTTCGCGGAAATTACTGTTAAATAAATTTCCTTGGTAAAATTGAACTAAGTCAGTCACCTGGGCTTTTCTAGCATTTTCTTGGGCTTCTTGAATGCGGATCGGATCGATGTCAATTCCGACACAACGAGTCCCAAAATTTTTCGCGGCGGCGATCGCCACTCTCCCATCCCCACAACCAAGATCGTAGAGAATATCCTTTGCGCTTACCTCTGCTACAGCTAGCATTGCCGTTACCACATCAGGTGTGCTAGGAATGTAACAAACATCGAGTTGTCTTGGTTGCATGAAGGTTTTCTGAATCGCTGAACAAGTATAAGCATTGTATGCTGAAATTATTAAATAAATAAAAAAGTTAGGAAAAACTTGCAAAAATATTGAGCAAAAAAGGTTTTTCTGCAAAAGAATTTGGCAAAAAAGCAAATGCTAACTATATTTACCCTCAGCTATATTTCCCACGGACATTGCTATTTTTGGCAACCCAGTTTAGTCTGGCTTCATGTCATCTCAGATTTATTCACTGGTTTAGCCTATTACCTAATTTCTGGGTTGCTAGTTTATTTCACGCGATCGCGTCAGGATCTCCCCTTTCCTTACATTTTCTTGCTTTTTGGCGCTTTCATTGTTGCCTGTGGTACCGTACATTTCCTCGAAGTTCTCACAGTTTGGCAACCTTACTATTGGCTTTCTGGCTCAGTGAAAGCCGCAATGGGGATAGTTTCCTTATTTACAGCCTCAATCTCAATTCGGCTGATTCCCGAAGCCTTGAAACTTCCTTCACCCAGTCAACTTGCAACCGCGAACCAAGCATTAGCAGCAGAAATCACTCAACGTCAGCAAACCGAAACCACCTTAAGAGAAAGTGAAACCAAATTCCGTCAGTTAGCCGCAAAACTCCAACAAGCAAAAGAAGCCGCCGATGCTGCTAACCAAGCGAAATCCGAATTTTTAGCGAATATGAGCCACGAAATTCGCACCCCCATGAATGCTGTCATCGGTTTTACCGAATTACTACAAGGAATTGTCACTGAACCCCAAGCGTGTGTTTATCTTGACAATATTGCTGCTAGTGGCAACACTTTGTTAGCTTTAATTAACGATATTCTGGATTTATCAAAAATCGAAGCGAGAAAACTCGAACTGCAATTTGAACCTCTCAACTTGCGAGATTTACTCAGAGAAATTCAGAAAATTTTTCTGCAAAAAGCCGAAGCGAAAAATTTGTTACTACAAGTGACAATTGATGATTCTGTCCCCACGACGATTATTTTTGATCAAGTACGTCTACGGCAAATTTTGTTTAATGTCGTGGGTAATGCGCTGAAGTTTACGGAAAAAGGTTATGTGAAAATCTCTGTAACCAGTGACAACTCATCACTTATCAATTCTCAATCCCTAAATGACTGTCAAATTACAATTAAGATCCAAGATACCGGAATTGGGATTAGTGCTGACGAACAAAAGGATATTTTTGCCGCCTTTAACCAAAGTAAGGGACAAAATATCCGGAAATATGGAGGGACAGGTTTAGGATTAGCAATCACCAAGCGCTTAACAGAAATGTTGGGTGGTGAAATTGAGTTAGAAAGTGAATTAGAACGGGGAACTACTTTTAGCTTTGTCTTTCCCAAAGTTGCTGTTACTAATAAGTTTCAAGCTCTAGTTGAACCCAAGTTACCGGGAGATTTAAATTCATTTATGACAGCAAAAATTTTAGTTGTTGATGATGTACAATTGAACTTAGATTTAATTGCTGGTTATTTTAATCAGAGCCAACACACGCTCCTGTTTGCTAATAACGGACGAGAAGCAATTGAAAGCGCGATCGCGCACCAACCCGATCTAATTTTACTTGACTTACGTTTGCCTGACCTCGATGGATTAGAGGTAGCAAAAATTTTACAGGAAAATCCCTTAACGCAAAATATTCCAATTATCATTCTGACGGCTTCTGTTTCCCAACCAGAAGAAGTTGTTTTACAGTCGATAACTAAAGGTTTCTTGCGTAAACCTGTTAGTCGTGACAAGTTATTTGTAGAATTAAGTAAAGTTCTCCCTCTCAACGAAGTTAAGCTCAATTTAGCCCAGGAAAACCAAACCCTAGTCGGTAGCGATTCCAGCATCGTCACCACCAATCCAGAAACTTTAGCTCGAATACCAGAATTAGTCACTAAACTGCATCATCAGGAAAAGACGATCTGGAAATCTCTGGTAAAAACCATGAAAAAAAAGGAAATTGCCAAATTTAGCGAGCTTCTGCGTCAACTAGCTTTAGAATACCACTCTCAAACACTATTAGACTACGTGACCAAACTAGAAACTCAGTTGGCTAACTTTGATTGGGAACGTTTACCAGAGACAATAGAAGAGTATCCGCAAATTTGGCGATCGCTCGCTCTAGTTATCCCTAACGATCCCCAGAATTAGGAATTAAAACTTAATAAAAGTTCAAAACTGAAAAATGAATCAATATTTTTTTGACAAAAAATGTAACTAGAATGAATCAATTTAATCCAGAAGACTTTTTAATTTTAGTTGTCGATGACCTGAATCAAAATTTACAAGTCATTGGTGATATTTTAGAAAACAAAGGTTACGAAACTACCTTTGCTACCAGTGGCGAACAAGCGATCGCCAGAGTTAAAACTGCTGAACCTGATTTAATTTTACTCGACTTAATGATGCCAGAAATGAGCGGGATAGAAGTTTGCCAAACCATCAAAGAAAAATTGCATCTCCAAGAATTACCAATTATTTTTTTAACAGCTAGTAACGAAAAAGAACACTTACTTGAAGCTTTTGAGATGGGAGCAACTGACTATATAACCAAACCTTTTCACACACCCGAACTTTTAGCCAGAGTTAGAAATCATTTAGAATTAAAAC
>JAWQFW010000396.1:0-175 GCA_035968095.1 Oscillatoria sp. PMC 1068.18
CTGGGTCTGGGTCAACTGGGTCTGGGTCAACCGGATCTGGGTCAACCGGATCTGGGTCTACTGGGTCTGGGTCAACCGGATCTGGGTCTACTGGGTCTGGGTCAACCGGATCTGGATCTACTGGGTCAACCGGATCTGGATCTACTGGATCTGGGTCAACCGGATCTACGGGGTC
>JAWQFW010000396.1:275-3048 GCA_035968095.1 Oscillatoria sp. PMC 1068.18
GATCGACTGGATCGACTGGATTTGGATCTACGGGGTCTGGATCTGGGTCAACCGGGTCTGGGTCTACTGGGTCTGGGTCAACCGGATCTGGATCTACTGGATCTGGGTCAACCGGATCTACGGGGTCTGGATCGACTGGGTCTGGGTCAACCGGATCTGGATCTACTGGGTCAACCGGATCGACTGGATCGACTGGATTTGGATCTACGGGGTCTGGATCTGGGTCAACCGGATCTGGATCTACCGGATCTGGATCGACTGGATCTGGGTCAACTGGATCTGGGTCTACCGGATCTGGGTCAACTGGATCTGGATCTACCGGATCTGGATCTACCGGGTCTGGGTCAACTGGGTCTGGGTCAACTGGGTCTGGGTCAACTGGATCTGGATCTACCGGATCTGGGTCGACTGGATCTGGGTCAACTGGATCTGGGTCTACTGGATCTGGGTCAACTGGATCTGGGTCGACTGGGTCTGGGTCGACTGGGTCTGGGTCGACTGGATCTGGGTCAACTGGATCTGGGTCAACCGGATCAAATGACCTATTTAATAAGGCAATTATACCGTCGCTACCAGCATTGAGTTCGTCTGCAATAATTTCATCCCTATCATTTGCTAATAAGGTGATATTTGCGCCTTCTTTTTTAGCACCAAAAGCTGTGGTATCAATATCGCCAACTGTAATATTTGCACCTTCAATTATTACTGGTATACCGCGAGTTCTAATATTACCTGGATTGAGATAAAAATCTCCAATTCCATCGTAGTCGGCATCTGCTCTAAAAGTTATTGAAGCAGTATCTTGATTCTTAAAATCTAAGTTATTATTATTTATTTCAATAATAAGATCATTATTTGCTTGGACAATAAGATTACCAATTTGATTTTCAAGATTATCAGCATCGATAGCTATATCTTCTAAGCTGAAGTTACTTTCAAAAATATTTGATAAATCTAAAGATAATATTGGAGAATTAGGTTTTCTAGTAATAAAAATATTTTCTGAATCAAGCAATAAAGTTCCTGGAGAACCATCATTACTTCTAAGATCAACTGTGCCGTTGAAATTTAAGTTTTCTCCACCGGAAATTTGTACAAAGCCACCATCGCCGCGATCGCTACCACCGATCGCACTCACTTGACCGAGAAAGCTCGTTAACTCGTCACCTCTAACGGTTACTTTACCACCATTACCATCGAGTAGGGCATCAGCCGCGATCGCGCTATCTTCGCTGACAAAGGTGCGCAAAGCGTTAGGAATAGCCCCGTCTGCTGTTTCATCTCCATTTCCACCAATACGGATGTTTCCGCCGCCATTTAAGCCTGATGCAGAGAGATTCGCATCAACTACACCAATGCGATCGCCAATTATCGTAATATTTCCTCCGACGCGATCGCTACTTAGGGTGGAAGCATTTACTCTCCCGGAAACGATCGCATCTCCTCCTGCTGGGGTGACACTTGTTTGGGAGTTTAGTTGGATTTCCCCAGTAGCAGAAAGGCTAATTCCTGTTCCTAAATTTGCTGCTCCTACTGTCAGCAATGTAGGTAAATCTAAAGGATCTATCGCTAAAACTTGTCCGTTATTATCTGTCAGAATTTCAATTTCTAAACTTAGTAAGTTTCCTGACTGACTAATTCTCACTAAGCTTGTACCTGGTACGGCTGCTATGGTAATATTTCCTCCCGGAGCATTCAATTGCCCGGTATTGACTACACTACCTCCAAGTAAAGTTAAATTTTGTCCTTCTAAAACTGATAAAGTACCTGCATTCACGATACTTCCTGGTTCAATTACCTCGAAGGTAAATTGACTAGGATTACCCACTAAATTTTGGTAATCATTTGTCCCAATTACGTTAAACCAATTATCATCACCGAAGCCAATACCAGTTGCAGTTGTAGCGGTAAAATCTCCTGGTACATTTAAGCTTGCATTGGAACCAAATATAATTCCTGCGGGGTTAATTAAGTATAAGTTAGCGTTACTTCCAGTTAATTGAATTAATCCATTAATTAGCGAAGGATCGCCACCAACTACTCTTCCTAAAACGTTACGAATTTCTGGTTGAGTAAGAAAATTGGCAATTTGTTCTGATGAAAGCCCGAATTGCTCAAAACTGTGAAACAAGTTTTCCCCATCGCCAGATAAGGAGCCGCCTGTGATGTCAAAACGGTTCCCATCTTGGTTGACAATTGTTTCTGTACCATCATCAGCACGTTGGATTTCTTGGGCTAGTGCAGAAGTTCTACTGACTAGGTTAAGAAGGAAAATTATAGTCAACCATTGCATTAGCTTGGTGACGGAGGGTTTCATCGTTATTTGCTCTTTGAGAAAAGTAAACTGGGGTTGCTAGCGATTCAGCGATAGTCTACCAAAAGTAGGTGAATATTTGTAAACAACAAAGTAATCTTAGCTCCTGGATAAATCTATCTGCCTCTATACTACGGACTAATTCCCTATTTGCCACTACATATTGACTTAAAAGTTAGCTTTTTTAAGAAAAATCAATGAGTGATTAGTGTCAATTTATACTTGTCGGCGCTAATTTAAACGGAAAACGTTTGTTCCTGGGTTATTTTAGTTACGTGGATTCACGTAACTGTCGGGAACTAAATTTAAATAAGGAATATTTTGCCGTGCTGTCAGTGAGATGAATTGAGATAAGAGCAGATTTGTTGCCTCTGTTGCTCAGACAAAATATCTAGCAAGAGGCTTGATTACCGAGAGCTTAGTTTAAATCTCAATTAATCGAGTATGTTTGTTTAATTT
>JAWQFW010000397.1:0-3032 GCA_035968095.1 Oscillatoria sp. PMC 1068.18
CCTCCCAACACCTCCCACACCTCCCATACCCCCAACACTCTTCTTTTGGGGACAAGGGACTGGGAATTAGTAGTGAACAGTTAGCAGTTTATCCTCCAACTCTTCCTTGTCTCCCTTGTCTTCCTTTTCTCCCCTCTCCATTCGCAAATCCAAATAGTTTAACTTCTTACTAAGTAATGACTAAATAATGACTGATCGAGAACAAAAAATTCCTCTTTGGCGCGACGATCG
The DNA here is from genome assembly GCA_035968095.1 of Oscillatoria sp. PMC 1068.18. Classification (GTDB taxonomy): domain Bacteria; phylum Cyanobacteriota; class Cyanobacteriia; order Cyanobacteriales; family SIO1D9; genus IIICB1. The sequence goes on from JAWQFW010000397.1 coordinate 232, forward strand.
CTTCTGGCGCATTGCTGGACAAGTTATCGTAGTTATCGGTGTAGTAGCTGTTTTTGGGGTACTGGGTAGCAATCTAGTCCGCAATTTGCAGCAAGCAGGAGTCGGTTTTAGCTTTGATTTTTTGGGTAATAACGCTTCCTTTGCGATTAGCGAAAGCTTAATTCCTTATAATCCTTCGGTAGATCCTTACATTCGCGTTTTATTAGCCGGACTCCTCAACACCCTACGAGTAGCAATTTCCGGAATTATTCTCACGACAATCGTGGGGATTTTTGCCGGAATAGCTCAATTTTCCGATAATTGGTTATTGCGAAAGCTGAGTGTAATTTATATCGAAATTGTCCGAAATACACCTCTACTGCTGCAATTACTCTTTTGGTACGCGATGTTTTTACAACTACCAACAGTTGAAGAAAAAATCGATTTAGCAGGAATAATTTTCCTCAGTAAACGGGGAATTAATTTACCTTTTCCCGCATCTGAGCAAATTTGGTTATGGGTAGTAGTTGTAGTGGTGAGTGCGATCGCCGCTTTTTTCCTGTGGCGTTGGCGTACTAAAATTATCGTCGAGCAAGGTAAATCTGGTCAACCGCAATTAATCGGCTTATGGCTAACAATAATCGCTGCGATTCTAATTATAGTCTTTGGCTTCGGTTGGCAAGCACCTCAATCTCCCGAACCAGGAATCATTACAGGTGGACTACGCTTATCGATTGAATTTACTTCCTTACTAATTGGCTTAGTCTTTTATACAGGTGCATTTATTGCCGAAATTGTCCGCGCTGGGATACAATCTGTACCGAAAGGACAATGGGAAGCTGCGCGTTCCCTTGGCTTAAAATCTGGTTTAGTCATGCGTCTAGTCGTCTTTCCCCAAGCCTTGCGAGTGATTATCCCACCCTTAAATAGTCAATACCTCAATTTAGTTAAAAACTCCAGTTTAGCGATCGCTGTAGCCTACCCCGATATCTACAATGTCGCTAATACTACCTTCAACCAAACTGGACGAGTAATTCAAGTAATCTTAATTATTATGATTACCTATCTCTCTCTTAACTTAATTATCTCTTTAGGCATGAATTTGCTTAACAATGCTGTACAGTTGCAAGAAAGATAAATTAGCTAAAAATGACCACTATAAATCCCCAACAACCAGATACTTCTTCACCACCTACTAAGAAAACAAATCCTCTGACTTGGCTACGAAAAAATCTCTTTAGCACCTGGTATAACAGTTTAATAACTATAACTATATTTGCTGTTTTCTTCCAAATGGCTAAAGGTTTTCTGATTTGGGCAACTACGCAAGCAAAATGGGCTGTAATCTCCGCTAACTTATCCTTATTTTTTGTCGGAAGATTTCCTAAAGACGAATATTGGCGTTTGTGGCTAATTTTAGGAATAATTATTTTTTTATCAGGATTAACTTGGGGAACTTTAGCCAGAAATAGTCCCAAATTATTTAGCATAAATAGTTTAATCGGTTTAACTTTAACTGGCTTAGTTATTTTAAGTGTGACTGGATTAATTGTTGTCTTGCTACCAATCTCCATATTTTACCGCTTCTTATTATTAGGAATGGTCGTTTTTTTAGTCGCTACTGCTTGGGGAGGAAAACAAATCGCGAGAAAAATTCCTAATTTAGCCAAGTGGCTACCTTTTGCTTGGTTTCTCTCCTTTTTTATAGTGCTTTGGTTAATGACAGGTGGAGTAATTCTCGAGAGCGTTTCAACTAATAACTGGGGTGGACTACTTTTAACAGTATATATGGCAGTAGTCGGAATTGTTTTATGTTTTCCCTTCGGCGTTATTTTAGCCCTAGGAAGACAAAGCACTTTACCTGTAATTCGTTGGCTTTGTACATTATACATCGAAATAATTCGCGGTGTACCTTTAATTACAATTTTATTTATGGGACAAGTAATGCTTCCTTTTTTCTTACCCGCAGACTGGCGACCCGATCGCGTATTAAGAGCTATAGTAGGTTTAACAATGTTTAGTGCTGCTTATTTAGCAGAAAATGTTCGTGGTGGATTACAATCAATTCCTAGAGGACAAACTGAAGCTGCAAAAGCATTAGGTTTGAATACACCTTTGAGTTTAATTTTAATTGTTTTACCGCAAGCGCTTAAGTCAGTAATTCCAGCAATTGTGGGTCAGTTTATTAGCTTATTTCAAGATACAACTTTACTTGCTATTGTTGGTTTGGTAGAGTTATTAGGAATTAGCCGTTCTATTTTAGCAAATCCTCGTTACATTGGTCGGTATGCAGAGGTTTATTTATTTATTGGAGTGATGTATTGGTTGATTTGTTTTGCAATGTCGCAAGCAAGTAAGCGTTTGGAGAAGCAACTAAATGTGGATAATTATTGAGATAAGTTTTAGTTGGTTAGAGAATAAAAAATGGTCGATAATGCTGGTTTGAAGTTGTTGGAAAATCGCGCTAAGTCGCTAAGACGCTAAGGGGTTATTCTGAATGTGAAGGCTGAGAATAAGGGAAAGATAATTATTGGTGTTTTTCTCAAGTTGTTCCGGATTTTTTAAATGTTGATAATAATTGAGATGAGTTTGAGTTGGTTAGGTAGGAGAAATGGTGGCAAATAGTGTTTTGAAGTTGTTGAAAAATCGCGCTAAGTCGCTAAGACGCTAAGGGGTTATCCTCAAGGTAAAGGCTGAAAGTTAGGGGATGATAATTATTGGGATTAAGAGGGGTTTTAGTTAGTTGGTTATGTATGAGAAAATGGTAGCAAATAGTGTTTTGAAGTTGTTGAAAAATCGCGCTAAGTCGCTAAGACGCTAAG
>JAWQFW010000398.1:0-2993 GCA_035968095.1 Oscillatoria sp. PMC 1068.18
GGACTGGGGATTGGGAATTGGGGGAATTGGGGGAATTGGGTTCAGTTACCAGTGAATAGTTAACAGCGATCGCTCGATTGTCTAATTTCTCATCTTCCTCATCTCCTTAATCTCCAATCTTTACTGATTAACTGATTACTAAATAACTGCTACGTGCTAAATTTCCACTTCAAGAGTAATAATCAACCTCAATTGTGACGCTCGTTAAAGATAAACGAAAGATAAATGAAAAAAGTTGCTTATTTAGAATGTCCGACGGGAATTGCTGGTGATATGTGTTTGGGTGCGCTGGTAGATGCTGGTGTTCCTCTCGATTACCTGGTTGGTAAACTCCGAAATTTAGGGCTAGAGCAAGAATATCGTTTGCGGGCAGAAAAAGTGCGTCGCAATGCTCAAATAGCAACTAAAGTTTACGTGGATTTACTTAACTTCCATCATGGGGCTGACGAGTCTCATCATCATTCAGCACGACATTTACCAGAAATTGAAGCTTTAATTAAAGCTGCGGAGTTACCTTTGCAAGCGAAAAGCTGGAGTTTACAGGTGTTTCGTCAATTGGCGATCGCGGAAAGTGCAGTACACGGAATCTCTCCAGAAAAAGTACATTTTCATGAAGTTGGTGCTACTGATGCCATTGTAGATATTGTTGGCACTTGTTTAGGGCTGGATTGGTTGGGTATTTGCGAATTATCTTGTTCAGCGCTTCCTACTGGAGGGGGTACGGTGAAGGCTGCTCATGGTATTCTACCAGTGCCAGTTCCGGCGGTGTTAAAGCTTTTTTCTCAGCGCCAAGTACCAGTTTACAGTAACGGGATTGCCAAAGAACTGGTAACGCCAACTGGGGCGGCGATCGCTACTACTTTAGCAACTAATTTTGGTTCTCCACCACCCATGCAAATCGAAACAATTGGCTTAGGTGCAGGTTCCCAAGACTTTGCTATTCCGAATATTTTACGTCTTTGGGTCGGTCAAAAAAGTTCAAATGTGACTAAATCAGATAATTTGGGCGATCTCGAAACAATAGTTACTCTCCAGACACAGATAGACGATCTTAGTCCGCAGGCGATCGCTTATACTTTCGATAGATTATTTGCAGCCGGGGCTGTAGATGTCTTTACGCAACCAATTAATATGAAAAAATCTCGTTCTGGAATCTTATTAACAGCAATCTGTCCCCCAGAAAAAATTACCGCTTGCGAAACAGTTATCTTTCGTGAAACCACAACTTTAGGTATTCGCCGCTTAACTCAACCCAGAACAATTTTACCTAGAGAAATTCAACAAGTTCAAACTGAATATGGTACAGTCCGAGTGAAAATCGCCTTTCAAGAAAATCCCGAAGCCAAAAATATTCTTAACGTCCAACCAGAATACGAAGACTGCGCCCAAATTGCCAGAGAAAATAACCTACCTTGGCGAGTTATCTACCAAATGGTACTTGATGCTTGGCATCGTCAACATACACCAAATTTATAATAATTTTGTCCTTAAATATTATTCACGAGCATCAATCAATTATGCCTATTTTTACTATCAAATCTCAATCTGTAATTACCTCTCCCAAACGCTTCAAAATACGCAATACCTCGCCTAACTCATGCCGTCTGGGAAATAGAGAAAACGTCCGAGATACATCATATTCAGAAGCATCTTCCTGAATTAATAACTTCAAAAAAACAAACTCATCACCATTAGTAGCCATCCCAAAAACTGGACGTGCGGGGTTAGGATTTGCCAGCATATAAGCTAATAATTGTGGAAGTGCAGCCGGAACGGGAATACTCGTTCGTTTCGATTCTACCACTAAAATCCACAGAGAATTTTGGACTACCAAACCATCAATCAAACCACGAATTATCTCTTGAGGATCTTCCAGTTCTAAGGTAACATTTTGAGGAGAGCGAATCCGAAATGGCGGATCGAAAAAACCTGCAAGTTCCAGTAAAGGCGAAATGACAATAAAATTTACTGTGCCTTCGAGGAGTAAACGATCGCTACGATGGTAATCATACCGCCTTTTGAGGCGATTAACCCCAGCTTGTTCGGCTTCGCTCAATTCCGGTAAATCATCAATCCATTCAGAAAAGAAGCGATCGCTATCAGTCTGACATAAATTGAAACGCTCTTCAAGGTCATTCCAAGTTTTAATCGTTATTGAGAATTGAGGCGATATCACCGCTTGCATAACCACAGACAAGAGCTATCTAAGCAAATTATAAATTAACAAACAGAATAATTAGTTATTATCTTAATCATTGGTTAAAAAAGTTATTAACAAACTACGAAAACAGCCAGCATTGGAAATACTGGCTGAGATTTTATGTAACTAATGAGTGCAAAAACACTCACGACTAACTCTTATTTAACTGCATCAGCAGCATCGTCAGCAGCTTCAGTAACTTTGCGAGTTAACTCGCTTCCTTTTGCAGTACGTTCAGCACTATTAGAAACTTCTTTCGGTGCTTTCTGAGTGAGATTTTTCACACCTTCTTTTGTACCTTCAGCAATATCTTCAGCCGCAGATTTCACTTTTTCACTGGCATTTTTAGCAGCTTCAGCCGCTTTTTCACCAACATCTGCACGCTTGATGTTTTCACCGACATCACCAGTTACTTTCAGGTTTCTTTTAGCATTATCTACCAATGCTTTAGCTTTGGCTGAGGTACTAGCAGAATCTCTTCTGGGGTCTACATCAGTGTTGCGGTTCATTCCTTCAACTACTGGTTCTGGAGATTCTTCATCAGGAAAACGATATTTTAATTCTTCACTTGGTGTCGTGCTAGTATCAGTAGCGCCCGGTGTAGCATTTGCACCACTACAAGCTGTAGTGAAAAAGAATAAAATTCCGACTAAAAATGCTGAGACAATTTGCTTAAGTTGAATTTTTTTTAACCAAGAAATTGCTTTCTTCATGGTTGACTTGCTCCGTTTTTGCTTAATAAAACTATTGCCGACAGTTAAACTTGAATAACTATTAATTAAAAGTGATTAAT
>JAWQFW010000399.1:0-2944 GCA_035968095.1 Oscillatoria sp. PMC 1068.18
TAGTAATTGATTGAAATTTAACAATTTATCAACTTTACTTGACATGACTCAGGATTTAACTCCAGCAAAGAGCGAGCAAACAGCCAAAGTTGTGAAACGGGTAAGAAATGTCGTTATTGCCATTGTCGCGATCGCCTTAGCCGCAGCTTTATTTTTCGGCTTCCAAACCGAAACAGACACCGCAACCCTCGACGCACAAGCATCAGCCTCAACACCTTTAGAAGTAGCTATCAGCAACGATAAACCCACTTTCCTCGAATTTTATGCAAACTGGTGTACAAGCTGTCAGGCAATGGCAAAAGACCTCAACGAAGTCAAAAACGAATATGGCGATCGCGTCAATTTCGTCATGCTCAACGTTGATAATACCAAATGGCTCCCAGAAGTATTACGCTATCGAGTAGACGGCATCCCCCACTTCGTCTTCTTAAACCCAGAAGGAAACGCGATCGCCCAAACCATCGGCGAACAACCAATCTCAGTCATCCAAGCCAATCTAGACGCTTTAATCGCCAAAAATCCCCTCCCCTATACCAACAACCTCGGTCAAGCCTCAAGACTCGAAGCAATCCAAAACAAATTCTCAACCACTCAAAACGACCCCCGCAGTCACGGCACATCTGTAAAAACGGGATCTGCGACTGGGGATTAGGGATTGGGAGACTCCTGGCTACAACCAGAATCATTTAATCTTCGAGACGCACAGTTCGGTTGTGCGTCCACCTCAGAACTCACTCAAAAATACTCACAAGCTAATCTGGCACAAAATGAGACTCCCTCAACTACGCATCCTCGCCACCTTTCTCGCACTCCTAACCACAACTAGCTGCACCCCCACCACCTCATCCCAACCAGAATTAGCCATATCCACCCCACAAACCAAACAAAGACAACAAAACCACCAAAATTCCCCACAAATCTCAGTTTCAGTTCCCCTAGAAAATCACTGGACACCCGAACTAGAAGCCGAATTTCAACAACGAGCCAAACAAATAATCGCCTACCACGCCAACTCAAACTACGGTAACACCCACGGCGAAAACGAGAAAAGATCCTACCCCAAAGCCATGTTTGACTTCTTAGCCGGAAACCAAGAAAAAGCGATCGCCTTTCTGCAACAAGAAGACATCCAAGCCGAAGCTAACCGCCACACCCAAGGCATCGACTACTACTACTCTTTCACCCTCAAAGGACAAATCCGCAAATACTTCTTCTTCGGTCAATATCTCAACCCCACCTACAAACAACGAATGTTCGACGGGGCAAAAACCTGGACAGAAAAAGACCCCAACGGACGTTCCCATCCAATCTACGGTAACGGTAAAGGTGGCGAAGGGTGGGGACCAGAAATACGCGGCGGCTGGGTAGACGGACGCAATACCGACGGTTTACGCGCCATGCGCGAAACAGCCATTTACCTAATGGCAGAAGAAACAGCAAATGAACAAACTCGCCAGCTTTATCAACAAAAACTACAACGCTACGTTGCCGCTTTATATAACATTGGCATGGGTGAATGGGACTCAGAAACCTATCACGGTCATACCTTCGCCGCTTATCTCAACCTTTATGATTTTGCCCAAGATCCCCAAGTAAAAGCTTTAGCTAAAGCAGCCTTAGATTGGATGTCTGCCGCAGCAGCCCTGAAATACTATCATGGTGGTTTTGGTGGACCATCAAAACGAGATTACGGTTACAGCAATGTTGTCTTCGGTTCAGCAGCAGCACGTACTTTTTGGTTATATTTTGGCGACACAATTCCAGAAAATCCCGACCCAGAACTTGATAATTTACATTTAATTACCAGTTCTTATCGTCCTCCTTTAGCTGTAGTTGCATTAGCCCGGAAACAGTTCGATAAACCAGCAGAAATCTTCGCGACTAAGCCACTCTACGAAAATTGGCAACCAGGAAAAGACCAGCAACCGGGATATTGGGAAACACATTTTTTCGCGAATACTTATCAAATGGGTAGCATCGCGGGAACTTTTCCCGATGGCGATCTTAGTCCGTTTAAATTAATGGCTAATAACTCCCAACGTGGTGTTGATTATTTCGTCGTGAATACGGGTGGTGGCTGGGTTCGACCAGGAAAAAATCCAGGCGACCAAATCGCACAATACCGCAATCTTTTAATTTGGTTACGTCCCGCAAATAAGCCTTTTTTCTTACAGTTACCACAAACAGCAAAAGCAGAAGTTGAAGCAGAAATTTGGTTTTTTCAACTAGAAAATACTTGGTTAGCCATTCACCCGATTAATTTAAATGATTACAATCAAGTAACGATACCTAAAGAGAAATTTGCCCAACAATATATCTCTGAGCAAACTTTGAAAGCCACGGTAATAGGAGATAGTTATGCTGGTTTTGCTTTAGAAGTGGGTGAAAAAGAAAGTTATGGAAGTTACGCTCAGTTTAAACAAGCCGTTAGAAGCAAAAGTCAGCTTGATTTGAGGAATTTGTCTCAAGGAAACGTTAAGTTAAGTGGGGCTAAGGGTAATCAATTAGAATTAACTCATAATCGGGAAAATGAATTACCTTTAGTTATGCGTGATGGGACAGTTCATGACTGGTCGAAAAACTTCGAGCTTTATAATCCTAGTAATAGTGATTCGCCGATTTATCTCGGTTGGAAAATAGGTAATTTAGAAGTTAAAACTCAAAATTATAGTTTTCAGGCAACTGTTACGGGATATTAGTTTTTATACCAATTTGCTTGATCTACGCTACATTAAATTATGTAGAGATGTTGTCTGCAAAATCTCTACAGGTTTGCGTCTGTAAGATTAGTTCATATAGATGGTATTAGTTACAAATATTCCTAATTCCAATTTCCTTTGGTTGTACTAAAAAGATTGAGTAGAAAAGTTGTCTGCAACATTTTTACAAAGTTTGTCTCTGGAGAATTTATTTAGGCAAATAGTATTAAAAAGATGCTAAATTG
>JAWQFW010000400.1:0-2930 GCA_035968095.1 Oscillatoria sp. PMC 1068.18
CTCTAATATACCCACAGAGGCGATCGCCTCTACCCAATCTTGAGCCGATCCATCTAATAACGGCACTTCCCCAGCGTCAATTTCAATTCTGGCGTTATCGACACCACAACCAACCAAAGCAGCCAGTAAATGTTCAACCGTTCGCACAGTCGCAGTTGCGGCTGCTAATTCTGTCGATAAAGTTGTTTGTTTTACCGCTTCTACTCGTGCAGGGATACAAGGTTTCCCTGGTAAATCAACACGCACAAAATAACGTCCTTCCCCTGCTGTTGCCGGGATTACGCGCACTGTGGCTGTTTTTCCTGAGTGCAAGCCGACTCCTGAGAGTGCAAAAGATTTAGCGATCGTTGAAGTCATATTTTTGGCTTTATTTGAAAATTTCTCGTGAGAGCAAAAGTCGTTACCAGAGCAAACTTGACTACTAATTCTCGAAACAGAAATTAAGTAAGCTAGAGACGCTTTCCACAACGTCTCTAAAACTGCTACAACGATTAAAACCTTTCCCCAATCCCAAAATGAAGGCGAGAATCACCATTATCATTAAGTCCGTAATCAACGCGAATCGGACCGAGAGGAGATTGAATTCGTACCCCGACACCATAGCCAAAACCCGTACCTGGTTTATCACGAACCCCAGCCGGATTACCCGGAACATTATCGCCTGTACCCAGGTCACTACCAAAGTCTAGGAATAAAGCACCGCCAAGAAAAGAAAAGAGCGGGAAACGATACTCAGCGCTAGCGAGAACATAACTGCGACCACTACCCACATCTCCTGCATCATAACCGCGAACCGAGTCTGTACCACCGAGAGAAAAAGCTTCGTAAGGAGGTAAATCGCCGAGAATTGTCCCAGCTTGGAAGTTAAAAGCGAGAGCTTCTGCACCTTGGGCAAAATTGGTATAGTTAACGGGAATATAGTAACTATAGCTACCTCGGAGCCGATTAAAGAAAATGCTGCCACCGCCAATGGGAATGGTTTGTTCAACACCAAAACGGATTACCGAACCCTGAGTAGGTTGAAAAAGACTGTTACGGCGATCGCGGACTGCACCAAAACTCAAAATAAACAAATCGTCGCTACCATCGTCGCTAAAAGCAAGGTTGTTTCCTAACTCATCTTCCGGTGCGAGATCCCCATCACCGTCACGAATCGTCACTCGTTGATATTGTAAACCTGCCGAAAGATTCCATTCTGGCTGAGAAAAGACATCTTCAGCAACCGGACGACGGAAAGTAACCCCCGCACCAGTCCGAACCACACGGGGGCGATCGCCATTCGGCAATTCAATTTCGTTGTCACCACCATCAAAAATCAACGAAATCGATCGCCGTCGGAAACCATTGACTGTATAAGATGTACGATTAGGATCGCCAGCAATCCAAGGATCGGTAAAACGAACGTCAAACAGTAACTCTCTGGTTCCTACCTGCAACTCAGCCGAGAGATCCTGGTTATTACCACCCAAGTTTTGCTCTTGATAGCTAACTGTACCAAAAAAGCCACTCGCTGAACTAATCCCCGCACCCGCAGCCACGGAACCCGTATTTCTTTCCACGACATCAACATTTACCACTACCTGGCTAGGATCGTCTCCTGGAGCAAAGGACAGGCGTGCGTCTTCAAATAATCCTAAACCAAAAACTCGCTGTAAATCTCTTTGGGCTGTATCGCGGTTGAAAACTTCTCCCGATTCTAACTCAATTTCTCGCGTCACAATAAAATCGCGAGTCCGACCATCTACTTCTTCATCATCTTCGTCAAAAAACCGCACCCGGACATTTTCGATTACACCTTCAGCGACTACCAAGGTGACGACACCATCTTGGGAAATTTCTCCTGGTTCATCGGGAGCATCCACAACTTGAGCTAAATCATAGCCGTTATCTCGATACCATTGATTTAACTCTTTGATCTGCCCTTGTAACTCCACTAAGTTGAGAATCTTTCCGTATTGTTCCCCAAAAATCTCATCTACTACTGATTCTGGCAGTACCCGTTCTCCTGTACCTTGGGGAATTGTTTGAATGACTACGTTTCGGAGGACGGGGTTAGCTTGAACATCGTAAGTAATTCGGACACCTAAAGGGGTATCTTCCGGAACTACAGTGACATTCGAGAAGAAACCTGTAGCAAAAATTTGGTTTACGTCTTGTTGCAGTTGGGAACGAGTTGTTGCTCGTCCCGGTTGGGTGCTAATTGTGTTATAAACTAGCTGTTCTAGTTCTCCTGTAACACCACGAACAAGCACTTCTGCGACTAGAACTCGTGGTTCTTCAGTTCCAGGTTGATTTTGTGCCACAGTAGATTTTGCCGAGTCTATGTCAGGAGTTATTGACTCTAGGGAGATTAAGGACTCAGGATTTGCTATTTCTGCTTGGTTGGTTTCTGGTTCTACTTCAATGATTTTTTTCGGTTTCTGTTCTACCTCCTGGTAATTTGTTGCGGTCGGGAAAGCCTCGGTGGGAATCGTTTTTGTTTCAATGACGAGGTTTGCTGAATTTGAGTCAGATGTTTCTGTTTCGCTTGTTTCGCTGAGATTGACTTCTGTTGCTGTTTCTGTAGCTGACAGCGAATCAGGTTCAGGAACAGATTCAACGATAATTTCTTCCTGAACTGCTATTTCGGCTACAGTCTCAGTAAAATCGGCAGTTTGACTTCTGACTGACTCAGATAAAGCTAAAGTGGCTATTGCTACTAAAGCTGGGGTTAATAGTTGCCATGAATATGTTTGTTTGATTTTGTTCACCACTACCACACACCAAATAAAGCTAGAAAGATCTCGCTATTTTTCTTCGTAGTTTATTTTGACATCTTTTTGGGGACTGGGAATTGGGGACTGGTGACTGGTGACTGGGAACTGGTGACTGGTAATTGGGGGTTTTGGGGGTTTTGGAAGTATGGTCAGTTTTGGAAATTACCATAGACA
>JAWQFW010000401.1:0-2915 GCA_035968095.1 Oscillatoria sp. PMC 1068.18
GATTAATTTTCTCCAAGAAAAGCGAGTAAGATTCTGAACTTAAAGAATCAATAATCTCATTAATTTTTTCTCCTAAATTTTCCGGTACTTGGTCGCAAAGTTTCAGAACTTGTTGCAGAAGGCGTTTTTCTCCTGGATGAGGAACAGAATTCAACGCAAAAACAATATCAAAATAACTCGCTAATAATGCAGTAGTTCGATGCAAAACACTAATTTTATCTTGACGATCTATTGCTAATTGTAACTGATGGGTATAAGCAGAAATATTTTGCTTCAAAATCGGATAATTTTTCGCAACAATCGCTTTTTTTAACTCATCAGGATAGGGCTGATTTGCCTTTTCTTGTAACTTTTTGAACCAACCATTGCGGTCGAACAAACAAACAGAAGTTAAGACATTCCACCATAAACAAGTAGAATAACCAACTGATGCTTGATGGTGAACCAAAATCCGATCTATTTCGCCTTCAATCCACTGTGGGTTACGATACATAAGATCAACCCCGACTCCCGACTCAGAAACGATCCATTCATCACCAGTTTCCCAAAATTGGTTGTTAATTTCCATTTTCTGGGCAAACTTTTTGGCGATCGCGCTTCTATCTTCAACAGCAATATCTGCGTCTCTGTAAACATAAAGATCGTAGTCTGACTCTCGATCTGAACTTTGATTCGTTCGGGAACCTGCCCAAGCGATTGCAACAACTTGCGGGAAAACGGCAAATTCAGCAGCTACCTTTTCCAATAATGGGGGAATGGTAGGATTCCCCACAAAATCTTGAGCAAACATCTAATCTTGACCTGGAGTTTTGGTTTCTAAAGAACTAATTAAAGGAGAAGAAATAATTTTCTTCCCATACCAAGCAGCGCCCTGCAAAGCCGCTTGATCGTTAAGAATGACATAAATGGGAATCCCTTTTAAAAAGTCTACCATTTTATCTTTATTGAGAAAATTCTCCATAAATAAAGGTTCTTGTAGCTTCGGGAGAATTCGAGGTGGAATTCCGCCACCTAAATAGATTCCTCCAGTAGCTAAAAACTTCACCGCAGTATTAGCTGCTTCAGAGGCTAAGACAGCAACAAACATCTTTAATGCTTCGACACAAATCGAACATTTATCGTTTAAAGCGGCATTACTAATCGCGGCGGCTTTATCTCCTTGAGTCATTTCTTGAGCTAACCATTCAGGAGTTGTGGAATCATGGTAATGGAGGAGAAAATCATACATCCGAATTAAACCTTCACCTCCTAAAATGATTTCATAACTTACCCGCTTGTATTCTTGCTGGACAAATTTAATAAATTCTACTTGAAGCTCATCCAAAGGACCAAAATCAGCGTGTCCTCCTTCAGACGCGATCGCGTGAGTTATTCCTTCTACCTCCAGTAACGCAGCCTCTCCTAAGCTTGTTCCCGCCGCCACAATTGCCCGATTTCCATCTGCAATCGGCTCGCCTTCATTTAACGTTACTAACTCGTCTTCTGTTAATGTTTTCAGTCCATAAGCATTGGATTCAACATCATTAAGTAACTTAACCGGAAGTCCTCCAGTAACTTCTACTAACTTCGCCGCATCAATTTCGGGCCAAGGTAAGTTAGTTAATTTACATTTACCTTGTTTAACTGGTCCAGGGATACCAAAGCAAGCAGCTTTGAGAGGATATTCACAGTTAGTAACAAAATCCTCAATCATTGCCTCAAACGATTCATAATCTCGACATTTATATAGTTTTTGTGTGACCAAAGATAAATCCAAGTCAAACACCGCTAATCTACAATTAGTTGCCCCTAAATCACCTGCTAAAATCATTAATAAAACTCCTCAAAATTTAAAAATTAATTGCTAAAGCTCGACAATTCTCTTGATTATGAATATCAACTCCATCTGTTGTCAAATTGGCAAAATCTACCTCATGGGTAACAATTGGTTTAAGGTCGATCGCCTGACTACAAATCAAATCTAGGGCTTGACGAAAATGATTTGGGGCATAGCGATAACTGCCATAAAGCTTCAGAGAACGATAATGAATTAAATTCGGATCTGCTGAAAACGTATTCCCTGGAGGCGTTCCCCCAAAACCCACAGCCGTCCCACCACAACGCAAAAGCGTTAATGATTCTGCGTAAGTTTCGACCGAACCAACGGCTTCAATCACGACATCAGCCCCATATCCCGCAGTTTCTGCCTTTACCACCTCTTCCAGAGACTCTTTGGTAATATTAACCGTTCGAGTCGCCCCTAAATTTGCTGCTTGTGCTAACGATTCGTCGTGTTTTCCAGCAACAATAATTTTGGTTGCCCCTCTCAACTGGACTAATTGGGTAAAAGCTAGTCCTACTCCGCCATCCCCAATAATCACCACCGAATCAGACAATTTGATGTTTGATAAGTCCATTCCCTGAAGGATGCAAGCGAGAGTTTCGGTAAAAGCAGCAAATTCATAGGGAATTGCAGGAGGTAATTCAAAAATCCCGTGAACCAGTGCTGGGGGGATGTAGACATATTCAGCCATCGCTCCTGATTGTAACTTAGTGGGGGACAGACAGTGACCAAATTCTTGCCGTTGACAATAGAAACAGTCACCGCAGGGCTTTTCTGGGTTGACTGTAACCCGCATTCCTTCTCGAACCTCACTCACTCCTTCGCCCACGGCAACTACATCTCCGGCAAACATTCGACCAAAAATGACCGGGGGAGTATGTTTCGGATGACCAACTAAAACTGCTCTCGCGTGCATAGCACAAAAGAAGCATTTTTTGACTTTAATTAGGACTTCCCCAGGTTTTGGGGCAGGTCTTTCTCTGGTTTCTAAACGAAAGTTTTCCCGACCTGCACCATACCAGACTGCAACTTGCATTGTTGTCATCAAATCTCCTTGGGTCTGAAACCCCGTCCTTTAAGGACGGCTTTATAT
>JAWQFW010000402.1:0-2908 GCA_035968095.1 Oscillatoria sp. PMC 1068.18
CCCCACCTCCCCACTCACCAGTCCCTCCCTCTCTGATACCATTAAATTTGACTGATTTTAATTTTCAATCCTCACTTAACTAAATGGGATACGTCATTTCGACAGTGAATATGAAAGGCGGTGTTGGGAAAACGACCATCACTGTCAACTTAGCAACTTGTTTAGCGAAATATCACGGGAAGCGGGTTTTAGTGATTGATTTGGATACCCAAGTTAATGCGACTCTCAGCTTAATGCCTCCAGTAGCACTTGCGAGACTGAAGAAAGAAAAGCGCACTCTCAAAACTTTAGTTAATCAAGTTATTCAACCAGATTATTATTCAGAGATTACGATTCAAGAGATTATTCAGCGTAATATTTGCAATATTAAAGGTTTGGATCTGTTACCTGGAGATATTGAACTTTACAATGATTTTTACTTAGCCGCCGTTGTTTATGCTACTTCCGAAGAAACTAACATCAGTTTTGCTGAAAGTTGGACTCAATTGGAAAATAGTTTAGTGCGGCAGATTATTGCCCCAATTGTCCCAGCATACGATTTTATTTTGCTTGATTTTGCTCCTGGAGATCAATTGTTGACTCGTAGCGGAATTCTGGCGAGTAATTTTTATTTGATTCCGGCTAAACCGGAGCCTTTGTCGGTGATTGGGATCGGGATTCTCCAAGGTAGAATTAAGAAGCTCAAAAGTAGCGATCGCTCGCAGATCGATTTACTGGGAATTATCTTTACTTCCCTCGGACACGCTTCTAATATGGCAGAACAAGTGAAAAATCGCCTGAGTGAAGAATTTGGCGCGGATAAGCTCTTTGAAATTGAAATTCCGGTTAATGTAGCGGTGGCTAAAGCTGTTGATGAATATAAACCAGTAGTTCTCAACAATCCTCACGCCAGTGGTGCGAAGGGACTAGCAAACTTTACTCAAGAATTTTTAGAGAAAATTTCTCGACTCGCAACTGGTAAATAATTGTAAACTGTATAAGATTGAACCACAGCAAGCGAGTTAGAAGTTCTGGTTATTCGCGATTAGCGCGATCGCTAAAGTTAAGTTATTCAGGGAACTGGCTTTAGCAGAGCAACTCACAAATTAACGAGAAAAAACTTGCTTTTTGCTGGGTTAAGTCAAGATTATAATCTAGATCGCGACATTGCGCGCAATCGGGGAACAATTTTCAAAGGAATACTGCCAATGGGATTAGTCATTAGCACAGTAAATATGAAAGGCGGTGTGGGGAAAACAACTCTCACCGTTAATTTGGCGACTTGTTTAGCCAAAAATTACGGTAAACGAGTTTTGGTTGTGGATCTCGACACGCAAATTAGCGCAACTCTCAGTTTAATGTCGCCTCACGATTTTGCCAAGCGGAGAAAGGAAAGGCGTACCCTGACATACTTGATGAATCAAGTAATTAGACCAAATCTGAAAAAAAAGTTAACCACAACTGATATTATTTGTCCTTATGTTTGTAATGTCAAAGGCTTGGATTTAATGCCTGGAGATATCGAACTTTATGACGAATATTTAGTTTCAGAAATGCTGCATCAAAAAGCTACTGCTGATGGTAAAGCTGACTTTGATGACGTTTGGAATAACTTTGAAAAAAACTTAATTAAAGATATTTTAGAACCAGTAATTAATGATTACGATTTAGTGATTATGGATTGCGCTCCGGGTTATAATTTGTTAACTCGTAGTGGGATTGTTGCTAGCAATTTTTACTTACTTCCTGCTCGACCGGAACCTTTGTCTTTAGTGGGAATTCAATTGTTAGAAAGACGCATCGCTAAACTGAAGGAAAATCATGATTCTTTAAATATTAGTTTATTAGGAATTGTTTTTATTCTTTCCGGTGGGGGCATCCTCGGAAGATACTATCGGCAAGTAATGCAGCGTGTTTCCCAAGATTATAATGCTAACCAAATTTTTAAGAATCGCATTCCTTTAGATGTGAATGTTGCGAAAGCGGTAGATACTTTTAAACCAGCAGTTTTGTCTAGTCCTAATTCCGGAGGTGCGAAAGCATTTGCTCGTTTGAGTGAAGAGTTGTTAGAAAAGTTAGCATCAGCAAAAAGTCTTACGGGTAAAGACTCGGCTAAGTTGAATTTAACTCAATTAGAGTGAAACGGGATCAATAAAGAAGAATTATAGTGACAAGTAGCGTGGCTTCTCCTTGCGATTAGCCCGCATAAATTCTTGCTAATATCTACTTTACCAATTGAATACTTTATGATTTGAAGTCAGATAGCATCAAAATTTCTAAGCCAGGATCAGGATGTTTAATTGCTGTATCATTGGTGAGAAAAATTGTACAACCTGCTTCTACGGCTGAAGCTAAATGTAAAGCATCAATAAGTCTTAAATTACTGCTGCTTCGGAGTTTAGCAGCATTAATAACTATTTGTCTAGTCAGAGGACAAAAGGATAAGTTGGGAAAATTCGGTAATTCGTGAGCATATTCTTCAGCAACTTCAGGATGTCCTTGACGCAGAGGTTTGACCATTAATTCAGCCAGAACTAAATCACAAGCAAAGCCCTGAGAACTCCCTTCTTCAATCATCTCAAAGATTTGGGTGGCAAGATTACCGAATTCGGGATTTCCTTCTAAAGCGGAGATAAAAACGACTGTATCTAGACCAATTTTAGCTTCTTTTAGAGCCTCTAATCGCGCCATGACTCCCGTTCACTACGAATATAAGCTACGGCATCTTCTCCTTGCCAAATATGTTGATGTTTCCCAAATATGCGAGAGGAAAAAGATAGTTGGGGAATCATCACAACTTTCCCATTCTCTACTTTTATCTCAAAGCGATCGCCTGGTTTGAGGTTGAGTACCTCGCGCACATTTTTGGGAATGACAATCTGATAATGTTCCCCAAGTTTGGTTCTGGTCATACTCTACACTAAATAGG
>JAWQFW010000403.1:0-2906 GCA_035968095.1 Oscillatoria sp. PMC 1068.18
GTAATTATACTGGACTTGATGAATCTGGATTTTTCAGTAAGTTAGTATTAACACGCAAGAAATCAGTATTCACACTTAAGAAAAACTTGTTGATTTGTTAAAAAGAGCGTAGATATACGTGAAAAAATGGATTTTTGCAAAATTATATGTTAAAGTTTGTTATTAATTACCGAAAATAAACCAGGAAAATTGGAGTTATCAGAATAGGTAAATCCAAGTTAGCTAATCAAATTCACAATTTCAGATCTAGCAGTTTCTATTAGCGAAATTCGATTCAATAAAAGTTAAAAGAATCTTTTATTCCGATGAAATTAGCTGAATGAAGTATAGATTGAAAAAGTGAAATAAATAATTAGAAAAAAACATACTGACAACTAATGATGAACCAGAATCCTACCACCCCCAAACAAGAACTACAAAATCCTAATCGCGCTCACCTAAACTTCTTTGAACAAGGACAACAGCTAGCTAGCGAAAGTAAATACGAAGAAGCGATTGCTAGCTACGATCGGCATTTAGAAATGCAACCAGAAGATCATACTGCTTGGGTATTGCGCGGTGCAGCACTGACTCATTTAGATCGTTATCAAGAAGCACTAATTAGTTTTGAAGAAGCTTTAAAAGTTGAACCAGAAGACAATTTAGCCATGTTATTCCGAGGAATGGCATTACAACATATTGGTGACTATCAAAAAGCCTACGAAAGCTTTGATACTACCCTCGGAATCAAGAGAAATCCTTTCAAAAGTAAAATCAGAGGTATGCTGAACTGGATTATCGATTTTGTAGAGCCGGAAAAACCAGTTGTTCTCCATCAGAAAGAAAATTTTGACTACGACAAAGCAGCTTGAGACTCGCAAGCAAAATTTAGCAATTCAGTTAAGGGTGCGTTACCTGACGCACCCAGTCCAAATTCTTCTAGAGGTGAATACCACACTCAGTTTTACCGAAACCCCGCCAACGTCCGGCGCGTTCACTCTCACCTTGACCAATTTTAGTAGTTAAAGGTTCGTCACCAATACTAGGATAGCCGCGATCGTGGAGAGGATTGTAAATCAGGTCATATTCATAAGCATACGCCCAACTTTCCTTCCGATTCCAGTTCGCAAGGGGATTAATTTTTAAACGTCCTTGTTTGTCTAATTCCAGAATTGGCATATTCGCACGAGTTACCGCTTGATCTCGTCGTCGTCCGGTAATCCAAGCTACGGCATTTAATTCTGTTAGTCCCCGTTGTAAAGGCTCAATTTTCGTGACTTCATGGAATTTAGCTAGATCTTTTTCCCACAAAGCTTCGCCATACTTAGCGGCAAATTCTTGACGATTATTAACATCAAGAGTTTGGAATACTTTCAGGTTAAGATGATAAATGTCTTTCGCTTGAGCAACCAATTCCAGCGTTTCCTGAAAATGGAACAACGTATCCAAAAATAAAATTGGAACTTGTTTTGCTGGTTTGAGTTCGCGATAGAGAAGGTCGGTGATAACTAAGTCATCAATATTAAAAGCGCTAGTTTGTACCAAACCATTAGGGAAATTAGACACCGCCCATGCGATAATTTCTTTAGGTTCGGCATTCTCAAAGCGTTGATTAAGTTCTTCGAGGTGGAGTTGAGAAACTTTGACTGGTGTGAGAGTGATTTGGCTGACCATGTTGACTCCTTTCCAACGGTTAATTTTTATTGTACGGCATATAGAGACATAACCCGACCGGAAAACCGTACTTTAATTTATCAGATTTTCTTGACATCTCGATAGTTATCAGCAAACTTTGTTAACTAAGAAAATGAGCAAAAAGTAACGAAACCACTAATATGCAACTGATCCTTTATTCTAAGCCCGGTTGTCACCTCTGCGAGGGACTAGAAGAAAAATTAACTCAAATACAAGAGTTAGATTTCGCTCTCGAAATTAGAGATATCACAACTCGTGAAGACTGGTTTAACGCTTACCAATACGAAGTACCAGTATTATCTTTCCATCAAGGAGAGAAAGAGCAAATACTACCTCGTCCTTCTCCCCGCGCTTCAGCGAAGCAAATCGAAAAAATGCTCCTTAAATATCTAACTTAAGCGAAAAGACACTCAATTTTCATTCTTACATAGCTAAAAATTTCTGTAAACAGCACTTTTGACAGAAATCGCTCGATTTTCGCTTTGACGATCTTCCACCTTGCGGTAAGCTACCGATCTCGGTAAACTTATATATCGAGATCTAGACTTTCTTTTCCTTGCTCAATGAGTTAACCTAAAGCTATGGCTAGTTATGGCGATCGCACTCAAGCGCGCTGGGCTGCACCCAATCGCGAAGCATTTATTCCTTACAGTCGCAAAGATATTATCGAACTTTGTCTCGAAGATGGTCAATTATTAGCCAGTGATGCAGATAAATTTCGCGAATTCTGTACCATCCTTACTGCTTATTATCATTTTAAATTTCATCGCTATTTAGAAAGATTAAAAGATAACTACGCACTTTTCAATCCCGATGCAGATACGAAAACTATTACTGATATTTCTACTCACGATTTAACAGACAAAGAAGACACTTTAGTTGCCGATTTTCAGCACATCCTCGAACGAGCAAATTATATTTTAATTCCGCAAAATAGTTTAGAAAGAGCATTAGCAGAAGAATCTTTAATTAAACTGAAAACCCAGGTCGATTTAGCCGACTTTGACCATTTAATTTGTTATTGTCGCGGCGATATCTACGAAAAAATTAAGCTTAAAAAGTTTTACTTTTGGGAAAAAGAACTGACAATAAATTTATTTTCGAGAGTAGTTTTATTGCTCAAGTTCAAAAACAAAGCTTATTTTGAAAGCAAAAAGACTAAAAGTAAAGACCTTAATTTTACTCCGGGAAAAATGTATCTTTATTTTTACAAAAATATCCCCAAATACGAC
>JAWQFW010000404.1:0-2899 GCA_035968095.1 Oscillatoria sp. PMC 1068.18
GAAAACTAAATTGATAAATTAAAGCAAAATATGAAGCAACAATAAAGTTAGGATAAAGCTAGGATAAATTAAGTTGCGGCTGAAAATTAAATCATAATTCGGTAATTACGCACGTTCACACATAAGAAATTAAATTGAGTGAAAATTATCTCTGTCTAAATGAGTATTGCCAACAATTGAAAACTTATTTTATGTTAAACCATTGAAAGGTGTTAATTCTCAAATAGTTGAGACATTTTCGGTCAAAAAGTTGCTTGAAGGAGGACAATCGGGAAAAGAATAGTATAAGCTTGTAGGAATTACAAAAGTAACAAAAAGGTGAGGTAATGATATCTACAAATAAATCTTTATCAGGCTCGGCATCGCCCTTTGCTTCGTTTGGGGAGATCAAATCGCGTCGTCAGGCGATCGCGTTAATTTCCATTCAAGCAGATCCCGCGAGTGAGAAAGTAAAAGAAACCGCCCTCGGACAAAGTGTTTACGTGCGTCAAGTGGGGGAAGCTTTATGTAAACTAGGTTGGCAAGTGGATATTTTCACCCGCAAAACTAATCCAGAAGACCTGACAATTGTCGAACATTCGCCTCATTGTCGGACAATTCGTTTAGTCGCTGGAGCCGAAACTGAAATTCCTGACCGAGATTTAATCGCTTACTTACCAGAATTTGTCCAAGCTTTACAGAAATTTGCGAAAGGAACCAGTTACCCAATCGTCCAAACTCACGATCGCCTTTCGGGTTGGGTAGGTTTACAGTTACAGCAAGCTAGCAATGTCCAATTAATCCATACTTATCATGCTCCCAGCGCGATAAGTGACACTCAAATCTCCCTAGAAAGACAAATTCTCGAACAAGCCAATCGTATTGTCGCGACAAACCCGCAAGAGTTAGACATTCTCGCGAATCTAGTTCCTCAACGCGAAGGAATCGAATTAATTCCCTGCGGTACCGACGTAGAAAACTTTTACGCGATGCCGAAAACCGAAGCCAAAACAAAATTAGGTTTCGATCCTAACCAGCAAATCGTTTTATATGTAGGACAATTTGCCGCACATAAAGGCATTGATACCTTAGTCCGTGCTTTCGCACAATGCCGCGAAAATAACTCAAAATTAGCCAGAAATTGTCGCTTGGTACTTGTCGGTGGAGGTAGGGCTAACGACTCCGAAGACTCCGAAAGACAAAAGATCGCACAATTAGTCAGAGAATTAGGACTCGAAAATTCTACCCAATTTGCCGGACGAGTCGGTCACGACTTGCTACCTTTTTATTACACCGCCGCCGATGTTTGTGTAATTCCTAGTTATTACGAACCTTATGGTTTGGTTGCAATTGAAGCAATGGCTTGCGGAACACCAGTAGTTGCTTCGGCGATTGGTGGTTTAAAATTCACCGTCATGGAATCAGAAACCGGATTATTAGTTCCACCCCAGGATACCGAAGCCTTCGCTAGTGCGATCGCACGCATCCTTACCGACCACGTTTGGGCGAGAACACTGAGAAGACAAGCCTCAGTACGAGTCCAAGAAAACTTTAGTTGGGCGAGTGTCGCGATTAAATTAAGCGACTTATATCGTCGTTTACTCGCACAATTAATTACCCAAGATTCCTTATTAACTTCATCTCCAAATAATTCTGAATCTAATGCTACCGAGAAATTAAACTTAACCAAAGTGTCTTAATAGTGTCTTAATCACGAATCATCGGGTGCTAAAAAATTATTTTTACTGACATCAGGGAAAGAAACTGCATTCAACAAAATCAGCTACATTGCTTCTCTAAGTGCGATCGCCCTTACTCATCAACAAAAGCGCGATCGCACTTCATCTTCGCCATCCAAAAGCCTTAATTAACTAACGTCGGCGACTCCGAGAAGGACTCGATTTTCTACTACTTCCAAAACCACTATTACTTTTTTTCGGCTTCGTCGTCGAACTACCAGAAGAACCTAAATCGCTCGAACCAACACCCGAACCACTAGAACGAGTATTATTAGGTTGGGTTGTCCGAGTAGTCGTCGAAGTTGAAGAAGAAGGTTTCCGCAAATTACCAGTAGTACGCAAAACCTGGCGATTTTTCACCGCCGGAGGTGGACTTTGATAACGATTTTGGTAACTACTCACCGCCTGAGAATAACTATTACCATACCCACCATAACCACTCAATACCACACCCGACTGATACACTGGCGGGACATAATAGCGAGGTGCAAACAACGCATTACCAACCGCTTGACCAACTAAAGCCCCCGCAAAAGGTGTCCAGAAATTCGATTCTCGGCGGACAACTACCGTTTCAGTCTGACCAGTTTGCGGGTCGGTGCGAGTTTCCGTCACATTATGAACATATTCGATCTTAAAATCTTCAGTCAAGTGCATCGCCGCACTATTACCCTCAACATCCAAATAAGTCTTTTTCCCCCCTTTAATTTCCTCATCAGTTAAACGCGCCATTTGTAAATCCGTAGTGCGATACACTGAAGACTTACCCGATGGCGTATTCAACAACATCACCGTATATTCACCATTAGCATCATTGTAAGTTGCTTGCTGCACTGCATATTCTCCCTGAGTTACTTGTTGAGAATTAGAAGCAACTGTTTGATTTTGTCCCGATTGAGTTGTCGAAGCCGAACCACAAGCAAAGGTAGTCCAACACAACACTAAGGACATAAAAATAACTGCGAGTTTGCGTCTCATAATTAGCTTTTTGTTAACGTTAATCTTTGTTAGTTGGTGATTGGGGACTGGTAATTGGGGACTGGGAAGGGAGACAAGGAGGAGTTGGAAGAGTCAATATTGGTTGTGAAAATCTCTCTTTATTCCTAACACTGACAATACTCATAACGCCCCCAATGCCCCCAATGCCCCCAACACTCCTCTTTTGGGGACTGGGGATTAGG
>JAWQFW010000405.1:0-2886 GCA_035968095.1 Oscillatoria sp. PMC 1068.18
ATCCCCAGTCACCAATCCCCAATCACCAATACCCATGTTCAGCCAAAAACGAGATACTGATATCTTCTTGACGAGATTCGCTTCCCGAACCAGATTTTAACAACTTATCGACATATTTCCCTAAAATATCGCTTTCCAAGTTGACCAAACTACCCGATTCGAGGTAACAAAGATTCGTATTCGCATAAGTGTGGGGAATCACAGCCACCTTAAACCAACTGCCGTCCGCATGACAATCTGCTACCGTCAAACTAATTCCATTAACCGCTATACTACCCTTAGCAACCAGATAACGAGCAATTTGCTGCTGCCATTGACTACTATTACTCGAAGGAACAAACGACATTTCCCAGGCTCTTTCAGTTTGGATCGATTCGCTTAAATAACCCACCGCATCGACATGACCTGTAACAAAATGTCCGCCTAATTTACTTCCAACTCTTACCGAAGCTTCTAAATTAACATAATCACCAGTTTGGCTGCGCTGTCCGAGGCTAGTACGTTGGAGAGTTTCCGGTGAAGTAGTAGCGACGAAGCCATTGGGTAAAACTTCCTCAGCAGTCAAACAAACACCATCAACCGCAATACTATCGCCGATCGCCAAATCCGACAAAATCGCGCGATCGCAATCAGGGCGAATTTCGATGATGAAGCGATCGCTACCTTGGGGTTTAATTATACCTAGGGCTTGAATTAATCCAGTAAACATCGTTGAGTCAAGAAGAAAAGGGTGAACAATCAGAAAAAACTGGAAACAGCACCTTCTCAGTCTACCCGTTGTGTGTTTTTTTCATAAAGTATAGGCTCAATCCCGTTCATAGTGGGGCATACTGAAAAAGTAAAGTGCATCAAAAACTATAAAGGTGAAAGCTCAAAAGTGACAATAATTTTGCAAAAATAATCGTATTTGCGCCAATTGGTTAACTTTCGCTTGATGAGCCAATCTTTAGTCCAGGAACTATTAAACTGTTCGCTTTTTTCTCATCGATCCTGAAAAATTAACTGTTCGCACTTTTGTAAAGTAACAATTTACGTTTCCTTTTTTATCCGTAATGATGACTATGTTAATGAGGCAAAGCCAATGATTGAAATGAAAGTTGCTGGAATTGCATTAGATGCCATCACCCGCAGTCCGATAGTTTTACTCAAGGATGGTTCTGATAGACGCGCCTTGCCCATTTTTATCGGGCAAGATCAAGCGAAAGCAATTATCAGCGCTTTGGAAAAACAAAAAATGCCTCGCCCCCTCACTCACGACTTGATGGCGAATTTGTTGGAAGCATGGGAAATGATTCTCGAACGAGTTATTATTCACTCGCTGCAAGATAATACTTTCTATGCGGTTCTTTGTCTGAGTCAGGGCGAAACCAAAAAAGAAATAGATTGTCGTCCGAGTGACGCGATCGCGATCGCCCTCCGCACCAATAGCCCAATCTGGGTGATGGAAGAGGTGGTAGCTGATGCTTCAATTCCCGTTGACCGGGATGCTGATGAAGAAGAACGCCAAGCTTTTAAGCAGTTTGTCTCGAATATCCGTCCAGAGGACTTTATTCAACGGGGACGTTTTGGTGGCGACTCTTAGAAATCAGCTTGTGACGGGGAGGGAATTTTTCCCTCTCCCCAAAATTCATTGTTTCACTGACAGACACGATGCAAACTAGGCGCTTTGGCAAAACTAATTTGCTTTATTCGGTATTTTCTCTGGGAACGATGCGTTGTTTGGCTTCTGCGGAAAATACTTGGGAAACTGTCTCTCAGGCTGTGCGGTTGGGCATAAATCATCTCGAAACTGCTAGAGGTTACGGTAAAAGTGAGGAGTATCTGGGATTAGCTTTGCAAACTGGATTAGGCTTAACCAGAGAGCGAATTTATATTACGTCGAAGCTACCTCCAACACCGAATGCTGACCAAATGCGTCTCTGGATTGATGAATCTCTCCACCGTTTACAACTGAATTATCTTGATTGTTTGGCGATTCACGGAATTAATACTTGGGAACATCTGAGTTGGGTGACAGATAAAAATGGTTGTTTGGCGGCAATTAACGAAGCTTTAGCAGATGGGAGAATTAGACATCTCGGTTTTTCGACTCATGCACCTCTGGAAATTATTCTCGCCGCGATCGCAACCGATTTGTTTGAGTTTGTTAATCTACATTACTATTATTTCTTCCAACGCAACCAACCTGCCGTCCAACTAGCTGCGGAAAAGGATTTAGGAGTCTTTATTATCTCTCCTGCGGATAAAGGCGGTTTGCTGTACAATCCACCAGAAACTCTCAGCAAATTATGTGCGCCTTTCTCACCCTTAGAATTGAACTATCGCTTTTTATTGAGCGATCGCCGCATCACCACTCTTAGTTTAGGTGCAGCTAACCCCCAACAGTTGTCCGAGCCGCTACAAATGGCTGACGCTGACTATAATTTAACAGCTACCGAACAAGAAACTTTTACTCGCTTAGAAACTCACAGTCAAAAAAGCTTAGGTAGCGATCGCTGTAGCCAATGTTATCAATGTTTACCCTGTCCCGAAGCAATTAACATTCCTGAAGTTTTGCGACTGCGAAACTTGGCGATCGCCTACAATATGAATGAATACGGCAAATATCGCTATCGAATGTTTGGTAACGCCGGACATTGGTTTCCTGGAACCAAAGGTTCTCACTGTACCGACTGCGGTGAATGTCTGCCTCGCTGTCCCGAACAACTCGACATTCCCAATCTACTCCGAGACACACATCAACTTCTGAATGGTTCTCCAAAACGGCGACTTTGGGAATAAAAAAAATCGGAACTATCGAAAAATTGTCAAGTCTTTGTCAGAAAATGATAAATTAATTCTTAAAAACCATGTACCACCCGCGACAAACGACTCTTCAATCAATAT
>JAWQFW010000406.1:0-2875 GCA_035968095.1 Oscillatoria sp. PMC 1068.18
TAGCAATGACATTTAATTTGTCAAGATGTCATTTAATTTGTCAATCGACAGTTGTTGTCTAATTGTATAATGGTCATTAACTTGTACTTTAGTTGATTTTTAGTGCGATTATTAATAACTATTTTTTAGTTTTATCGTGAAGGATAATTACAAGTTTATGGACTTACTTCCGCAAAAGCAAAATATTCAGAAAAGCTATATTATCTGCTCTACTGGTCGCTCTGGAAGCACTCTTTTAGGTCGCTCGCTGGCACAATTAAAATGTTGTGGTACTCCTGAAGAATATTTTCATTATAAGCGGCTTCAAGGTTTGGATTTGAAAGATAATCCTGACAAGTTTCTTGATTACTGTAATTCGGTTTTGGAAGTAGGCTCAACCTCTAACGGTGTGTTCGGAATTAAAATGCACTGGTGGCAAATGCAAGCTTTTCTTCAATTAGCACGACAATCTTCTTTATTCCAAAACAAACAAGATTTAGAAATCTTAAATTATTTCTTTCCTAATTTGAAATTTATTTATATTTGGCGAAAAGATATGGCAGCACAAGCTGTCTCAACAACTATTGCGCTGCAAACAGATGTTTGGGAAAAACCTAGCGAAAATACAATTATTAAGTCAAAAGAAAAAGAATTAGATGACAAGAATATTTCGCTTAAATTTCAACCTTTGAAAATTTATCGCTGGGAACAAAAGTTTAAAGACCAAAATCAACGTTGGCGAGATTTTTTGACAAACAATAATTTGGATTATTATGAAATTACTAATAAAAAACTGATCGTCTCGTTTCAAGAAGAAATTCGCAACATTGTTGCTTACTTATGTGTTGATAATTCTTTACTTCCAGATGTAATTGAAATGGCAACAAAAAGTCAATCTACGCAAATAAATAAACAGTTTCTTCGTGACTATCAAAGGTTGCCTAAGTTTTTGCTCAAAATCGCCGCTAAGGTTACTCGTTAGCTAAGTTAATTAATTTCCACAAGCTTGTTAATTTAACTTGAATTTAAGATTTTAATTCGGAATCGGAATTGAACAAACCAAGTGAATGTATTTTTTTATACAGATTTTTCCTGATTATTACTTAAATTTAGAGAAAAATGAGCTTATAATCTGATTTATGAGGGATTTGTTTAAGCTTTGGTAACTCTTGTTGCATCTTGTATAAACTCGGAAAGTGCGATCGCGTTTATCAGCTATTCTGGTAAAGAGAACAAAAATCTTAAAAGATTATTAAGAATTTGTTATCCTTGCTAGTAAGTACAGAACAACAGCGACTTGGCTAGTTTCGAGCAGTAATTTGAGCTTTTCAAACACAGGAGACAAAATGACACCGACAATGTTACGTCAAATCTGGTCATTGATAGAAAGCCACAAATCACACATCCTCGTGAAGCAGGATGACGAAAGCTTGATCGATTGGCTAATTAGTCAACTCCAAAAGCAGCGATCGCTCAATCCAGACGAAATTCACCTGATGAACGATTATCTCCACGATCGGCTATCCCTAATCAAAGATTTAGTTCATCAGCCTTAGCTGACGTTTCCCTGCTTAAATCGGTGCGATTGCGTAGCCCAGCGCTAAAAGCGATCGCCTCTCTCTTCATTTCACCATAGGCGATCGCGATCGCCCAAAGTTTTTTTTCTGAGTAATGTAAAGAAAAATCACCAAGCCATTGCCAAAATCACCAAGCTATCTACCAAAAATCTTCACTAACTAAAACAAAACTGTCACGAAAGCAACTATCGAGAGTGTTATAACTTTATTAACTTGTTCACAGTTAATAACACATCAAAAAAATCTATGCACAAATTGAGTTCCCTGCTGCTAGCCGTTACACTTTTAGTTGCTCCCCTATCGGCTTGTGGTGGTTCATCAGATACGACTTCCGCAAGCAACAGTCGTCTCAACGTTGTTAAAAGTCGTGGCGAACTGGTTTGTGGAGTAGATGGCGGCATCCCCGGATTCAGCTATGTCAACGAAAACGGCGAATATTCCGGACTCGACGTAGACGTTTGTCGCGCCGTAGCAGCCGCTTTATTCGACGACCCCAACGCAGTCCAATTTCGCAACCTCGACTCAACAGAACGATTTGAAGCCCTCAAAGGCGGCGAAGTAGATATGCTTTCGCGCAACACCACCTGGACAATTAGCCGCGATACATCTATCGGGATGGAATTTGCACCCACAACCTTTTATGACGGTCAAGGAATGATGGTACGCAAAGACAGCAACATCAAATCCTTAGAAGACTTTGAAGGAAAATCGATCTGCGTCGAAACCGGAACCACCACCGAACTAAACTTAACCGACAATATGCGCGAATTAGGCGTTAACTTTG
Source organism: Oscillatoria sp. PMC 1068.18 (assembly GCA_035968095.1). Lineage (GTDB taxonomy): Bacteria > Cyanobacteriota > Cyanobacteriia > Cyanobacteriales > SIO1D9 > IIICB1. Next base: position 2,341 of record JAWQFW010000406.1, read on the forward strand.
AACCCGTAACCTTTCAGCAAGCAGACCCCGCCTATGCAGCTTACGCGGAAGGTCGTTGTCAAGGAATGACCTCAGATAAATCTCAATTACTCGCCCGTCGCAGTACCTTACCCAACCCAGACGACCACATCCTCTTAGAAGTCACCATGTCCAAAGAACCCCTCGGACCCGTCACCGTCGATAACGACTCAGGTTGGTTTGATACCGTCAAATGGGTAACTTATGCTTTAGTAGAAGCCGAAGAACTAGGCATAACCAAAGAAAACTTAGCAGAAATGAAAGAAAGCCAAGACCCCACAATTCGGCGTTTTCTTGGTGTTGAAGGTAGTTTAGGTGAAGATATGGGACTACCTAACGATTTTGCTGCGCGTGTAGTCAATCATGTTGGTAACTACGGTCAAGTTTACGATCGCAACCTCGGTGCAGATTCCCAGTTTAAATTAGAACGTGGCTTAAATGATCTCTGGAAAAATGGCGGTTTACTTTATTCTCCTCCTTTCCGTTAATTATTGGGGACTGGGGATTGGGAAGGGGG
>JAWQFW010000407.1:0-2819 GCA_035968095.1 Oscillatoria sp. PMC 1068.18
CCAGTATATAATGGAGAAAGAACCATTAAGGAAACAATCGAATCTGTCCTTAACCAAACTTGGACAGATTTTGAATTAATTGTTATTAATGATGGTTCGACTGACTCAAGTTTGCAAATTATTTCGGAAATTCAAGACTCCAGAATTGTTGTTTTTTCCTATCCAAATACTGGTTTAGCAGCTAGTCGGAATCGCGGGATTGAGCAAGCAACTGGCAATTATCTTACTTTCTTAGATGCTGACGATCTGTGGACTCCAGATAAATTAGCAGATCAATTAGAAGTTCTTCAAGAAAATCCTCAAGCCGGAGTTGCCTACAGTTGGACTGATTGTATCGACGAACAAGGAAAATTTTTGCGTCGAGGGAGTTATGTAAACGTAAGTGGAAATGTTTATGCAAATGTACTGTTAGTAGATTTTTTAGAAAATGGCTCGAATGTGATGATTCGGAGACAGGCTTTAGAGGAGGTAGGCGGCTTTGATGAATCTTTACCTGCATCTCAGGATTGGGATATGTGGCTACGTTTAGCAGCTAAATATGAGTTTGTAGCGGTATCAAAGCCGCAAGTTTTGTATCGCATATCCTCAAGTTCAATGTCTTCTAATGTCAAAAATTTGGAGACAGCTTGCTTGCGAATTATTGAACGATCTTTTTCTCAAGCACCGGAATCTCTACAATATTTGCAGTCTGATAGTCTTGCGAATATCTATAAATATCTTACTTATAAAGTGCTTCAAGGAAATGCTGATAGACAGCGTGGTAAAACTGCGGCAAAATTTCTTTTGCAAGCAATTAAATACGATCGCTCTTTACTCCGGGCGCGAGTTTTGCTGAAAGTATGGTTACAAATTGCGATCGCGACGTTGTTGCCATCCTCACAGGCTCAGAAAGCGATCGCCAATGTCAAAAATTTGTCGAAACTGGAAGCTTTACTGGGTTACATTAAACTAAACCCTTGAGTTCAAATGAAGATTAACCATATTTTACTTTTTGTTCAGATTGGGTTGATTGTTGGTAGTCTTCTCGGCGGAATTGCTACACCAGTTCAAGCTGAGACATTATGCGATCGCACTTCGCTCAACTCAACTAAGCTGTTCATTTTGGCTGGACAATCAAATATGGTTGGTTCTCAGTCTGATCTTGCTCTTTTACCCCCGCATTTACTTGAACCACAAGAACAAGTGCTGTGGTATGACAACAACAACCAATGGAACTTACTTCAACCCCCAACAGAACCTTTTCCTTTCAGTAAAGTTAATAATGGCGTTGGTTTTGGTCCAGAAATATCACTAGGAAGGAAGATTGCTGCTAATTTAAACGAAACTGTGGCTTTGGTGAAATATGCTCAAGGTGGTACTAGCCTCGCAGAAGACTGGCAACCTGGTAGTGACCTTTACAATAGGATGATCGAGCGAGTAAATAGTGCGAAATCCGATTGCGCTGCTAATCTCGATGTTGCTGGTTTTTTTTGGATGCAAGGGGAAAAAGACGCAACCCAAGCCGATTTTGCTAACAGTTATCAATCTAATTTAAACTATTTTATCGATCGAGTTCGCGAAGATCTCAATTCTCCAGAACTACCTTTTATTCTCGGCAAAACTTTTGTTGCTCAAGGTTTGAATATTGAGTACAATAGCTACAATTATGCGGATACAGTTCGCTCGGCACAATCGAGTTTCGCTGAGTTAGATTTTACCTGTTGTACATTAGTTGTGGAAACGGAAGACCTTTCCAGACATTCAGATCAACTTCATCTTGATTCTCAAGGTTTAGTCGATCTTGGTGAAAGATTTGGTACAGCCTGGTTGAAAACTCACCACAAGATTCCTGAATCATCTATGTGGGGGATTCTGGGTGGTTTTGTCTTAGTTTTGCTTTGTACAACTCGGCAAAAAAGCGATCGCTGAACTAGATTAAGTTATCTATTTCTACCGATGATATTTTTGACAAAATGTACTCTCTTTGCTCTTCGTTGAAAAGCTGATAAAACTTGGTAGCATTGGCATTTTGAATTTTCTGACTTGCTCCCGCTTTCCAAGTTTCGCGATCGCTAATTACCTTTGTTGCTGCTTGACGATAATCTGTCAACATTTTTTCCTCAAACTGAACCCCAATAAATTCGCACAGTGGCTTTAAAACTGCATGGGGATCGGCTACCAATTGTTCGTATTTTACTAAAAAATGATTTGATTTATCTCGCTGATTTAAACTAATTTGGACATCTCTGATCCATCCTTCAATACATTCGTCAAGTTCATAAGGTCTGCCCCAAGCCGAGTTACTATTATAACGATGGGTTACATCGTAAAGTGATGCTACTACATCAGAACCATTACGCAAAATATGAATAAACTTGGCTTCAGGAATTAGTTTTTCTATATAGTCAATATGCAGTAAATGCGGCGGACTTTTCTCCAACCAAATACTCTTGCCTTGTTTTGCTGTTAAATTATCAAGAACTTCTAAAAATACTTTAACATATTGGCTGGCAAAAATAGCATATTTGGGCAAAAGCTGGAACATTTCTTCACAGTTTATTTCTTGCAAAAACTTTTTTAATTGAGGTTTTGCATTTCGTGAAGCCAGACCAAATCTCTTTCTTTTCGGCTCATAAATTGGATTAAGAGCAACGAAAAATTTAGATTCAGGAAAAGAAGTAATTTGAGAATGAGCAGCTAGCAAAGATTGTAATAAAGTAGTTCCCGAACGGGGACAACCGACAAGAAATATTCTTTTTTTAGATTTAGTATTCATTGCCTTTTAAGTAATTTAAAATTATTGCTTACTTTTCGTCACTTGCAAATAGACTTCTCGAACT
>JAWQFW010000408.1:0-2813 GCA_035968095.1 Oscillatoria sp. PMC 1068.18
GATGGGGAAGATGGGGAGGAATTAGGGAATAAACTGTTCACTGGTAACTGTTCACTGATAACTGGTCACTGGTAACTGATAACTGGTCACTGGTAACTGATAACTGGTAACTGATAACTGGTAACTGGTAACTGTTCACTGGTAACTGTTCACTGGTCACTGGTAACTGGTCACTGGTAACTGATAACTGGTAACTGTTCACTGGTCACTGGTAACTGATAACTGGTCACTGGTCACTGATAACTGATAAGTGTTAATCACCAGTCCAAGCGGGATGATTCAGCAAAGAAGCAAAAACGCGCACTCCTCGAAGTTGGTTAGACAAAGGTAAATGACCTTTTGGTGCGGACAAATCCCAGGTAAACTCGTGAGGATAGGTAGTCCATTTATTCCCAGATTTCCAGCCAATTTTGGGCCAAAGTTTCGCAAAATCTTTTCCGAGAGCTAGCCACAACTCTCGCTGGACAGAAAAGCCAAATTTACCTTCAGAATAAATAAACCAAAGTTGGTCGATTGTTGCTAAATCAGTCACCGGGAAGCTTTCCACTTCAGTGAAATAAAGCCATTTCCGAGCGATCGCGGCTTCTCCTGCTAATTCACATAATTTAGCTAAAGTCAAGCGATCGGCTTGTTGATAATCAGCTTGCGCTAGTGCTTTTTGGATCGGAAGATAGTCAAGATTCCGTTCCGATCCCAAGGGTACTACACCTTGAGGAAATTCAGTCTGGAGAAATTCTGTGGTGGTGGGATCGTTTGCTTGGGACAAAAGTTGATATGCTTTCCCCATTACCAAATTAGGTGGAGAAGACTGCTGCTGTTGCAAAAAAGCTCTTAAACTCGCTAAACCAGGTTCGCCGAAAACGACAAACTGAGGCAGAAGTTGGAGTTGTTTTTTTTCAGATTCAGACTGAAAAAGTTCGCGTAACTGTTCTAGTTCGGTTTTGGTATCCTTTACTGAGGCGCTGTTTTGGTCAGTCATAAATAATTAATCAACGATCGCTTGGGGTAGCTTGGGTGGGTATAGGGAGAATTTGTTACTTTGACCAAGATCGATTTTACAGCGATCGCGTTCTTTCGTTGCAGTCCTGGGTAGATTTACTTTCAAGTATTGCTGATTAATTGTCAGGAAGTCTTTATGCTTCTTGAGGGTTCACGATTCCCAGGCAAAAAATATCTGGTAGTCTACGAATAATAATTTATTTAGTGAGTAAACTCAACTGATGTACGAAAAAATTACTCCTCCTACGGTTGGTTCTAAAGTTAGCTTCAAAGCTGGGGAACCTGTGGTTCCTGACGATCCAATTATTCCTTTTATTCGTGGCGATGGTACGGGAGTCGATATTTGGCCCGCGACCCAAAATGTCCTGGATGCTGCTGTCAGTAAGGCTTATGGTGGTAAACGGAAAATTAATTGGTTCAAAATCTACGCTGGTGATGAAGCTTGTGATGTTTACGGTACTTACCAATATTTGCCGGAAGATACTCTCAAAGCGATTCAAGAATATGGTGTCGCGATTAAAGGTCCTTTGACGACTCCGGTGGGTGGTGGTATTCGTTCGCTGAATGTGGCTTTACGACAAATTAATGACCTTTACGCTTGTGTTCGTCCTTGTCGCTATTACACTAATACTCCTTCTCCTCATAAATATCCCGAAAAGTTGGATGTGATTGTTTATCGGGAAAATACCGAAGATATTTATTTGGGTATTGAATGGAAGCAGGGAACCGAAATTGCTGACCAATTAATTAAAATTCTCAACACGGATTTAATTCCTGCGACCCCAGAACACGGCAAAAAACAGATTCCTCTCGATTCGGGAATTGGGATCAAACCCATTAGTAAAAATGGTTCCCAGAGGTTAGTCCGTCGCGCGATGAAACACGCCCTGACGCTACCGAAAAATAAGCAAATGGTTACTTTGGTGCATAAGGGTAATATTATGAAGTACACCGAAGGCGCTTTTCGCGATTGGGGTTACGAACTGACGACGACTGAGTTTCGTCAAGAATCGGTGACGGAACGAGAATCTTGGATTTTGAGTAATAAAGAAAGTAATCCAGAGATTAGTATCGAAGCAAATGCGCGTAAAGTTGAACCTGGTTACGATTCTCTGACTCCGGCGAAACAAGAAGAAATTTGCGCGGAAGTTAAAGCTGTTCTCGAAGCAATTTGGGACAGTCACGGCAATGGTCAATGGAAAGAGAAAATAATGGTCAACGATCGCATTGCTGATAGTATTTTCCAACAAATTCAAACTCGTCCTGATGAATACTCGATTCTCGCGACAATGAACCTTAATGGTGATTATCTCTCCGATGCGGCGGCGGCGATCGTTGGTGGTTTGGGTATGGGTCCGGGAGCAAACATCGGCGATAATTGTGCTATCTTTGAAGCTACCCACGGTACAGCCCCGAAACACGCTGGCTTAGACCGAATTAATCCTGGTTCTTTGATTTTATCTGGGGCAATGATGCTTGATTATCTCGGTTGGCAAGAAGCAGCCGAAATGGTTAGAAATGGAATTGGAGGTGCGATCGCTAATCGTGAGGTTACTTATGATTTAGCCCGCATGATGACTCCACCTGTCGAACCACCTTTGAAATGTTCTGAATTCGCCGAAGCAATTATTAAACATTTCCAAGATTAGGGATTAGGGATTGGGGATTGGGAATTGGAGGTATTGGGGGAATTGGAGGAATTGGAGGAATTGGAGGAATTGGAGGAATTGGAGGAATTGGAGGAATTGGAAGTATGGTCAGTATGGTCAGTATTGGGAATAACTAGCTATAGTTTTACCAACATTTACTCTTCC
>JAWQFW010000409.1:0-2813 GCA_035968095.1 Oscillatoria sp. PMC 1068.18
TTTTCTTTTCTTACTGTGTTTTTACTTCTGCTTTTTACGTCTCTTTTCTTCTTTTTTTTTTTTTTTTAAGGTACCCCGCCCCCAAAAATTCTCACCCCCACCTGGCGGGCGGCAGGGTCAGATTTATATAAAAGACAATCCAAACCCTGTACCGCCATATTTTCTAGTAGTAGAAGCATCTACTTGAGAAAAAGATTGAAAGAGTTTGTTTTTTGCTTCTGGAGGAATGCCGATTCCTGTATCTTTAATTGCAAAACGAATTTTCGTTTTCTTTCTACTTTGACTGACCATTTGTGCTTGTAAAACTACTTCTCCGGAGTCAGTAAATTTAATTGCATTATTGATAAGGTTAAGTAGCACTTGACGCAAACGGGCGGGATCTCCTTTTAATAAGCGAACAACTTTTGAGTCAACTAAAGTTGCTAGTTCAATACCTTTTTCTTCAGCTTGGGGTGCTAAAACTTCGATTACTTCGTCGAAGGAATTTAAGAGATCGAAATCAATAGTTTCTAGTTGCATTTCTCCTGCTTCTAGTTTGGAGAAATCAAGAATATCGTTGATTAAAGTTAATAAGTGTTGGGCGCTATTTTCAATTGCTTGGGTATATTCTATTTGTTGGCGGTCGAGTTTAGTTCGTTTGAGTAAGCCAGCCATTCCTAAAACACCATTCATCGGAGTCCGAATTTCATGGCTCATATTGGCAAGAAACTGAGATTTATAACGTGCTGCGTTAATGGCTGTTTCTCTAGCTTCTACTAATTCGTCAATCCGATGTGAAGCCATAACTATACCACCAATTTCTCTTTCGGAAGTATACCAAGGTTGAACTGCCCAGCGCAGGTAAATTCTTTCACCGTTTGCTCTTTCCCAAATATCTTCGGGACAGTGAACTGTTTCTCCGGCAAAAGCACGATTTAGCTCGTTTGTCCAGCGCTTGGATAACTCAGGAAAAACTTGCTGATTGGACTTATTAATTAGGGATTTTGTGCCTAAATTGTAATCTTGTAGCCATTGCTTACTGTGAGCTAAATAACGCATTTCTAAATCAAACATTGCCATTGCGACAGGGGCGCTGGTAATTACTTCTCGTAGTTGCTGTTGTTCGCGTTCGAGAGAAGAGAGAGCGCCATCAAGGAGTTTGACTTGTTGTTGAGTTTGTTTGTAGAGTAGGGATTGAGTACAAGCGATCGCGAGTTGATTGGCGATCGCGTCTAGTAGTTCTTTTTCGCTCTTAGTCAACAACCACTGAGTGTGATGAATACAGATTAAGTAACCTTCATACCCGATTTGAGTTGAAATTGGTAAAGCTTGATAGTAACCGCTTTTTAGTTCAATGTTTGCTTGATTTTTTACTTGTAATTGAACTGTTTGATTATTCGATAAAAGGCGAGCTTCTAAGTCTCTTAAATACAAAGCACCCAAGTTTTCTTGCCAATCTGGTAACTTGGGTAGATGATGTTCGCAAACAATTTCTAAACTTTGTTTATCACGGTCATACCAACCAAAAATCACGCGATCTAAGTTCATTAAGTCGGCAATTTCCGCTAAGGTGGCTGGTAAGTTTTCTTCTAAATTTAGAGAAGCATGAATCCGATTTGTTAAGCGATTGACTAATGCTTCTTTTGCGGCGCGAGCGCGGGTTTGCTCGAATAATTGTACTTGTCTGAGTGTGATTATTGTTCCTAGTGCTAAGATTACTGCTAAGACTCCTGCTAAGATATTTAATTCTAAGAGTTTCGCTTCAATATTTTTACTAGGAACGACTAAAGCTACTGACCAATCTGCTTTTTCGAGGGGAAAATAGGCGATGTAAACGGATTCACCATTTAAGTTTATTTTTTCGACACCGTATTCGCGAGCGAGCATTTTTTTGGCGATCGCCACTAAATCTGGGTCTTCGGAGTCTAGTAAACTTGGTGCAGTATGATCTTCGGTTCCTAGTTTACTTGGATCTGGATGAATAATCGGTATTCCTTCCGCATTGATCGCGAAAGCATAACCGTAGTTGCGGTAGTTTAAGTCCTTAATTTCTTGCGAGAGACGAGAAATGCTAATTGTACCGCTTACGGCTCCGATAATTTGATTTTCTTGGGAACCAGGAGCTTTTAAGGGTGTAGTGACGACGACAATCTCTTCGTTATCTGAACGTGCATTGACGGGATTGGAAATATAAGTATTTCCTGTGAGTGCTTGTTGAAAGTGACGGCGATCTTGAACGTTACCTCGTCCACCTGCGGTGTTGACAAAATCTCCATTAATTTGAGTAAAGGAAAGGGAACGAAAATTTTCTAATCTTTTTTGTTCTTGTTGGAAATAAGGTTGAATTTGTTTCCAGTCTGCGGTGCGGGAAATTGGGGAACTTGCGAGAGTTTCAATTTCTGCTTCGCGGGCTGATAACCAACCGTCAATTTCGATTACTTCTTGCTTGACGTGAGATAAAGCATCATCTTGTAATATTTCTAGAATTAAGCTACGAACCACACCATAACTAATCATCGCCAACGCGCTAACAGTTATTGTTGTTCCGGCGATCGCTAACATTACCAGAAGATGTCGGGGTCGCCAACGTTGTTGATAGCGTTTTTGTAGTGCTTTCAACATTATTTTTGGCATTTGTAGCTTTGTTTGTAAAGACTTTATACCCACGCATCCCCACTTGCAAAATTTTAGAGACTTTCTTTATTTTATCCGCTTGCTCGTAGATCGGTTTGCTACCCTGTTTGGTTGTCTTTCGTCGCGATTCTAGTTGGGACTTTGCTTGTTTGTCATCTACGTTTCGACGTAAGTGCATTTACTTATTGGGGACTGGGGAC
>JAWQFW010000410.1:0-2794 GCA_035968095.1 Oscillatoria sp. PMC 1068.18
AAATGGGGGACAAGGAGGAAATGGGGGACAAGGAGGAAATGGGGGACAAGGAGGAAATGGGGGACAAGGAGGAGTTGGAAGAGTAAATGTTGGTTGTGAAAATCGCTCTTTATTCCTCACACTGACAACACTGACAACACTGATAACGCTCCCAATTCCCCCAATTCCGACCACACTCCCAATCACCAATCCCCAATCCCCAATCACCAATCCCCAATCCCCAGTCCCAAAAAATTACTTCTCAATCGTCCAGAAAGGGAAATTCTGACTCGGATTAATCACCACACCAGAAACACCATTTTGAGCAAAAGCATATTCCTTGTTTTGCCATAAAGGGATATAAGGAACATCTTTAGCCAGAATTTCTTGAATCTCAGCAAAAATTTCTTTACGGGCTTCAGGATCTTGTTGCGATCGCTGTTCGTCGATTAACTCATTAATTTTCTCACTATAATAAAACGAGCCTTGGGTTTGAGCGCCTCCAGACTCACAACCTGACTCAACTGAACCTTCAGCACAATCAAGAAACGGTTGAATATAGTTATCTGGATCTAAGAAATCCGGATACCAATCAACTAAAAATGTCGGATAAATTCCTTTAGAGATATTACTAAACGCCGTCGCCGACTCGACACTTTTCGGCACAAATTGAATAATACCATCAAGCTTTTGCTCTCCATAAGCTTTCAAAGTTGTGGCTACCAGAGAGCGAATTTTCGACCCCGAAGGATGCCAAACTTCGATAGAAATGGGATTGTCAGGAGAATAACCAGCTTCAGTTAATAACTTTTTCGCTTCTTCCACATTTGCATCACCATACTCAGTTTGGAAAGTCGGTTCATAAGCATCAAAAGAAGTCGGAACCATGCTATAAAGAGGTTCAGCTTGTCCTTGTAACACTCGTTCATTAATTAAAGCGCGATCGATAGTTGCCGCGATCGCCTGACGCACTTCTAGCTGATCTAACGGTTCTTGATTCAAATTTAACACCATATAGCTTACCGCAGTTCCCGGTGCTTCAATTGTTTGCCATTGGTCATTTTCTGCACCGTCTAGCAAATTCTTGATTTGTTCTGGGTCAAAAGATTGATAAGCTACATCTACTGCCCCAGTCCGAAAACCATTAAATAAATTCGCCGAATTTCCCGCATAAATCTGCATATCAACGCCTTCATTCGCTGGCTTTTCGCCCCAATAATCACTGAAAACATCTAAACGAATTGAGTCACTGCTATAACTCGCTAATTTATAAGCACCAGTACCAACAAAAGTATTCGGATTAAATTGTCCTGCACCGATTTGATAAGCTTCTGGCGAAATTGCACTTGTACCCGGAAAAGCTAACAAAGAGGGAAATGCTGCAAAAGGCTTTTTCAGCTTAATTGTCAGTTCGTTTTCTCCCGTCGCTGCAACTGATTCTACAGTATCCGCAAGTAAGAAAGAAGGTTTTCCACCATTTTCGATAAAGCGTTGTAGAGAAAACGCCATTGCTTCAGCATTGAAAGCAGTACCATCATGGAAAGTAACACCTGTGCGGAGCGGTATTTTATAAGTTAAGCCATCTTCGCTGACTTCCGGCATTTCTGTCGCTAAACTCGGCTTTAACTCAGTTTCTCCTAATTCGTAAGTATAGAGAGTATCACCGAGATTGTAGATAATATTTAGTCCGGCTAACTCATAACTATCCGCAGGATCGATTGTACGCGGTTTGAGTGTTGTCCCGAAAGTAACTCTGGGATTTGTAGCAGTAGGATTAGCACTATCAACCGTTGTTGCGGGCTGATTGTTTGGGTTACAACCTACTACTAGGGTGAAACAAAGGAAAAATAACGTAAAAAATTTAGTTAAATTGCGATTTCGCTTCCAGAAAACAGACAATCTCTTCATAATTGGCACTATAGTGCAAGCCTCTAATGTTCAAACTTTGATTTTATCCAACAGTGGTAATTAGAGATCGGGGAATTTGAGTCGGGGAATTTGAGATTAATGGAAACGGTAAGCGATCGCACAATACCACGAAAAGGATCTTGAGGATCTCGCCGCTTGCGAACCAGTCAAGTTAATCACTTTGCCTCAGAAAAAGAAGTTAAGCTAGAACTTAAGCTATGATAACTTCCATTGATCTCTCGAAGAATCGCTGTTAAAAGATTTGTCAAGGGAAATCTAGGAGCAATTGGATGCTTTGGAGTAAATGATTCAGTGAATAATGAGGGGGATACCGAAGCCAGAATTTTGTTTGTCGTTGAAACTCCCTTGGGATTTAGCGTCCGCACAACCACAAGTTACTGGGAAGTTATTACAACAGTCAAACATCCAGTGATGCGAGGAAGAGAAACTGATGTTGCAGTGACTCTCAGCAATCCTGATGAAATCCGTCAGAGTAAAAGCGATCGAGCGGTTTATTTATTCTATCGTTCAGATGGTGAGAAACGTTGGGTTTGTGCAGTCACAAAACGGCTAAATGGAGACGGTTTTTTGATTACAGCATATCGAACCAGTGCAATTAAGGAGGGAACGGTAATATGGCAGAGGTAAAGGTATTCTATGACCGTACCGGGAATAGTTTAGTGGTTTGGTTTGGAAATCCAGAGGATGAGTTTGAAGCCGAGGAAACAGGGGATGAGGTAGTTTTGATGAAGGATAAAGACGGGCAGGTAATTGGCTTTGAAAAACTAAATTTCCAGCCCTCGACTGCTGACCCTGTAAGGATGGCGTTTGAGGCATTTGCTCTGTAAATTTTTAGTCTACGGCTAAGAGTGACTTTACTTACTGGCTAACTCCCAATCCCCAGTCC
>JAWQFW010000411.1:0-2787 GCA_035968095.1 Oscillatoria sp. PMC 1068.18
CCAATCCCCAGTCCCCAGTCCCCAGTCCCGTTTATGCTACTGTATAAAAGTTGTCTAAAAATCGCACATCCAGGATTTCGGGTGTTTCTTTGGGAAATCCACCTGGATGGAGGCTAAACCCGAAAGGAGAAAAAAATATGCCAGTTGTATCTTTAGCAGAATTGTTAGAGTCAGGGGTTCACTTCGGTCATCAAACCCGCCGTTGGAATCCGCGAATGTCTCAGTATATCTACACTTCCCGTAACGGCGTTCATATCATCGATTTGGTGCAAACAGCACAATTGATGGAAGACGCTTATAGCTATATGCGTACAGCATCGGAACAAGGTAAGAAGTTTCTGTTTGTGGGAACAAAACGTCAAGCTGCGGGTATTATCGCCCAAGAAGCTGCTCGTTGTGGTTCCTACTATATTAACCAACGTTGGTTGGGCGGAATGCTGACTAACTGGGAGACAATTAAAACCAGGGTTGAACGTCTCAAAGAACTTGAACGTTTAGAAGAAAATGGTAGTCTCGACAGACGACCCAAAAAAGAAGCTGCGGTTTTACGTCGCGAACTAGCTAAACTGCAAAAATATTTGGGCGGAATTAAAATGATGCGCCGCGTTCCCGATGTGGTAATTATTGTAGACCAACGACGGGAGTATAACGCGATTCTTGAATGCCAAAAACTGGGTATTCCGATTGTCTCGATGTTAGATACTAACTGCGATCCTGATGTGGTAGATATTCCTATTCCGGCTAACGATGATGCGATTCGCTCGATTAAACTGATAGTTGGGAAGTTAGCTGATGCCGTCTATGAAGGTCGTCATGGTCAACCTCTGGATGATGACTATGAAGAATTTGATGAGGCGGTAGATGAAATGGATTACGAAGACGAAGATGAAGAAGATTATGCTGAAGATGCTGACGACAGTGAAGAGTAATCATTGTTGAGAGTAAAGGATGGAGCTACTGTTGAGAGACTAACTATTGAGGAAATAAAATTGCTGAGTAGGGAAATCTCAACAGATCTGCTCTCTAAGTGTTTAATTGTTCTTGTTTAAATATAATTGTAGTATAAGTGTAGGGAAAAGAAAGACAAAATGGGACAAATCTCAGCAAAACTCGTCAAAGAACTGCGCGAAAAAACAGGTGCAGGGATGATGGACTGTAAGAAAGCGCTGCAAGAAAACGATGGCGACATGACGAAAGCCAGCGAATGGTTGCGTAAGAAGGGTATTTCTTCGGCTGATAAAAAATCTAGCCGTGTAGCAGCAGAAGGTTTGATCGACAGTTACATCCACACTGGGGGACGAATTGGTGTTCTGGTGGAGGTGAATTGCGAAACAGATTTTGTGGCTCGGAATCAGGCTTTTCAAACTCTGGTGCGCGATGTGGCGATGCAAATTGCGGCTTGTCCGAATGTGGAATATGTGAAAGTGGATGATATTCCTGCTGAATTCGCGGATAAAGAAAAAGAAATTGAGATGGGTAGGGAAGACCTGAAAAAGAAACCCGACAATATTAAGGAAAAAATTGTTCAAGGTCGCATTGAGAAGCGCTTGAAGGAAATTTCCTTGATGGATCAGCCTTATATTAAAGACCAAAGTATTACGATTGAAGAATTGGTTAAGAATAAGGTGGCTGAGTTGGGTGAAAATATCCAAGTGCGTCGTTTTAGCCGTTTTGTTTTGGGCGAAGGTATTGAGAAAGAAGAAAAGAACTTTGCTGACGAAGTGGCAGAACAGACTGGGAAAAAGTAAGGTAACAGTCTGAGAAGGTGGGTTTGAATTTTGGTGGAGACGCGATCGCGATCGCGTCTTTGCTATTTTGGGCTTAATTATGTAGATATTTACAGCAGTTATGACACGACCAATTAAGCAAATTGAGGCAGATTTAGCAATGCTGGCGGCAACTGTCGCCACGGTTGCTGAAGAAATTAGTAGCGCTTATGAACAATATTTTCAGCTTTTGGGGGAGTCGGTACAACGCCAGATTGCTCTGGCTAGTTACCAGATTTGCACTCAAGCTTATCCAGATTCGTTTCTGAGTTTATCTTATCATCAGCGACGACAACTTCAGCAAAGCTTACGCCAGTTAGGAAAGCAAGTTCCACCACAGTTGAAAGTAGTTCTCGAAACGAGCCAAAAAGGTGATTTGGATCTCGCGAAATTTCCTGAAGCTACTACAGACGAAGAAATCCTGGAGACAGCCCCAGAAACAACCAGCAACGAAACTGAGCAAACTGAGGAAAAATCAGCCTTAGAAGCTTCAGAAAGCGAGAATCTAACTCCAGAAAATTTAATTGCACAGATTGCTCAACTCGAAGCAGCGATCGCGCAAATTCTCCAAACTGCTTCTGGCGAAGTTAACCGCTTACTTCAACAAGCCAGTATTCTTCCCAAAAAGTTACCCAACAAAATCTTAGAAGCGGCGGTGCAAGCAGAAGAATCCACTGACGCGATCGGTGGCGGACAGCCAAATCTCTTAAAATTAGTCGTGGAAACCGAAACACCTGAATCAGCCAAAGATGCTCAAGTTACCCAACTCATGGCGGTTTGTTTGCGATTAGCAGAAATAGAATTCAATGCTCCGGCTTTAAGCGCTCAACGCAACCAAATTCGCGAATTACAAGCTCAAGTCGCTAAACTCCAAAAACAATATTCTCAAAGACACCGAGAGCGCTCAATTGCCCAAGCTGAGGCGGCTTGGCGCTCTTGTTGGTACGAAGATTAGGGATTGGGGACTGGGGATTGCAGTGCGACCCCGCGCCGTCGCACGGCGCTAGGGAACGCGCACTGT
>JAWQFW010000412.1:0-2744 GCA_035968095.1 Oscillatoria sp. PMC 1068.18
AGCTATCCTACATAAAATTAGATAGAGAAATTACCGACAAGGTTTTTAGAGAGTTTGTCTTTGTAGCATTGATTTCGTGAAAATGGGATGACGCTAAATTTTGCGAATAATTGATTATTATTAGATAGCTTAACCCAGATCAATTTGAAAAATTTAGTTGGGAGTGTGTCAGTTATTTAAGCATCACATAATTAAAAAATATCGGGTGAACTGCTGTTAAGGAAAAAATAGAAGTAAATCTAGGAAATTTGAAGCATAAGTTGAGTTGAAGAAAAACGGAGTGCAAGTTGAGAAACTATCACATAACCCAAAAAGATCGAGAAAAAAATTGCTAGAAATTGGGGAGAAGAGTTAAGTTTCAGGAACAGCTTTTATGTATTTTTCTTACATCGGTTCGGGCTTTAGTTTCGGGATCACAATTTTACTTCTTTATGGAATTTTACAATGGCTACATATTCCGGCGGGAAGTTTAGTTGATTGGTTGATTGGGATTGCGTCTTTTTGGTGGTTATTGGCGATTGTAACTGTACCTTGGAACGTTTATTTTGAGGCGCGAGAAGTATTAGTAGAAGCGGCGGTATCTGAGGAAAAAAATATTCCCGTTGACGAAAAGAAAATTAATTATGTGAAAATAGTTTCTCGGTGGTCATTAGTAGTGGCGATCGCACTGCACGTAATTTCCGCGATCGCCTTATACTGGTTAGCAGCCGCAGGAATCAGCGTCGTGGGTTATGCTAGTTCTGCGGCGACAATCCTTTTAACCGCTTTGCGTCCCACAATTCGCGGTTATCAGTATTTAGCGATGCGTTTGAGAAAGATTCGCCAAGAAGTAAAATATCCTCGCGAAGACATCTTTGAACTACGTCAGCGTTTCAGTTTTGTCGAAGAAAGCCTCAAACGGATTGAAGAAAAATTAGACCCTGAAAAACCTTACTCTTTGGTCACGAAAATCCAAGAAAATTGGTCAGAAACTCGCAAAGAATTGCAGCAATTGCGGGCGAATGTGGAACAAATGGAGGCGAAAAACGAAGTTGCACATCGAGAGTTATCGAGAGAGAATGAAAACGCGATCGCGCAATTAACCGAAGACAGTCAATTTCTCAACCACGCCCGCGAATTAGTCAGATTTTTCAAAGAAGCGTAAATTTAATTATGATTTAAAAGAGACGTAGCCATGCCACGTCTCTACCAAAATTAAACAACAGAATAATTACAACAAATTCGCCGATTCATAAAGCCGACGGACGATCGCCATAATTTGTTCACCGTAATCAGGATTTGCTGTCCAACGTCCAGATAATTGCTGTACTAATGGCGCAATTCCCCTAGTCACAAAATTGAAGCGAGGGTCAACCAACTCTTGCACTAAAGGCTCCACACTAGCATAAGCTTTTAAATGTTGGATGTGCGCCCGAACCCCAATCCTCGCACTCGGAAAAGTTGCCCCTTCCGAACCACCACCGACGTTTCCTAATCCGGCAAAATTATTTTGAGAAGGTCGAGAAGAACCGCCAAAACGCAAGAAATTCGTTTCTAAACACATTTGTGCAAAAGCGATATCGTAGTTCACACCTTCAACAGTCGCTTCTTCGCGGTAAAGTTTCGGTAAGTCGGGAAATGAAGTTAAGGCGTTTTCATTATTCGCTTTCAAAAAGACAATTAACTGGACTTCAGAAGTATTTCCGTGTCCCATAATGCGGTCGAGTTGACCGGGACAAATTTGTAAATTGGTACGCAAAACGACGCTGCGAGTGGCGTTATCCCAGGTTATCGAAACATTGAAATCGCGCAATTCCACAGCTTTAACATAAACCACACCGCGATATTCGACTAAACGAACGGTGGGATCTTGTGTTAAATCGACTCCTAAGCGGTCTACTAAGTCGATGGGGATGTAGGAATTACTATTAATGAGAATTCCCTGTTCGGCGTAAGTTTGACCGTTGACGCGAATATTAACCACTGGATAAGCAGGAGGTGGTTCGACTCCAGAAACGTCGCGACTCCAACCAGCTAACCCGTCAGCGATACCCATCGCAATTTCCCGACGGCGATCTCTGAGTAAAGCCCGATCATCCGGGTTAGTCAAGAAACCAACTTCCATCAGTAGCGAAGGAATCGCCACTTGACGACAGAATCCTAAGCTTCCTACCGCCGTTGCTGTATCTGCCTTTACCCCCCGACTTGGAAGCTGGGGAACGCGCCTTAAGAGGGAAACTAGCAGCAACTCAGCGTGTTTTTTGCGGGCATCGTTACCAGCAATGTAAAATACACTTGCGCCACGAACATCAGGATTAGAAAAAGCGTCAGCATGAATTTCTAAAGCGACATCATCATTTCGGGCGCGGGCGTTTATCCAGTCGATAGTTTGGCGTAAACTAAGATCATCAGGGACATAAAAAACTTCAAACCCACGCGATCGCAATTCCGGTACAATTTGATCTCGGAGTAAGATCATTTGCTGTGCTTCAGTTGTTCCACCCGCGATCGCTCCCGGATCGACTCTTCCTGCTTCAATACCGCCATGTCCTGCGGAAAGGAAAATTCTACCCATATTTTTCTTTTTAACCCCCAACCAGATAGTAAATCTTTAACATTAGTTAACTAGAGAAGGAAAGATTGCTTCTAACTTAAATCAATCTACATCATTGGGGAAGAGGGTGGATTGGGGATTGGTGATTGGTGATTAGGGATTTGGGATTTGGTAGTGTTGGGGGATTTGGTAGTGTTGGGGGTGTTGGGGG
>JAWQFW010000413.1:0-2712 GCA_035968095.1 Oscillatoria sp. PMC 1068.18
CAGAAAAAGTCATTACCAACTCCTCTTCCAATTATCTCCAACAATTAGCTTTTTCTTAACGTTTTAGCGCCACTTATACATTTTCAAACTCCCAAAAGATTTACACCAAGCAGCAATTGAATTAATAATTAGTAGCAAGCTAACCAATACTAAAGCTGAACCATAAGCATTTGCTTCGCCACCAGCAACATTCATCGATAAATCGTAAATATGAATCGAAAGAGAACGTCCCGAATCTAATAACGAAGTTGGCATTCGATCCACATAACCGCTAGTAAAAATTAAAGCCGCAGTTTCGGCGATCGCGCGACCAATTCCCAATACCAAGCCAGCTACAAGTCCCGGTATCGCTGCAGGTAACAATAAGTTCCACAAAATTGTACTACGAGATAAGCCTAAAGCTGCACCTCCTAAGCGGTATTCTGAAGGAGCAGTTCTCAAACCTTCCTCAGTAGCGCGAATTAAAATTGGTAATACCATACAAGCCAAAGTTAAACCACCCGATAAAATGGAGAATCCTAAACCTAATGTTTTGGCAAAAAAAGCATTACCAAATAATCCAAAAACAATCGAAGGTACACCAGCTAAAATATCTAAGCTACGCCGAATTAAGCGTCCAAACCAATTATTTTTAGCTGTAAATTCAGCTAAGAATATCGCTGTTCCCAAACCTAAAGGTAAAGCAACTAGCAAACAAACTCCTAAAATTAACAAAGTTGAGACAAGAATTGGTGCAATTCCTCCTTCTCTTCCTGCATTTTTAGGTGCAGTTGTCAGAAATTCCCAGTTGATTTGTCCAATTCCGTGCCAAATAATATCTCCTAAAATTACGACAAAAATAGTAGTTACAAAAAAGGCAATTAACCAAACTAAAATTGTTGGCGCTAAACTTAACCAATTATGGGATTTAGACTGAGAATTGACTGGCATAACTTATCATTATTTTGCTATTTAATAACCTATCCGAAACAAAATTTAATTATAAATGTGCTGCTGACTAAAAATTTCGGCGGCGATAACTAAAACAGCGATCGCTAAAATCAAGATCAAACCACTAACAAACAAAGCCGAACGATGGTTTCCTAACGCATAAGCCATTTCCAAAGCAATATTAGCTGTCAAAGTCCGCATCGGATCGAAAATACTTTCAGGAGTTTGTACCACATTTCCGCATACCATTAACACTGCCATAGTTTCGCCGATCGCGCGTCCAACTCCTAAAATTATTGCTGTTAATAACCCTGATTTAGCCGCCGGAAATACCAGACCAGAAATCATTCCCCACTTTGATATTCCCAAAGAAGCTGCACCTAATAAATATTCCGACGGAACTTGGGCTAAACTTGCAGCAGCAATCAAAGCAATTGTTGGCAAAATCATAATTGTTAAAATTATAATTCCGGCTAACAAACTTGTTCCCGGCGGATGCAAACGATTAATAAAAGGAACTAACACTACCAGTCCCCAAAAGCCATAAACCACTGAAGGAATTCCTGCTAGTAACTCAATCAATCTAAGATAAAATAAGCTCAAGTTTCTAGGAGCATAAAATTGACAAAAAACTGCTGAAAAAATTCCTAAAGGAGTTGCTAAAAGCACTGAGATAGCAGTTACTAAAAGCGTTCCAGAAATCATTGGCATTAAGTTATAAAAACCTTGTTGAGGATTCCAGGAAGAATCACTTAAAAAAGGTAGAATTCCTACATTTTCTAATCCTGGTAAGGCTTCAATAATCAAGAAAATTACGATTAGCAACACGATTGTACCCGCGATCGCAGCTATTCCTCTCACTAGCCAAATTAAGGCTAAATCAACTAAATTAGCAAATTTAGTTGGCTGTTTCCACCGGAACGAAATTTTGTTCTTTAACCAAGTCATATACTTCTGTTGATTGAGCAAATTCAATAAATTCTTTAGTTAATCCTGATGGTTTATTTTTAGTTACTAAATTCAAGGGACGGGATAAGGGAAAACTACTATCTTGTACTGTTTCTGTAGTTGCTTCTATGCCGCCAACAGGTAACAGTTTAATTGGCACATTCTGCTCAATTTCGTATTCGGCTGCACCAATAGAAACATAACCAATCGCATTTTTGTTTCCGGAAACTGTTTTAATTCCTTGTTGATTGTCCCCAATAATTGTATCTGGTTTAATTGCTGAGTTTTCTAAATCAAAATATTTCAGAAATAACTCTAGTGTCGAACGTCCTTCGGCTTTGTTCACAACAGTAATTGGTGCGTTGTTTCCGCTAACTTCTTGCCAATTGCTAATTTTTCCGGTGTAAATTTCGACAATTTCTCGGTCGCTGAGAGATTCTATCGGATTATTTTCATTGACAATTATTCCAATACCATCACGAGCAATTGTAAAGCTAAATAAGTTTTTTTCTTCCTCTGCTGTCAATGCACGAGAAACCATTCCAATATCAGCTAATTCTTGGGTTGCATCGGCTAATCCTCGTGAAGATCCTCCGGTTTGCACATCAATTCTAACTCCTGGATGTTGTGTTTCAAAACTCTTACCAATTTCGCTAGCTAGCGGAGCAACTGTACTCGACCCAGTTAATGTTAATTTTCCCTGTAATTTATTGTCTATTTCAGTTGTTGGGGTTTGATTTTGGCTACAACTTTGGAGTCCCAAACTAATGCTTAATCCAACTGCTAAAATTAATGTTAATTTATTCATTACGATAGGTAATTATAGAAACAAAT
>JAWQFW010000414.1:0-2691 GCA_035968095.1 Oscillatoria sp. PMC 1068.18
GAAGTATATTAACTAAACAAATTTATCAAGGAACGATCGCCTGAATTTCAAGGAAAATTCTGTAACGAAGCGATCGCACCGAAAGCAGAAGTTATTACTCATGCAGATTCCGAACCTCAAAGTGAACGCCTGACTGCGCTTTGATGTTTGCAAACGGCGAAAAAACCATAATATTTTACCAAGGTATGAGCGGCGATCGCGTAACCCAAGTCTGCTTTTGAGCAAATTTTACTTCAGCAGCGAGAGTTTGACCTGGAAAAAGACAAAATCGGAGCGTTGGTTAATCAGCGATCGCCTGTTATCCTAACTAGCAAATCAATAAATTGGCAGATGGCTCGTTGGTTTCGTTTGGTTAAACTGACATCAGTAACTAGCTTGAGAAAAATGACTACTAATACTCCGAAATCGCCCAATCCTGAGCTAAATACCGTCGAAAACTCGGTTCTTTCCGAAAGACAAAGTTGGATAGAAACCAGGAGAGCTATTTTAGATTTAGAAGCCAAAGGAATCTCTGACTTTGTAATTTTTAACGCTTTAGCAGAGTTATTTTACCAACGCGGAGAAGCAGAAATTTCTCAATTGCTTTCCGAAGCAGCTTATCGCTGTTACGATCGCTAATTTTTGGCTACTTGGGGGCGATGAGACTCAGATTCGTCGGAAAATCAGGGTAAATTCTCCCAGAAAAATAATTTCTTCCTGTGGTTGACTTAGTTGCAAACTTGGTGTTAGCTTAAGTGATACACAAAAAAACGCAATATTTTAGGTACGTTAATGTCCAGCCGCAACTACTCTTACTTTTATTTTTGGTTTAGCAAGGTTCACCGAGAGTGAATCCAGTTTAGCCTGGAAAGCCCTCTGTGAACCGCAAGCCGAAAGCTGCGGTTTTTTATTTTGTTCCCAGATTAACCAAACAAACGTGACTTACTCCCCTAATAACTACTTTTATTTTTACTTTTTTTGGTACGGAAGCAGTTCCGGGTAGTTAGTCATGTCACCAAATTACCTCACCCGGAACTCACCCCAGAGTCCGGGTTTTTGTTTGTCAACCATTGTTTTCAGGAGTTATACCAATGAATAATCTCAAACTCGTCAGCAAATCTGTTAGCGAAGATAATAGCTTAGTTAAGTTGTCCGAAACAGTGACTTTCGGTGGTCAAGAAATCGTGATTATTGGCGGACCTTGTACGGTGGAAAGTCTTGAGCAAATGGAGGCGATCGCCAGTAAACTACAAGCAGCACCAGTACAAGCATTAAGGGGAGGAGTCTACAAACCACGTACCTCCCCTTATTCTTTTCAGGGTTTGGGAGAAGCGGGATTAGAAATTTTCGCGACGATTCAACAGCGTTACCAAATTCCGGTGGTTACTGAAGTTATGGCGATCGCGCAAATTGAAACACTCGCCGCCAGTGCTGATATGCTCCAAGTAGGTAGCCGCAATATGCAAAACTTCGACTTACTCAAAGCTTTAGGAGAAACCGACAAACCGATTCTGCTCAAACGTGGTTTAGCCGCGACGATTGAAGAATTTGTGAATGCAGCCGAATATATTCTCAGTCACGGTAACTCGCAAGTGGTTTTGTGCGAACGCGGTATTCGCAGCTTCGACAACTATACCCGTAACGTACTCGATTTAGGCGCAGTCGCCGCACTCAAACAAATCACTCACTTACCTGTAATTGTCGATCCTTCTCATGCCGCAGGTAAACGAGAATTAATTGCACCTTTAGCCAAAGCCGCGATCGCCTGTGGTGCAGATGGTTTAATTATTGAATGTCACCCAGAACCAGAAAAATCTGTTTCCGATGCGCGTCAAGCACTTTCCCTGGAAGCGATGATCGGTTTAGTACATAGTTTACAACCAGTAGCCGCCGCCGTCGGTCGGAAAATTGTGCTTCCGAGTAGAGAACTGGCGATCGCCTAAATTTGTCCCGCAGATTGATCTAGAATCGATCTGCGGTTTCGCACACATCATTGATCTCGAATTTTCTTAGCTAGTGCCAGCGCCCAAAAAGGCGATCGTCATTAAATATTAGCTCATCTTAACTTCTACCTCACCCCATTAAACTCAAATCCAATTAACTTCACTTCTCTTAACGAGTTTGTTGAATTTGAGGCTGTGAATCAGTTAAACCTAAGCGACTTAAAGCACTAACAACTCCCCAAGCCACAAATCCGCCAATAATCAAACCACCAACCACAAGAATAATGTAAATCCGTTGAAAATTTTTGACATTTTTTTGTACGCTACGCGAATCAACATTTGGCGATTCGGCACGGTCAATAGAACTATCTTTTTCCGTAGCACTCGTATTGAGAAAATCAGAGCTTTCTTGAGGACTTTCGTTAACTTCGTCAATCATTTTTCCGTTTTTATCAAAATTTATTACTATTTACAGCTTGCAGTTGAAAGATTAAATTAGCATCTATCAATAGGCAAGTTCAGAGCAAACAAAACCTTACTTTTAGATACTCCGATTTATTTTAATATACCATTGAGCTTCCCTCACTGAGCGATCGTCGAATCGGCTAAGTCCAATCGCCGCTTGTAACCCAGAAAGCCACTACTTTCTAGCGCTAGCGCGATAACTAGCTTCGTAGTGAGGAGAATGTGGCGATCGCCGGATCTTACGATAAGAAAACTAAGCTACTATAGAAAATAAATCATCCTAATTACTACACCTCTCTCAGCA
>JAWQFW010000415.1:0-2683 GCA_035968095.1 Oscillatoria sp. PMC 1068.18
GTATTATTATGTTTATGAAATAAAACAAAAAGCTGCATCACTTTGAGAAAAAGAATTAATTGATTAAGGAAACTGCTTGCAAAACTATAACTCAAGAACGTTTTTGATTTTTGCTAAATAAAAACCACCAAACTTCTAACCCAATTAAACTGATACCAGCTAAGGTTACTGTACCTTTTAACCATAATGGTTGTGCAATAAAATGAAATTTTTCGTTTGTTTCTGCTTGAGAAATTAGGATTTTGGTATCGGTTTCATTAATATCAAATTGATGTGAAGAATTTTGAGCTACGGAAATACCTCCAGAAGTAAGCGCTAAGAATAAACTCAAATTCGCTAAACTATTCAAGATTTTGTGTCTAATTTTCATGATTTACTCAAATATTTTTTAAATGTTTCTGGGCTGAAAATTCCGCAAGCGTAAAGCATTTGTGACTACAGAAACTGAGCTAAATGCCATTGCACCACCTGCAATAATTGGATTGAGTAACCAACCAAAAATCGGGAATAAAATACCTGCTGCAATGGGAATTCCGGCAATGTTATAAATAAAGGCAAAAAATAAATTTTGCTGAATATTTCTGATAGTTGCGTGGCTAAGTTGAATTGCGGTGACGATCGCTTGTAGATCGCCGGAGATTAAGGTAAGATCAGATGCAGCGATCGCCACATCTGTCCCAGTCCCGATCGCAATTCCCACATCAGCCTGGGCTAAGGCAGGCGCATCATTTATTCCATCTCCCACCATTGCGACAATTTTCCCTTCTTGCTGCAATTGTCTCACTTTGGCGGCTTTTTGGTCGGGACGCACTTCGGCGAAAATGCGCGGAATACCAACTTCAGTAGCGATCGCGTTTGCAGTTTTCTGATTATCTCCAGTCAGCATCACCACTTCTAAACCTAATTTTCGCATAGCTTGTACCGCCGCGCTAGATGTGGGCTTAACTGCGTCTGCTATCCCCATTAAAGCCTCTATTTGTCCATCAACCGCGATCCAGATCGCAGTCTTTCCCGAAGCTTCCCAGGCGGCTTTCTGCGTGGCTAAGGCTTTCGTTTCAACACCTAACTCTTCCATCCACCGAGAAGTACCGATTTGTACCAAACGTTCGGATACAATTCCTTGTACCCCACTTCCGGCGATCGCGTCAAACTCACTAACTTCTCCTAAGTCTACTTCTTGAGTTTGAGCATATCTTACCACAGCTTCGGCTAACGGATGCTCAGAATTTCGTTCCACAGATGCCGCCAACCGCAACAATTTTAACTCATTTCCGTGGGCAGTTCCCAACACCGTCAGATAATCTGTCACTGTCGGCTTACCTTGAGTAATTGTACCAGTTTTATCCAGCACTACTGTATTAATTTTATGTGCCAATTCCAAACTTTCCGCACCTTTAATCAGAATACCATTTTCCGCACCTTTCCCAGTTCCCACCATCACCGAAGTGGGAGTAGCTAACCCTAAAGCGCAAGGACAAGCGATAATTAACACACCCACAGTCGTCATCAAAGCTAAAGTGAGATTACCCATTACATTAAACCAGATTACAAAAGTAGCGATCGCGATCGCAATTACCGCCGGAACGAACCAACCTGTTACGCGATCGGCTATCCTTTGAATAGGTGCTTTAGAACCTTGAGCATCTTGCACAAGTTTCACAATTTGAGCTAATACTGTATCTTTTCCGACTCTAGTTGCGCGAAATTTAAAGCTACCTGTCTTGTTAATTGTCGCCCCAATTACTTCATCTCCCACTTGCTTTTTCACAGGTAAACTTTCCCCTGTCACCATCGCTTCGTCAATTGTAGATTTACC
Source organism: Oscillatoria sp. PMC 1068.18 (assembly GCA_035968095.1). Classification (GTDB taxonomy): domain Bacteria; phylum Cyanobacteriota; class Cyanobacteriia; order Cyanobacteriales; family SIO1D9; genus IIICB1. The sequence continues at coordinate 1,817 of JAWQFW010000415.1, forward strand.
GTCAATTATTTCGCCATCTACCGGAACTTTCTCCCCCGGACGTACTAAAATAATCTCATTAATTTCTACTTCAGCAATTGGGAGATCAATTTCTTTTCCATCACGAATTACCCGCGCATCTCTCGCTTGCAAACCGATTAATTTGCGAATTGCTTCTGAAGTTTCTTTCTTCGCCCGATTTTCAAAGAATTTACCCAACAAAATTAAAGTAATGACTACCGCCGCAGTTTCATAATATACTTCTGGTAATAATCCTTGATTAATTAAAAATTCAGGAAAAATTGTTGCAAATAACGAATATAAAAATGCGGCACTGGTTCCTAACACAATCAAGGTATCCATTGTTGCTGCATGATGTTTAAACGCTTTCCAAGCATGCAAATAAAAATTATAGCCGCACCAAAATTGGACAGGAATTGTTAAAGCTAATTGTAACCAAGGATTGTGTAACCAAACCGGAAATCCTGGGATTGAAATTCCCAGCATCATTGGTAGAGAACCAACTATTAAAATAACACTAATTATTCCGCCGCAAATAACCTTTTGTAACAAAGAGCGAGATTCAGATTCGCGGACAGATTTTTCGGCATCATTTTCCCCCGTTACCATTTTTTGTTCTTGTAAAGGCAAAGCTGAATATCCTGCCTCATCAACAGCTTTTTGGATAGTCGTTAGGTCTGTTTTTTCAGAATTATAACTAACAGTAGCTTGTTCTGCACCGAAATTAACATTACACTCGTCAACTCCAGGCACAGCAATAATAGCAGCTTCAATACTATTAGCACAAGAAGCACAACTCATCCCTCGCAATTTGAGCTTTACTGTATCCATCTTAAATTCATTATTATTAATTAATTAGTTATTATT
>JAWQFW010000416.1:0-2664 GCA_035968095.1 Oscillatoria sp. PMC 1068.18
CCAATCACCAGTCCCCAATCACCAGTCCCCAATCACCAGTCCCCAATCACCAATCCCCAATCCCGACAAAAAAAGTCGGGTATGATTGACTGGTTTTTTCGTGTGTGTTACTATCAGGCGACGAGAGATGGAAAAGAGAGAAAACCTAGATGACTCAAGCAATTGAAACCAAGAAAATCAAGACAACAGCCAACTTCGACAAGCTAGTCTGTAAAGAATGCGGCGCAGAATACGAACCAAAAGCGTTGCACGTTTGCGAATTTTGTTTTGGTCCGTTGGAAGTAAGCTATAACTACGATGCCATTCGGAGTAAGGTTTCTCGTGAAAGTATTGCCAAGGGACCACATTCGATTTGGCGTTATCGTGAATTCTTACCTGTAGCCACCGATAATTTCATCGATGTGGGTACGGGAATGACACCGTTGGTGAAGTCAAACCGCTTGGCGAGACGCTTGGGACTAAAAAATCTCTATCTTAAAAATGATGCCGTAAATATGCCCACCCTAAGCTTTAAAGATCGGGTGGTATCCGTGGCTTTGAGTCGGGCTAGAGAATTAGGTTTTTCGACTGTTTCTTGCGCGAGTACGGGTAACTTAGCTAATTCTACCGCCGCGATCGCCGCTCACGCAGGTCTAGAATGTTGCGTGTTTATTCCTTCTGACCTCGAAGCTGGTAAAGTTCTCGGTACGCTAATTTATAATCCTACAGTTATGGCAGTGAAAGGTAACTACGACCAAGTGAACCGCCTTTGCTGCGAAGTCGCCAATACACATGGTTGGGGCTTTGTCAATATTAATTTACGTCCTTATTATTCTGAAGGTTCCAAAACTTTAGGCTTTGAAGTCGCCGAACAACTCGGCTGGAAATTACCCGATCGCGTCGTCGTCCCCATCGCTTCCGGATCGCAATATACAAAAATTCATAAAGGCTTCCAAGAACTAATTAAAGTCGGCTTAGTGGAAGACAAACAAGTTCGTTTCAGTGGCGCACAAGCCGAAGGTTGTTCCCCCGTCGCCCAAGCATACCGAGAGGAAAGAGACTTCGTAACTCCAGTTAAACCGAATACGATCGCCAAGTCAATCGCGATCGGCAACCCAGCCGACGGAGTTTACGCCTTGGATATAGCCAAAAACACAGGTGGGCAAATTGAATCCGTCACCGATGCCGAAATCGTCGAAGGAATGAAACTTTTAGCCGAAACCGAAGGAATTTTCACCGAAACCGCCGGGGGAACCACGATCGCCGTGCTGAAAAAACTCGCCGAAGCAGGTAAAATCGATCCCGAAGAAACCACCGTTGTTTACATCACCGGAAACGGACTGAAAACCCAAGAAGCCGTCCAAGGTTATATTGGCGAACCCCTCACCATCGATGCTAAATTAGATAGTTTCGAGCGTGCATGGGAACGGGCGCAAACCCTCGAACGCCTAGAATGGCAACAAGTGTTAGTCTAGAGAGTTGTTTGCTTGAAAACTTAAGCAACTGTAATCTTTGATTTTGATGATGAGAGCGATCGCAATATGGCTGTTAAAGTATTAATTCCCACCCCTTTACAAAAATTCACCGACAACAAAGCAGAAATCGAATCTACAGGTAGTAACGTAGCCGAATTACTCGATGCCTTAGAAACCAGTTGTCCCGGTATCAAAGGACGACTCCGCGACGAAACCGGACAACCACGCCGCTTTTTAAACTTATACGTCAACAGCGAAGATATTCGCTTTCTCGACGGAACCAAAACCCAACTCAATGATGGCGACGAAGTTAGTATCGTTCCTGCGGTAGCTGGTGGTTGAAAACAACAAGTTGGGTGGGTTACAACCCCGCCCTGCTTACTTTTGGTAAAAGAGGATAATCTAGTTAAGTTCTAGAAACCTCAAACGCGACAAATCAATTCATTGATTTAATAGCGCAATTACCAACTAAATAAATTAATATTTCTCGACAAACCTACCACTATTAAAAATGGCAGAAGAAAACAACCAGAACCAAGAAGAAAAAGAGCCAAAAGATCAACAGCAAGCTGACGACAAAGCAGCAAAAGCTAAAGCTGCGAAAGAAAAGAAAGCTGCTGCGGCAAAAGAGAAAAAGAAAGAAAAGCCAGAAGATAAACCTTTTCCTGAGTTTATCAAAGAAGAGTATGAACCTGCTCTGAAAGAAGCTCTTACTCAACAAGGAATTTCCGATCTTGAACTAACTTTCACCAAAGATAGATTGCCCGTTATCGGTACAAGTAATGACGAATACTGGCAAGTTATCGGTAACTGGCAAAACGGCAAACGACAGTTCAATGTTTACTTCCTCGAAGAAGATATCAAAGGACAAAAAGCTTTTTCCTGGGCGGTTAATGGTCGTCAACCGAGTACCATCGAATCATTTATGATTGACGAACGGCGAGTAACTTTAGATTTGTTAGTGCTTTATACTGTACAACGCTTAAACGGTCAAAAGTGGCTGGCAAGAAATTAATTAACCTGGTTCTTTTTCCCTGGCTCCGCCGGGGAAAACCTTTCCCTAATCTGGTTCCCTGGCTCTGCCGGGGAACACACATCTAGAGGCTCTGCCTCGATACTCTCAAGCTAGTCAATTGAGGCAGAGCCTCATCGAGCCATTTCTAGCCGGAGACTAGAAACGAGACTATACCTGGTTCCCTGGCTCCGCCGG
>JAWQFW010000417.1:0-2635 GCA_035968095.1 Oscillatoria sp. PMC 1068.18
AATAAGTCAGTTGTTTAGCAAATAAATAACTGCTAAATTATCAAATAACTTGTTACAATTCTCAAAAAAAAAGGAGTAATGAATGTTTGACTGTATTATTGTCGGTGCAGGTCCGGCGGGTGCAACAGCCGCCTATCATTTAAGCAAGCAAGGGCGCTCAGTCTTACTGTTAGAAAAAGAATCATTACCTCGCTACAAACCCTGTGGTGGGGGCTTATCTCCAGCAATACAGCAATGGTTTGATTTCGATCTCACACCCGTAATCGATAACAAAGTTAATCAAGTTCACTTTACCTGGAAAAAAGAAGATCCCGTAGAAACAGAACTGGATACTAGCGAGCCTTTTTGGATGGTTAAGCGAGATGTATTTGATAATTTTTTAGTAGAAAAAGCCGTAGCAGCCGGATCTGAGTTGCAAGATAACTCAGAAGTGACAGGAGTTCAAATTAGTGGCGATCTTGCCTCAGTCACAACTAGCAAAGGAAAATTTGACTGTCGTTATTTAATTGCGGCTGATGGAGCCACCGGACCAATGGCAAAGTGGCTTGGTTTCAAGGAAGCAAAACAATTTTCTGGTGCAGTTTTAGAAGTCGAAACTTCAGTTAGTGCCGCCGAGCAAAATATTGCTAAATTTGACTTTGGCTCTTTAAAAAATGGCTTGTTGTGGTGTTTTCCCAAGTCAAATGGTTATTCACTCAGTGCGGGAGTGATTCGCGGTGGTAAAGGAAAAGCCAAAGACTTAGAAAAACAGCTTACCAACTATGCTTCTGAATTAGGAATTGATTTGAGTAAGAGCAAATTTTATGATTACCCGATGAACTTGTGGTCGTCGGAGCGTGACTTACATCAGAAAAATGCGCTTTTAGTCGGAGATGCTGCGGGTATTGCCGATCCTTTAATTGCTGAAGGTATTCGTCCCTCAATTTTAAGTGGAGTTAAGGCTGCATCAGCAGTGGGAAAAGCTTTAGACACAGAGCAAGAGGCTTTAGCTGAATATACCGAAGCGATCAACTCAGAAATCGGTGCAGATTTGGTTCTCGCACAGCGTTTATCGGGGTTGTTTTTCCAGTTTCCGGGAATGGCTTATCGGGTGGGAGTTAAACGCCCCTATGCTGGCAAAATGATGAGTAAAATTCTTTGCGGTGAGTTGCGTTACGCTGACATCACCGATCTGGCGATGCAACGGTTGAAAAGTAGTTTGATCCCCGGTAGAGGTTGATTGAGGAATGGTGAGGTGGTGAGGTGGGGATTGGGGGATGGAGAATTACTCACTGATAACAGGTCATTGGGGGGCGATCGCTGGGATAATTTAAATGAAGATTTGGTGAAGCAGAGCCAAGAATACTTCGGGAGGATGAGGAAAGTTATCTCAAAAGTAGGAAAAATATCACGAGGTATAGACAATTTTAAGAAATTTAGATAATTCGCTAGCTTGATGAATGCTCATTTTTTCAATCCCTCTGCTCATCCAGATAAAATCCTGGTTGTCGATGATTCTCCCGACAACCTGTTTTTAGTGCAAAGTATTTTAGAAGAAGAAGGCTATGAAATTGATTTAGCTGAGGAAGGTCGCACGGCGTTGGCAAAAATTGAAGCGTCACCACCAGATTTGGTTTTGCTTGATGTGATGATGCCAGAAATGGATGGGTTGGAAGTAACGAAGCGCATCAGAGACAATCAGAATTTGCCTTTTATCCCGATTTTGCTGATTACTGCTTTCGATCAACCTAGTGTTGTTAAAGGCTTGGATAGTGGTGCTGATGATTTTATCCGTAAACCTGTGGAGGTTGACGAGTTACTCGCGCGCGTGCGATCGCTGTTGCGTCTCAAGCAAACTGTCGATGAAAGAGATGAAATTGCTCGTCAGCGAGAAGATTTTGTTTCTCGTCTTACTCATGATTTGCGTACACCTTTGGTAGCGGCGGATCGAATGCTGGTGCTGTTTCAGCAAGGTGCTTTGGGACAATTAGGCGAACCGATGCTAGAAGCGATTAGGACGATGACTCGGAGTAATCGTAATTTACTGCAAATGGTCAATACTTTATTGGAAGTTTATCGCTATGAAGCTGGGCGGAAAACTTTAACTTTTTCGGGTGTAGAATTACCCTCTGTTATTCAAGAGGTTATTGAAGAACTCGATCCTTTGGCTCAGGAAAAAAATTTGTTACTTAAGGCTAATTTGTCAGGAGAAACCACCGATCGGGGAGAGGCGATTAAAGTTTCTGGCGATCGCCTGGAGTTACGTCGTGTTTTTACTAATCTTATTGGTAATGCTATTAAATTTACCGATCGCGGCACGATTGAAGTTCGCTTATATACTAATAAGCAAGAAGTGGTTGTGGAAATTCAAGATTCTGGGTCAGGAATTTCTCCAGATGATTTAGAATCTTTGTTTGAACGCTTTCGACAAGGTAAACACAAACGCTCTGGTAGTGGTTTAGGTTTGCATTTGTCTCGCTGGATTGTTGAATCTCATCAAGGTACAATTAAGGTGAATTCAGAGTTAGGAAAAGGTAGTTTGTTTACGGTATTTCTTCCTCTCAAAAAATAAGTTGACTCGCTGATTGTGGCTTTTAAAGGAAATCAATAAATAGTTTTTTCTCCGGTTTAATTTAGAGTTTACTTATCCTAATAA
>JAWQFW010000418.1:0-2628 GCA_035968095.1 Oscillatoria sp. PMC 1068.18
CCAATAACTAAGTAAATTCATGGAAAATTAATAATTTTGAATTAAGAGCTTGTTAAAAATCCGAGAAAATACGGAAAAAAGTCGATTTCAATCGAATCTAGCTAGTGATTTCACTTAAGCTACTGTTGCGATAACGAATATAATACCAAAACAAAATATTTTTAAGAAAAGAAAAAAATGACCACTCCAAGCAGCAAGCGAACAGTTGTTAGCGGTAATCCTTATATTGTTCTGAATAATCAGGGACAACAATCGGAACCTTTGGAATTAACCAAACCTAAACATACTTTAGGAAGAGATCCAAATCAAGTAGATTTATTAGTTCCTGTTGATTGGAATGTTGTTTCCAGTGTCCATGCAATTTTTCAGCAAGTTGGAGAAGAATACAAAATTTTCGATGGTAATGGTGTCAAACCAAGTACCAATAAATTATACGTTGAACGAAAGTTAATTACACCAACAGAAGGCTATCTTTTGCAACACAACACTGAATTACAAATTGGTCAAAATCCGAAAAATTTAGTTATTCTCACTTACTATAATCCTAATCGTACCGGAAATGTTAAAGTACCAGAACAGCGTTTTATTTCTTTAGCTAATCGTTCAGTTTTGTTAGGACGAGATCTTAATGCTAACTTGCAACTAGATGCACCAACAGTTTCTCGTCGTCATGCAGTTATCGATCAAGATAATCAAGGACGTTATCTTCTTCATGACCATAGCACTAATGGTGTATTTGTCAACGATCGCCGCGTGAGCAACTCCACGGTACTAAATCAGGGAGCGAAAATCAATATTGGACCTTATACCCTAGTTTTACAAGGCGATCGTTTGGCGATCGTCGATCGAGGTGATAATATTCGTCTTGATGCTGACAATTTAGTCCGAATCGTCAAAGATAAAGATAAAAAAGGTCAACAAAAAACACTTTTAGATAATATTTCTTTACCCATTGAACCCGGACAATTTGTGGCTTTAGTCGGTGGAAGCGGCGCAGGAAAATCAACTTTAATGCGTACATTACTAGGAATAGATCCTACCACAAGCGGGAAAGTATTTTTGAACGGAGAAGACCTCCGCAAAAACTTTAATATCTATCGTACTCAAATTGGTTATGTACCCCAAAAGGATATTGTTCACCAAGAATTAACTGTTGAAGAAGTATTAACTTACGCTGCTAAATTACGACTACCCTCAGATATTGAAGTTAAAGATGTAGTTGAAAAAACTCTCGAACAAATTGAAATGCCTGTTCAGCGAAATACACTTGTCAGTAAATTAAGTGGAGGTCAGTTAAAACGAGTTAGTATTGGAGTAGAATTATTAGCCGATCCGAAATTATTTTTCCTTGATGAACCCACATCTGGACTCGATCCCGGTTTAGATAAAACAATGATGTTGTTGTTACGAAAATTAGCGGATCAAGGTAGGACAATTATCTTAGTTACCCATGCGACGACGAATATCACATTATGCGATCGCATCGTCTTCCTTGGTTTTGGTGGAAAATTAGGTTATTTCGGACCACCAGAAGAAGCTACGTCTTCTTTCGGGATTTCTAGCGGTGATTTCGCTGATATTTATAACTTTTTGGCAGATCATCGCCATTTAATTAACGCAGTCAACCAGTTTCGCAATTCTGACTATTACCAACGTTATATCAGCGATCGCCTCAGTCTCGCCAATCCGCAAACCGGAAACTCCTCACCTCAGAAAGCGCGGCGATCGTTTTTCCAACAACTGATTCTCTTAACTCAACGCTATTTCCAACTAATCATTCGCGACCCAATTAATTTACTTTTAAACTTATTCACAGCACCAATTGGCATCTTTTTAATTACTTTCGCTATTCGTGACCAAGAACCCTTAATTTTAGGTACTAAACCTGACCCTGGTTTAGCACCTTTAGCCTTGCGCGTTTTATTTGTTTTTACCTGTGCCGCAATTTGGGTAGGACTTTCTAGTTCCTTACAAGAAATTGTTAAAGAATCAGCAATTTATTTACGAGAAAGACTGGTAAATTTAGGCTTATTTGCTTATCTAGGTTCAAAAACTCTTGTCCTTGGTGGATTAGCAATTGCGCAAAGTATTTTAGTAGGTATAGTTATTCTCCTTGGCTTTGCCTCTCCCGAACCTGAGCTAATTTCTTGGTTTCTTGGTTTAGAAATAACTACTTTTCTAACTTTATTTACTTCGATGTCTTTGGGACTAATGGTATCAGCAATTGTTAAAAATAGTTCCCAAGCAAATAGTGCTTTACCTTTATTATTACTACCCCAAATCATCTTTGCTGGTGTCTTATTCAAAATGGAAGGCATCGGCAAAATAATTTCTTGGTTAATGTTAAGTCGGTGGTCTGTCGGAGCTTATGGTAGCTTAGTGAATGTCAATAGTTTAATTCCTGAAGCGCGAATTTTACCCGATGGTAGCACAATTCCCTTACCCTTTGAAAATACCCCAATTTACGATCCTACTTGGGAAAACTTAGGTTTAAATTGGGGAATTTTGATTTTACACGCCGTTATCTATTTAGCAATAACTTGGCTAATTCAAAAGCGCAAAGATATTTTTTAAGCGGTCATCAATCAACATTTAAAAAATTAATAATTTTTCTTGACTAATGAAGAC
>JAWQFW010000419.1:0-2605 GCA_035968095.1 Oscillatoria sp. PMC 1068.18
CACTAATTGTTCATCATTCATAGCTAATTTTCTAACTATATTTTCAATAAAAGTAACTTTTTAAACTAAATCAAGCCTCGATCATCGAAGTTTGATAAACCCGATTTGTCAATTCGGCTAAACGCTGCATACCCAGAACAATTTCTTCATTGCTAGCAGTTAAACTAATTCGCAAACATTGATGTTTATGTTGCCAATTTTCGCGTAAACCAGGGAAGAAAGAACTACCGGGAACTGCAATCACAGCAAACTCTTTTAACTGCTGATAAAATTCCCAATCAGTTATTGGTAAATCCTGAAACCATAGCCAAGCAAAAATTGCCCCTTCACCCAAATGTAAAAACCAAGGTATATAATCAGGCATACTTTCTGCGAGTGTAGCCTCTAAAACAGCGAACTTTTCCTGGTAATAAGGACGAATAATTTCAGTAGAAATATGAGCTAGTTTACCAGATGCGATCGCTCTTGCCGCGATCGCTTGTCCATATCTCGGTGAATGAATACAAGCATTAGTCTGGAAAGATTCTAACACCTTCAGAATTTCTGGGTCGCCAATTGCCACCCCAATTCGTTCCCCAGGCAAACCAGCCTTTGATAAACTCAGACAATGAACGATATTACCACCAAAAATCGGTGTCATCGACCTGAAATTCAGCGCTGGAAACGGCGGCGCATAAGCAGAATCCACCAAAACTGGTACATTATAAGGTGCAGCCAAACTCGCAATTTTGCGTACTTCCGCATCAGAAAGCACATTTCCGGTAGGATTACAAGGACGAGAAAAAATTACACAACCCGTCTTCTCAGTAATTTCCAATTGGCTAAAATCTGGGCGATACTTAAAACGATGCGCTTCTTCATCAATATCGAGAGTAGGTTGATAAGCTATCACCGCTTCCGGAGTTAAACTCACCCCACCATAACCCGTATAATCAGGACTCAGAGGTAAAACCACCTGCTTCAACTCACCACTGCTAGTTTTACCACCAAAAGCATTCGCTGCATAAAAATAGATTGACTGCGACCCCGGAGTAATGAGAACATGGCGATCGCTCAACTCTAACCCATAACGACGATTAAAATCAGCAACAATTGCCGCAATTAAAGGTTCATAACCACCAGAAGTACCATAACGACACACCACTTCACCATATTCGCTACTCGCAAGCAACTCAGCCGTACAATCGCGCCATAACTGCTCCACCTCTGGTAAAATAACCGGATTACCAGCACTTAAATTAATAAATTCTCGTCCTTCACCAGCCCGTAAAGTTTCAATAATATCTTTCATAATCGCCCGGACTCCAGTTAAACTAGACATCTGGACACCAATTTGAGACAAAGCAGGTTCCATAAACATTCCCAGAAAATCCTTCAATTAGACTTATAACTCTTCTCAGACACCTTACCAATGTAGCCCCAAAATCACCTACTCTTAAGACGAAACCAAACTTAGTCTTCCTCTCCTTCGCGTCTTTTCCTTCGCGTCTACTCTGCGAGAACGGCTAACGCCGAATGCGCGAGCAAAAAAAATCATGATAACCTGGAAAATAGACTTTTATCCTCTCATTTGCGTCTTTTTCTTTGCGCCTTAGCGCCGAATGCGCGAGCAAAAAAATCATGATAACCTGGCAAATAGACTTTTATCGTCGTCCCCTCAAAAATGAAACTGGAAAACCAATCTGGGAATTGGTAATTTGTAGTCCAGATGGTAACTTCACTTACAATGCTCAGTGTAGCCAATCTCAAGCTAACTCAGACTGGTTGGTAGCACAACTCCAAACAGCAGCCAAAGGAAGTTTACCCGATCTTATCCAAGTATTTCGTCCCCAAAGTTTAAGTTTAGTTGCGGCTGCGGGAGCAAAATTAGCCATTGAAGTTGAAGCTACCAGACGAGTTGCGGCTTTGAAAACTCAATTAAGCAAACGGGCTGCTGAATATCCTAACTTAGATAATTTTACCGGAGAAGTTTACGAACCGATCAAAATTGAACAACCACCCCCGCAAGCTTTACCGGAAAATCTTTGGGGTGACGAATGGCGTTTTGCAGCAATTTCGGCTGGAGAAATTGAAGCTAAGTTTAAATCTTACCCCATACCCATTGTAGATTTACCTGATGCTCTGTTGCCGCTTGATCTCGGTATTGCTTCCACGGTGAAAATTCCGGGTGTGATTATTTATGGTGGCAGAAAATCGATGCAGTTAGCTTGTTGGTTAGCGGAAGCGAAACCTTTTGCGTTGAATTACATTCCGACGGTGGTGGGAGAGTCGGGAGGTTTAGTTTTGGAAACGGGATTGTGCGATCGCGCGATCGTTGCTACCTTTGAAGATGCAGAAGTCGCTAAGGCTGCTCAATTTTATCAACAACGTCAGCAAGCTAGCCAGGGTTTACATTTTTTACTCGTTCAACCTGATGATTCCGGGATGACTTATACTGCTTTTTGGTTGCTACAAAACGAGTGAAGAATTATTTTTACTCCGTATATCATATTTAGGCTCAATTGAGTTATTTTTTTAATAAAACTTGACTTTTTTGGCTGAAGAGAACTAATTGGTAATAATTTAATTCTCTAGATAGATACATATACCTAAGAAGAAATACTAT
>JAWQFW010000420.1:0-2593 GCA_035968095.1 Oscillatoria sp. PMC 1068.18
TAGTAAAGGTGGTTTGTAGCATGGTTTAATGAAAATCCAAATGGCAGACAATTAAAGAAAATTTAAGGAAATTGATGATGAAAAGATGAGTTGAATAAAGACAACAAAAATGTTTAAGGAATAAATAGTTTAGACCGATTTAAGCAAATTTGTGACTAGATTTTTCTAGCTAAAACTGATAACTAATTACTGTTTCTTGGTAACTAAAAATGCACCAAACATTTGATGCCGCTTTAGAAATTAACTTACTTCATGCTAATCAAGAAGGCGCAAATCATAACCGCGCTCATTTTGACGAATGGAGAATTACTTGTTTGAATTTGATGAGTAGTCCGGGCGCAGGAAAAACTGTGCTTTTAGAACGTACTCTAAAAGCCTTAAATAAAGAATTGAAAATGGCAGTAATTGAAGGTGATATGACCACCGAATTAGATGCCGAACGTTTGCGTCAATACGATGTTCCTGTTATTGCCATAAATACGGGACGTTCCTGTCACCTGGACTCAAAAATGGTGTCTGGTGGAATTCATCGATTAGCCCAGGAATACAACCCGACTGAATTCGACCTTGTTTTAGTAGAAAATGTGGGCAATTTAGTTTGTCCGGCGGAATTTGAAGTTGGAGAACACGCAAAAGTTGCTTTATTAAGTGTGACCGAAGGAGAAGATAAACCGTTAAAATATCCGGTAATGTTTCAACAAGCCGACTGCTTATTAATTACAAAAATGGATTTAGAGCCTTACTTGGATATTGACTTAGAAAAGCTAAAATTTAATGTGCGGCAAATGAATCCCGATGTGACGATTATTCCGGTAGCTGCGAAAACAGGTGAGGGTTTAGAAACTTGGTTTGCTTGGTTACGAAATCAGGTGCAAAAAGCTGCTAGTAAACAATTAGCTACAGCTTGAAAAAAAGGAGCTATCTCTAGTCCTGTCAAGATTGTAGATAGCTCCAAATTGCAAATACTGAATCAGCTTAAATACAGACTCAGGATTAATTATTATGACAGATAACATTCTTTTTTGGGGAATTATTTTCTTCCTCTTGGGAACTTTAGTTATTGGTGTCTGGGCTGCGAAGCAAGTTAAAGGTGATAGTGTTAATTATTTAGTGGCTGGAAGAGGTTTAATTTTGCCTTTAGCGGCGGCAACTTTAATGGCACAATCAGTGGATTCTAATGCTACTTTAGGAAATACCGATTTAGCTGCGGAATTTGGCTTTTGGGCGGGTGCTTCGTTACCAATTGGTTTAGCGCTTTGTTTATTCATGACGGCGCTTTTTTTTGCGAAACCAATGAACCGGATGGGTTTAATTACGTTACCGGATTTTTATCGGGTGAAATACTGCCGCAAAACTGAATGGATAGCTTCAATTATTATGGTTTTGAGCTTTGCTTTTTTGCTGGCTGGAAATTTGGTTGCGGGAGGCTATTTGTTTGAAGCTTTTCTGGGTACGAGTTACACGGCGGGAGTGATGTTAATTGCGATCGTGGTGTTGATTTATACTGCTAGTGGGGGCTTATTAGCTGTAGCTTATACAGATGCGATTCAAGTGGCGATCGCCTTTTTGGGTTCTTTACTTTTAATTGGTTTCATTACGCTCAATTTTGGGCTAAATATCCCGGCTGGTAGCGGTCCCTTTGCTTTTGAACAATTAACTGACGCAGCTTCGGGTGCAGCAATTAATTGGGCGACGCTTCTGGCGTTAGGATTAGGTGATATTGTGGCAATTGACTTTATGGCGCGAGTATTTGCGGCTGACAGCCCAGAAACCGCCCAGCGCGCTTGTTTGATTGGTTCTGCGGGAACAATTATTATTGGCGTTCCTTTTTCACTGATTGCTCTTTCTGCTAACGATATTCTCAGCCAAGCTGGAATAACTGCCGACGGTCCGTTACTTTTCGCCCTTCTCAAAGGTGTGGTTCCCCCAATTCTCGGTATTGTGGTGATTGTGGCGATTCTTTCGGCTTCTTTGTCTACTGCTGACGGCGCGATTTTAGGAACTTCTTCGGTGATGGCGCACAATATTTTGAGAATTGGTCACGATGACAATAATTCCGGGGGAGATAGGCTGTTATTAATTACCCGGATCATGGCTGTGGTTATCACCTTATTGGGCATTTTCTTCGCCTTGAAAGTGCCACAAACAGGAATTTTGCTTTTGCTAGCCTTCGATATCGGCTTTGCGGGGTTGCTGGTTCCTTTGGCGGGAGGTCTTTATTGGCGGTCGGCGAACAGATTTGGCGCGATCGCCTGTATCATTATTGGTACGCTGACGAGATTAATTTTCTTTGTCTTGATGCCAACAACTTTTGGGATTGACAATACTCTTTTGTACATCCCGAATGAAATTTTTACCAGCGATTTTGATGGTTTTCCTACTTTAATTAGTCCTCTTGTCGGTTTAGTTGTTTTTATTACGGTGTCGAAGTTAACCGGGGGAGGAAGAAGACCTCGACGACGACAGAGAATTCCAGGATGACAGCCCGTTAGGGAATTGGGAGTGTTGGAGGTGTTGGAGGTGTTGGGAGTGTTGGAGGTGTTGGAGGTGTTGGAGGTGTTGGAGGTGTTGGAGGTGTTGGAGGTGTTGGAGG
>JAWQFW010000421.1:0-2575 GCA_035968095.1 Oscillatoria sp. PMC 1068.18
ACCAACTGGTTGTAAAACTGGTTTTTTAGTTCCTAAATCAATTTGTCGTTTTTTCAAAGTTACATAATGGGGAGTAACTTCTTGGCGACAACGAGGACAAAACCAATAAATTGCGTTGTTACGAGCGTGGCGCAATGTGCGATTGTTACCACAACAAGGACAACTATAAAGAGCCATTTTTCGATGCTTTCCTCATGAGAAAGATTCTAGAACTATAATTAATTTAGCGAGAATCTTCCTTCAAGTTAATCTATCTTGAGAAGCATTATCATTGTGAATTATTAATTAATGGAGCTAAAGTTTGCCACGCTTTCACAAAGTGACCTTGCATCAAGGCAGCAATTCCACTAAGAATTTGGACGATTTCTAAATTAGGGTTGAGTGCGTCGGCTTTTTCAAGAATTTCTGCGGCGGTCAAGGGTTGCCAATTGTAAAGATATACTAAGGCGAGATAGGCGTAGTTGTAGGGGTTGTCTGAGTCGAGTTGAATTACTTTTTCTAAAGAGGCGATCGCGCCTGGGACTTTTTGTTGCAAAATTTGAGCAAGAACTAAACTATAACCCCAGTCAAGGTTAAAATATTGATGCTCTAAGCGATACTGTAAAGCTTGTTCGGCTTGGTTTAAATAGTCTTGTTTCGGGTCATATTGATTAATTCGGGCTGTTAGCTCGAAAATTGGCTCTAAACCCTCTACTCCCTCTGCTAAGTTCGGTGCAACTGTTCGTAATTGGGTGATTAAGTCTAATTCTGGGGCTGGTGTTGCTGCGGCTTCGGGGTCGATTTGAATTGTGGTTTCGGGTATGGAAATGGGGTAACTTTCCCCGGTTTCTCGGTTTAAATAAATGGCTTCTAAACGATAAGTTCCGGGAAGAATATTTGCGTCAGGAAGCATGGCTGTGCGTTCGATAACTCGGAAATTATCTTCTGGGTGAGGATTTTTAGTTCCTGGGGTTAATCTTCCCATAGCGATCGCGCGATCGTGCAACCAATTCATGCGAGGATTGGAGTCAGTAAACTTCGCGACAACTGGTATTTCTGTCTCGTCTTCCCATCCCCAAGTTAGTAAGACTAAACCAGATTTTAATTTTTCCCAAGGACCAGACCATTCATATTTTACTGGTACGGGGACTCCTGGAGGTGTTACTTCTGGTATGGTAATTCGGTCTAATTGGACAGTTTCCCGTTTGCTAGAAATTGGTTTAACTTCTACGGACGGTTTTTTCTGATGATATAAGAGAAGATCTCCTGCTTCATCAGGTAATTCCCAACTGGTTTCTAAACGAAAAGCCGGAATTCCCTCGACAAAATCCACAAGTTGTGCTTGGGCTTCGGGAACTGAACCCTGTGTCCCTGTTTTTACTATAAACCAATCTAGCGATCGCCCATCGGCAACAACTTCTTTTTCCCTAACTCCTACTTGACGACCATAGACTTGAAAATTAGCTTTTGCACCGTAAAATGAAAAATTATGTTGGTTAATTGTCGATGTCGAAGGTAAAACTGCTAACGTAGTTTGCAAATAAGGGTCTTTTTTAATAATTTCCGCAATTACTTCTTCGTGAGGATATTCTTTTCCTAAATATGGACGATGTTGAACGCGAGGACTGAGAATATTAGTAACAATTTCCGCGTGATAAATTGGAAAAAAATTAATTACTCCTAGCAGCAAAGCCAAACCAATTGTACCCCAACGAATCTCATTTTGCCAGCGACCTCGCCAAGCTAATAAACCACTAGCTAAAAATAAAGATAAAACAGGTAAAAGTGGCAAAATATAACGGGCATCTTTATTAATATTTAAAGAGCAAAATAGATAGCCACCAAACCAGAATACTCCTAACCAAACTAAACTATTGTTTTTAATGAACTTACTTATATTTCGGTAACTTATTCGTTTTGCTTTTTGTCCGTCTTGGGGAAAATATTTCCGTCCCCAATAAATAATTAAACCGACAATTGGAATAATTAATAAGTGCCAAGACACTAAATAAGGTAAAATTTTCCAATAATAAAGCCAAGCATGAATAGTATTTAAAGCCGGATCTCCTTCTGCGATCGCGCTATCAAGCGTTGCTCGTTTTCCAGAGGTTAAAATTAATAACCAATTGGTGCGATACCACCACCCAAATATTAAAGTTGCAATTCCAAAACTAACTATTAATTGCGCTATTCTTTCCCAATGTCGCTGCAATAAAATACTAAAAAATATCCAGATTAACGGCGTTATTAAAAATAACAAACTGGTTTGTTTAACCATCATTGCTATTCCAAAAGATAAACCAAAAATTAGCGCACATACCCAACCGTTGAGGTATTTATCAGTAAATTTTTGGAACTTTGTTCGAGATGGTAATTTATCGGCTGGCTTTTCCGGAAAATAATCGATCTTTACGGGCTTGATTGGTTTACTTTTAATTTTCCAAAGAGTTAAACAAAAGAAACTACAAGTAACAACCGCAGCTACGGGATAATCGAGAAGAAATTCTAAACGATAACGATATAATCCTGGTAATAACTGACAGATTGCCGCCGCCCATAACGCAATTCTGTTATTAAATAAAAGGATACCTAAACC
>JAWQFW010000422.1:0-2567 GCA_035968095.1 Oscillatoria sp. PMC 1068.18
ATATTATGGGGATAATCTTGAGATACTTAGAGAATATATTAAAGATGAAAGTATAGACTTAATATACCTTGACCCCCCGTTTAATTCAAAAGCCAATTACAATGTACTATTTAAAACACCCGAAGGAGAACAATCTCAAGCTCAGATAACAGCTTTTGAGGATACCTGGATTTGGAGCATAGAGTCAGAACGTTGTTTAGAACAGTTAAAATCACAACTTGGCGAGTTAGCAGAACTGTTAGACTTATTAGTAAGAACTTTAGGGAAAAATTCCTTATCTGCTTATCTAGTAATGATGGCTATAAGATTAGTCGAATTACATAGAGTATTGAAGTCTACTGGTAGCTTATACCTTCATTGCGATCCTACCGCTAGTCATTATTTAAAAATGATCTTAGATATTATTTTCGGTGCTACTAACTTTAAAAATGAAATTATATGGAAACGTCAATCAGCCCATAGCGACGCTAAATATAAGTTTTCAGATGTAGCTGATATAATTCTTTTCTATGTTAAGACTAATAAAGCTTTATTTGTACCTCAATACGGAAAACATGATCCTGAATATGTAGAAAAATTTTACAGACATGACAATCATGATGGAAAAGGATCATACCAATTAGATAATATGACCAGTCCTAATCCTAGACCTAATATGATGTATGAATGGATGGGATTTCCATATCCTACTAAAGGATGGAGGTATCAGTATGAAACTATGCAAAAATTACATGACGAAGGACGTATATATTATCCAACAAAAAAAAATGGTAGTTTTGATTTTTCTAAAAGACCGAGATTAAAAAGGTATTTAAATGAACAAAAAGGAACTATAGTTACTAATATTTGGACTGACATTAACCCTATTAGCGCACAAGCAAAAGAAAGATTAGGCTACCCAACACAAAAGCCTTTAGAACTATTGGAACGTATTATTAAAGCAAGTAGTAATGAAAGGGATATTGTCCTAGATCCTTTTTGCGGTTGCGGTACGACAATACACGCTGCTGAGAAATTAGGTAGAAACTGGATAGGAATAGATATTACTCATTTAGCAATAACATTAATTGAGAAACGCTTAAAGGATGCTTTTTCCGCTAAGGTTATTAAAGACAGTGATTCTAATGAAGAAAAAATTATTGAGGGTATCCAATTTGAGGTAGAAGGTACACCCAAAACTTTGAATGCTGCTCAAGACCTATTTGATAGAGATCCTTACCAGTTTCAATGGTGGGCTTGTTCATTAGTTGATGCACAACCATAT
This sequence comes from Oscillatoria sp. PMC 1068.18, assembly GCA_035968095.1. Lineage (GTDB taxonomy): Bacteria > Cyanobacteriota > Cyanobacteriia > Cyanobacteriales > SIO1D9 > IIICB1. Next base: position 1,265 of record JAWQFW010000422.1, read on the forward strand.
CAGAATAAGAAAAAAGGTGCTGATACTGGCATAGATGGGATAATTTGGTTTACAGACTGGGAAAAAGATCGCTCAGGTAACTTTACTGGAGAGAGTGTTAGCAAAAAGATTATTGTTCAGGTTAAGGGTGGTAAGAATATTAATTCAGCATTAATTAGAGACTTAATAGGAACGATGGATAATAATAAAGCTGAAATAGGTTTTTTTATTACCTTAACTAAACCTACAAAACCAATGAAAAAAGAAGCGGCGAAAGCGGGTTTTTATCAGGGTAGTGATAAAAAGAATTATCCGAGAGTTCAGATACTAACTATCGAAGGATTACTTAAACGTAATGAACGTCCTGAATATATTGACAGAAGTTATGGTGAGCTTAACTTCAAGAAAGCACAAAAAGAAATACAGGTACAAGGTAAACAGTTGGATCTATTTGGATAGGCTTTTGTTTTAATAGCGTTAACGTTAATTTCTGAAACTGCGACAACTATGTGTCAATAACGACACTTAATTTGTGCATTTACCAAAATGGGCGATACTGGATTTGAACCAGTGACGTCCTGCTTGTAAGGCAGGCGCTCTACCACTGAGCTAATCGCCCGAACATATATTAGACTAGCACATATTTTTGGAATAAGCAATTAAATCTGATGCCTTCTGGTCGGACACACGATCGCATAACTTTATGGACTTTACCTTGGGTGGTGGCTGGGAGTTTCTTGCTGACTCGCAGTGGAGAGTTGACTTTGATTACCGCAGGAGCGTTTTTGTTTAGCGGGTTGATGTTTGGTCCGGATCTCGATATTATCTCGATTCAGTTCAAACGCTGGGGTTGGTTGCGCTTTATTTGGATTCCTTATCAAAAAAGTTTACGACATCGCTCTGTCTTATCCCACGGTTTGATTATTGGGACGTTACTACGAGTAGTTTATCTGTTGGTGTTAGTGATGGGGGTCGGGATGTTTGTGGTGGCGATCGCCCAACTCATTTGGGGTTTTCCCTGGAATTGGCAAAAATTCGCGCTAAATGCAGTTATTTTTGTAGTTTATTACTTAAATGAGGCGATCGCGCTTTTTCTCGGTTTAGAAATCGGTGCAATGAGTCACTCGCTCTCTGATTGGACTGGCTCTGCTTATAAACGTTACCAGAAAAAGGGCTGGCAAGCTATCTTCCCGAAGCCAAAACGCAAGTCTTCCCGACGCAGAAGGAAGTAAGGGAGAGGGGGAGACAAGGGGGACAAGGGAGACAAGGGGGACAAGGGAGACAAGGGAGACAAGGAGGACAAGGGAGACAAGGGGGACAAGGA
>JAWQFW010000423.1:0-2535 GCA_035968095.1 Oscillatoria sp. PMC 1068.18
GAATTCTAAGAGGATGAGTATAAAGAATATCGAAATTGTCCGAGAAATTTATGTTCTGCCAAAATTGCGCTTTCTATTTATGAAGAGGTTATCAAGGAATTTAGACAAATTTTAAATGAGTTATTGTCAAATCTAAAAACTCCGAAAACTTAAGCGATAAGCCACGCAACATAGTTTACTCAAGTTATGCCCCAAAGAGACACGATTCACAACTTAGTTAAACAAGCTATCCTAAAAGATGGTTGGGTTGTTACCGACGATCCTTATGTCATCTCTTACGGTGAGCGATTTTTGTTTGTAGACTTGGGTGCAAGAGAATTAGAAGTTAGTGATATTAAAGGGCAATTTATTGGTGCAGAACGAGGCAATAATCGTATTGCGCTTGAAATTAAAGACTTTCGCAGTCAATCGGTGATTACTGATTTAGAACGAGCAATTGGACAATATGTACTCTATCACCTTTTACTGAAAAAAGTTGACCCAGAACGAGAAATTTATCTCGCTATTACAGATTTAACTTATGATGAGATATTCAATGAGCCGATTGGTAAATTAGTAATTAGTGACTTACCCCTTAAACTTTTAGTGGTAGATGTAGAAAAGGTAGAGGTGAAACAATGGATACCACCGCGCACAACGCCGAAATCGTCAAACAGATAATACAATATTATGCTAAATTGCTTCCTTCTCACGGTGAGATTCGCCTCGATACAGTTTTTGATGACCAACAAAATCGCTATGCACTAATGCAAACTGGTTGGGATAGAGGAAGAAGAATACGAGGCAATCTTATTTATGTCACTCTCGAAGCGGATCGGATTTATATTGAATACGATGGGATGGAGTCGGGAATTATCCAAGATTTGATTGCGAAAGGAATTGAACGCGAACAAATTGTTTTATCTTATTTACCAGAAACAGAAGTGGCGATTACAACTTGAGTTAAACTCACTTAATTAATAATAACGATCGCTAATCTTCCCCTAATATCAGTTAAATTATCAATCTCGCCACAACGAACCGACTTGACCCCTGAGCTACTACACTAGGATCGGTAGGTTTGACAAGATCCTAACTGTGATTTCATCGGGAAAGGTCTGGACGTGGCAAAGGTTGTATTAGAAAATATTTATAAAAGTTTTCGCGATCGCACGAATAGTAGTAAAGATACTATTGAACCTGTGACGACGGAACCGTTATTGTCTCCTGCTGACACACCACCGCAGTTGAAGGCTGAAACGCGATCGCCGAAATCCATTAATGTGTTACGACGTATTAACCTCACAGTCAAAGATGGCGAATTTATGGTACTCGTCGGACCTTCTGGTTGCGGGAAAAGTACCTTACTCCGGGTTATCGCTGGACTGGAAGAACTTACTGGTGGCAATATTATTGTCGGGTCTACTTTAGTTAACGATCTTCCACCCAAGCAGCGCGATATTGCAATGGTATTCCAAAATTACGCCCTTTATCCTCATCTCAGTGTTTACGATAATATCGCTTTTGGGTTACGACGCATGACTAAAGGGGAAGCAGCAGCAACCGAGACAGCAACCCCAGATAACTCCAACCAATCTCAATTACCTCCTTGGGCAGAAGATTTATTTGTCGGCGTTACCAGAAAATTACCAAAAGGCTTACGTTACGTTTCCGAGAAAGAAAAGAGTGTAGATGCGATCGTTTGTGAAGTCGCGAAATTACTGCAAATCGAACCTTTACTGAGACGACTTCCTAAAGAACTTTCCGGTGGACAAAAACAAAGGGTAGCCTTAGGAAGGGCGATCGCGCGTAAACCGCAAGTTTTCCTCATGGATGAACCTCTCTCCAACCTCGATGCGAAACTGCGCGCAGAAACTCGTAGTCAAATTGTCAAACTTCAGCGACAATTAGGAACAACAACCATTTACGTTACTCACGACCAAACCGAAGCGATGACAATGGGATCTCGCATCGCGGTCATGAATCAAGGTGAAATTCAGCAGATTGCTACTCCCTTAGAAATTTATAACCGACCAGCAAATCGTTTTGTCGCTGAATTTATCGGTTCACCACCGATGAATTTTATCATGGTTAAGGTAAATGCGCCTCTCCTCATCTCTCACGCACAATTTCGACTTACCTTACCCGAAGCATGGTCAACATTTCTCAAACCTTATGATACGCGATCGCTACTTCTCGGTATTCGTCCCGAACATCTCCAAATTAGTCCCCCAGCTACCAAAAACTTACCAGTCAAAGTCGAATTAGTCGAAGCCCTCGGTAACGAAACTTATCTCACCGTCTCCCTTTCCGGTTCCATCGAACCACCCCTACAAGTCAGAATACCCCCAGAACGCATCGTTAAACCTGGTGACTCACTCTGGTTATCCATCCAAATAGATAAGATACACCTTTTCGACCCCCAAACAGGTTACGCGATCGGCGGATTGGGTTCAGTTAACAGTTAACAGTTAACAGTTACCAGCGAACAGTTTATCCTCCCCCTCTCCCAAGTCTCCCCCCTCCTCCTTGTCTTCCCAGTCCCCAGTCCCCAGT
>JAWQFW010000424.1:0-2454 GCA_035968095.1 Oscillatoria sp. PMC 1068.18
GGATTGGGAAGAGGGGGGAGACTTGGGGGACAAGGGGGATAAACTGATAACTTTTAACTAATAACTGTTCACTGTCCACTGGTAACTGATAACTGATAACTGATAACTGTTCACTGTCCACTGGTAACTGATAACTGATAACTGTTCACTGATAGCTGGCTTCAATCATTGAAAATTTGGGAATTAATTAATTTTTCATGACAAATACAAATAATGTTAGTTTAATTCGCGCCAACTCTTACTCTTACAACCTTGAAGAATTGCGAAACGATCTCAGGAAATTGTTAGAACCCCTAGGAGGAATGGAAGCTTTCGTGAAAAAAGGATCGCGCGTCCTCCTGAAACCCAATCTTCTCACCGGAAGTCGTCCGGGGAAAGAGTGTATCACCCGTCCCGAAATCGTTTACTGTGTCGCCCAATTAGTCAAAGAAGCTGGTGGTAAACCGTTTTTTGGCGATAGCCCCGCTTTCGGTACTGCTAGAGGTGTGGCGAAAAGTAACGGTTATCTCCCTTTAATTCAAGATTTATCTTTACCAATTGTCGAATTTCATGGTAAGCGTTACGAAACGGATAGCGATCGCTTCAGCCATCTGCGTCTCTCGAAAGAAGCAATGGATGCCGATGTCGTCATCAATTTACCGAAAGTCAAGTCCCATGCCCAGTTAAACTTAACTTTAGGCGTAAAAAACCTCTTTGGCTGCGTTCCCGGAAAAATGAAAGCTTGGTGGCACATGGAAGCAGGTAAAGATGTGAACCGCTTCGGTGAAATGCTCGTCGAAACAGCACGCGCAATTAACCCAGATTTAACCATTATTGATGGGATTATCGGTCACGAAGGTAACGGACCATCTGGTGGCGAACCAAGGGATTTGGGCATTTTAGGGGCATCTGCGGATGTTTTTGCCTTAGATCGGGTCATGGTCGATATGCTGCAAGTTTCGCCTCACCTGGTTCCAACGGTAGCAGCTTCACAACGCTTAGGAATTTGCCCGGAAATAGCCGCAATCAATTTCCCTCTCGAACATCCTAGCCAGTTAACAGTCGAGGATTGGAAATTACCAGATAACTTAGTCGCGATCGATTTTGGCTTACCCAGAGTTATGCGATCGACATTTAAGCATCTTTATATTCGGTTTATCCAGGAACCAATAAAGATTTATGGTGGTAAATCTGGTTAGACGGTCAATTATGTTACAAACAATCACTTGAAGAGGATTGTATGCTGTGTTAACCCTCCGATTGCTTAACTAAACCGCCCTCTCTTCAGTGGCGGTTTTTATCTGTTTAAGTAATTGGGAATTGGGGATTGGGGACTGGTGATTGGGGACTGGTGATTGGGGACTGGTGATTGGGGACTGGGAAGACAAGGAGGAAATGGGGGATAAGGAGGAAATGGGGGATAAGGAGGAGTTGGAAGACAAGGGGGATAAACTGGTCACTGGTCACTGGTCACTGGTCACTGTTCACTGGTCACTGGTCACTGTTCACTGTTCACTGGTCACTGTTCACTGGTCACTGTTCACTGGTCACTGGTCACTGTTCACTGGTCACTGAACCCAGTCCCCAGATAGAGGGTAAAGCCAAAAAACTTTATTTACAATTGGTTGCACCGAAGACAATTTACGACAGCAAAAGTCGCTAAAATAGTCATTAGGGGAGTTATAATTGTTAACCCCTAAATTTTTTAGTAATTGACAAAGTTCTTTTCCCCAATCATTTTATGGAATCGAGTGGCCCGTCAGGCAACGCTTCTGAACAACCTCAAAGTAAATTAGCAGGAATTATCGGAACCGCGATCGCCATCTTGACTTTGACTATCCCGATGTTAGTAATTGCTTACTATTCTTCCAACAGCAGCATCGAAACGTTCCCGCGAACCACTTCGGTGCTAACGCGCAATCAGCATTAACTTATCAGCCTCACAGCGAAATCAACAAATCATCAAAAAAAATGGGTCTGAAACCCCGTCCTTTGAGGACGGCTGAACACTTGAATTTTAACACTCAACCAGTCTTACAAAGACTATGCTAAGATGTGAGACATGGAGAAAGCTTATTCGTACCGATTCTACCCAACCCCCGCACAAGAGAATCTTTTACGGCGGACATTGGGTTGCGTCAGATTGGTTTACAACAAAGCTCTCGGTGAACGAACTCAGGCTTGGTACGAAAAACAACAAAGAGTAGGATATAGTCAAACTTCCTCAATGCTCACTGCCTGGAAAAAACAGGAGGAACTCGACTTTTTAAACGAAGTAAGTTGCGTCCCTTTACAACAAGGATTAAGACATTTACAGACGGCTTTCACGAACTTTTGGGCTGGGCGTACTCAATATCCCAACTTCAAGAAAAAACATCAAGTTGGAAGTGCAGAATTTACCAAGTCCGCGTTTAAATATAAAAACGGTCAAATCTATTTAGCTAAATGCCTTGAACCTTTGGCTATTCGCTGGTC
>JAWQFW010000425.1:0-2446 GCA_035968095.1 Oscillatoria sp. PMC 1068.18
CAACTCCCCAGCCCCAATCCCGAAAAATCAAATTCGGCGTAAAACCACGATCGCCCGTCCGATTACGGCTATGGGTTTATCTTCTCGATAACGTTTACCCACTTGGACAAAACAAGGTTTAGTTGTATCAATTACCACTGCCCATTCCCGATTTTGCAATCCTTCAGGCAGGATAAACTCAATTGTTTCATAGTGAGCGTTTAACAACAGATAAAAACTCTCATCCATTACCCGCTCTCCGCGCTCACCAGGAGTCGCAATTTCTTCTCCATTTAAAAAGATCCCCACTGCTTTAGCAAATCCGTCTTGCCACTGTTCGGCAGTCATTTGACCGCCATCGGGGTTAAACCAACCGATATCGTTAACCCCAGAACCGTGAATTGCTCGACCTTGGAACCATTTACGCCGTCGGAAATTCGGATGTTGGCGACGGAAATAAATTAACTGGCGCGTAAAATCAAGTAGCGCTGCATTTTCATCTTGTAAATCCCAATCTAACCAAGAAATTTCATTATCTTGACAATAAGGGTTGTTATTACCTTCCTGCGTCCGCCCAATTTCATCTCCCGAAAGTAACATCGGTACTCCTTGAGAAAGCATTAAACTGGTCAAGAAGTTACGTCTTTGGCGATTTCGCAAGCGCAGCACTTTCGGATTTTCTGTCGGTCCTTCGACACCACAGTTCCAAGAACGATTATGACTTTCCCCATCGTTGTTATCTTCGCCGTTAGCTTTGTTGTGTTTTTCGTTGTAGCTAACTAAATCATTGAGGGTAAAGCCGTCGTGAGCGGTGATAAAGTTAATACTGGCATTGGGACTACGTCCGTTGGATTGATATAAGTCGGAACTGCCTGTAAAACGATAAGCAAATTCAGCTAGAGTTCGGTCTTCTCCGCGCCAAAAGTCGCGTACTGTATCGCGATATTTTCCGTTCCATTCTGACCAGAGTAAAGGAAAGTTACCGACTTGATAACCACCTTCTCCTACGTCCCAAGGTTCGGCGATTAGTTTCACATCTGCCAGTACCGGATCTTGGTGAACGATATCAAAGAAAGCCGCTAGACTATCTACTTCGTATAATTCTCGTGCTAATGCTGAGGCTAAGTCAAAGCGAAAGCCGTCAACGTGCATTTCTAGTACCCAATATCTGAGGCTATCCATGATTAACTTCAAGACTTGGGGGTGGCGGACGTTGAGTGAGTTACCGCAACCTGTAAAATCCATGTAGTAGCGGGGATCGTCTTCGACTAAGCGGTAGTAAGCCGCATTATCGATGCCTTTAAGAGAGAGTGTCGGACCGAGATGGTTGCCTTCGCCAGTGTGGTTATAAACTACGTCGAGAATGACTTCGATACCGCCTGCGTGCAAGGCTTTGACCATTTTTTTAAATTCGATTACTTGTTGCCCTTGGTTGCCTTTGGCACTGTAACCTGAGTAGGGAGCTAGATAACAAATTGAGTCGTAGCCCCAATAATTTTTCAGTTTTTTGTTGACTAAATGTCCTGGTTGACTGAGAAAATGGTGTACAGGCATCAATTCCACGGCGGTAATACCGAGAGATTGGAGATAGGCGATCGCGGCTGGATGTGCTAATCCGGCATAAGTTCCCCGTAGCTTTTCGGGAATATCGGGATGGAGTTTGGTAAAGCCTTTGACGTGAGTTTCGTAAATAATTGAATCGTGGAAAGGAATTCTCAGTAATTTGTCGCCTTCCCAGTCGAAAGACTCATCGACAACGATCGCTTTCGGGATTAGGTGAGCATCGTCTAGCTCTGAAAAAGCTAAATCTTGGTCTTCGTCATCCCAAGAATAACCGAAAATTTCTTCGCCATAACCAATTTCACCCGCGATCGCCTTCGCATAAGGATCGATCAAGAGTTTATTCGGATTGAAGCGATGACCTTGCAAGGGATCGTAAGCACCGTGAACCCGATACCCATATCGCTGTCCTGGACCGATTCCTGGTAAATAACAATGCCAGACAAAGTTACTGACTTCCGTTAGTTCGACTCGTGTTTCTCGGTTTTTTTGATCGAATAAACAAAGCTCGACACCTGTTGCATTTTCGCTGAACAAAGCAAAGTTTGTGCCTTGACCATCCCAACTTGATCCTAGGGGATAGGCTTTTCCTGGCCAAACTGGTACATACATAAAATCTACTCCGATCGGTACTGATCTTAAGTGAAGAACCTACTTGCTCTTATTGATTGACTTTTTTGCAGTCAAAGTTTCTCCTAAATCGATTTTTAATTACGCTAGAAGCTAACTTTTTTAGAGATTGGATCTAATTCGAGATTTTTTTTACTTCACTTTTGTTGGTTCTTCACCTTTGAGACTCTTAACTATACTTGACTATATTTGCTATTTTCTGAGTTTACAAGTTATTTTACTATTCTCAACCAAGCTTCGGTAATACTTTGATTTTCCCTATTTAAATCTCAATCTT
>JAWQFW010000426.1:0-2424 GCA_035968095.1 Oscillatoria sp. PMC 1068.18
GTTAAGAAGTTAATTCTCTTGCTTTTTTGCCTCGTAGTAGCTTACTGGCAAAATAAGAGTGAAAGTAGAACCATCTCCAGGATGAGAAATAAGGCGAATTTCCCCTTGCAGAAGAGTTACTAAGCGAGAGGTGATGGCTAAACCTAAACCAGTACCTTCACCTTGACGACGACCTTGGTTAACGAAGGCAGTAGAAAAAGGTTCAAAAATTTTCTCTTGGTCTTCAACAGAAATACCGATCCCTGTATCAGTGACGGAAATACTGAAGCGAGAATCAGATTCGCGATTGTAAGTAATTTCTATCGAACCAGTATCAGTATAGCGTACCGCGTTGCTAATGATGTTAGTCAGGATTTGGCGCAGACGCAAAGCATCAGTATAAATTTGAGTTGGTGCGCGATCGCTATTTATTCTTAATCTAATATTTTTCCGCTGTGCTTGCGGTTCAAATAGTTCAACAACCTTTTTCACCAGACTAGGTAAATTAATTGCATCAATATTTAATTCAATATTACTTGCTTGAGCAGAAGACAACTCTAAAGCATCGTTAATAATATGCAGCAGATGTCTTCCACCTTCTAAAACTTGCTCAATACCATTAATATTTTTAGAACCTAACTGAACATTAACTTTCCCTTCTTCTTGCAATCGATGTAACAACTCAGAATAACCAATAACCGCAGTTAGCGGTGCTTTAAGCTCATGAGCAAGATAAGAAAAATGCTCTTTACTAGCATCTAAAAGACGATTCAACTCCGCATTAGTTAAAGTTAATTGATTTTGTAAGTATTTAAAGTCCTCAATTCTTTCTTCAACATACCCATTAAAACATTGAGATAAAGCTTCATCTAAAACTCGATCCACTTGGCGATAAATTTGGGGAATTCTTAGGCTAGGATATTCAACAATATCTGCTTCTAAAACAGTAAAGATTGTTTGCCGCAAAAGACAATACTCTTGCGCAATTTCAGCCGGATTATATCCTTGCTTCGCCCGAAGAATTCCATGTGTTAAACTAGGTTCAATCAAGTCTTCAACAGATTCTTCCTCAGATTTATCAAGAATTTCTGCCAAAGCTTTTAGTAATTCAGGAAGAGAATTTCCTAAAGCAGTATCAGATAATTGGGCTGTGCTTTCTATGCGTCGATCTTTACGCACAGCCTCCATCCATTTTTCCATGATCAAATCAGATTTATTTCTGATTATTTCTCGTAACTTGGGTACATTTGACATAAATTTATTTTCACCTCAAAAAGTTGCTAGCTAAGTTGCTTATAAGTAATAATTAATCTCAGCAAACTATTCGCTCTCAATACTTTGTTCTGATTAATTACTCCTCACTAACTCAAACATTTTGCAACAATAAAAGTAAGAAAAAATCGCTATTTTTGTGGTAACCGCAATTAACAAAAAGTAATTTCCAGTTAGATAACAGTTTAATTACTACTTCTACTATAATAGGATAAAATTCCTCAAAACTAAAGTAGCTACAAAACGGGAAATCTTGGATAAGAGATGCCATGTTTTGCCAGGATCACCTTAGCTCGCTTAATCAAGTCAGTTTGGTAAATAAACTCATCTCGTGCATCCATCGGATAGCTTTTTAATTTCAATAAAGTTCCCCAAGGTTTTTCCTCAACAATAACGACAATTGGCAGTTTCAACTGAGTATACTTGCTAGTGTAAGCAACTCGATACAAAATTTTACTTACCAATTCCAGATCGAGGTCGTGATTAAAGTAAAATTTAGTCACAACCAAAGCTTCTAACTCTCCAGCATTAGCATTAGAGATAGTTTCAGTCCAAAGTTTATTGTGGGGAATAACCACAATATTATCATTGGGAGTACGGAGGTGAATTGCTCTCAAACCATAATTAACAATTTCACCATATTCATTATTAATAGTTACGCGATCTCCCACTCGATAAGGTACTTCAAATAATCCAATTAACCCAGCAATTACCGAGCTAGCATAATCTTTAAAAGCAAAACCTAAAGCAACAGCAACTGTTCCAGTAATTGCTAGTAAATTATTTTGCGATAAATTCAAAAATAAATTCATTAAAATTACAGCAACAAAAGATAAAATTAACATTCGCCAAAAAGGTTGCGATTGTTTAATTCCTAAACGCCATTCACGATGAACTTTTTCAGAAATAAAATCAACTAACCGATCAATTAGTTGAATAAAAATATAAGCACAGCCAATAATAATTAATGCTTGAGTAACTTTCCAAGTCGTAATATCCGCTAAAATTTCTCTAGTTTGTTCAGCAGTTTCATTAGCAGTTTTGTTTGTAGTTTGAGCAAAAAGTAACAAAAATCTAGGAAAAATTAATTGAAAAATCATTATTCTTCAGCAATCAAAAAATTATTGTAATCTAATTCGTCTCGTAACTGGGGATAATAAAGTGGATTAATAC
>JAWQFW010000427.1:0-2421 GCA_035968095.1 Oscillatoria sp. PMC 1068.18
AGACTAAAATAGTCAATAAAACAATAATTATTTAAATATATTTTTTTGTTGTTCAATTTGATTGCTAATTAAAGTTTCTGTCATTGTTGCTAGTTTTTTCAACATAGGTTCTAATTCTTCAGCACGTTTTTTGTAACTCAGTTTTTTTTCAATTGCTGCACGCGCCAAATCTTCTCGATTTTTTTTGAGAGCTTTCTTGGCTACATTTTCCCAAGTTTTTGTTTCTTGAAGTGCTTCTTTATACTGGGGTTGAATATTATCCCAAGCTACTCTAATATCCGCCAAAGCTTGATTCAATAATTTATTAGTATTGTCCTCGTTAGCTTGATTTAGTGCTTGCTCAATTGGCTCCTCTAAACTATCTACATTAATATGACTCAAAACAGGAATAAAATCTTTAATTTGTTGACTAAAATTAACTCCTGTTTTACACCAAGTAGCAAAATGCTCGCAATTATTAAAAACTAAATTATAATTTCGTTCACCTAAACGACTTTCTGCTCGACGAACAGCAACATCAGAAATATAAGAAACAGGATAGTTTCTCACGTAAACTTTTTGTCCTTGAGCAAAATTGGCTAAAGATGTTCTCTCAATAGTTTCGCTAGGTTTGCGATAATGAATTACGGTTCCATCTCCACAATCGATCCCATGATGTTCATACAATCCCTGAATATTAAAAAATTCTCTCATCACATAAATTTGATCTCCTCTAGCCATGTTTACTCCTTAATTTCTCAGTTTTGTAAGTATTTTGGTCAATAAAATGAGCAAATTTATCTAAAATTATTTAGGGTTAGTAATAGCAAATGTTTATATATCAATAAATTATTTGCTATTCAATTCTAAAATTAATAAGTCATCAAATTATTAAAGAATAATTTTAAAACTTCTCTTCATCAGATAAAGTCTCAATGAGTAAGTTTATTTGCTGTTTTCCCTTCGCCAAAAAACTTTCGCATTGCTGCATCTTTTCAACTGCAACCCGAAATTGTTCAAAAACTTGTTCTAAGGGTAAAGAACCAGATTCTATTTGTTGAATAATTGTTTCTAATTCAGCAACTGTGTCTGCATAGTTCCAGCTTTCGCATGAAGAAGTGCGTTTACTCATTATCTTAGTCAATAATTTCTTTAATTTTAACCTTAATAGTACCTTGAGCAAGTTTTATAATTAACTCTTGATCGGGAATTAACAATGTGGTAGATTTAACTAGGGAAGAATTATTATCTTTAACTAAAGCATAACCTCTAGAAACTACTGAATGTGGGTCGAGAGCAACTAATTTTTCTCGTAATAGTTCGCAACGCGAATTTGCTTGTTGTATACTTCTCGATTGATTAGGCAAGCTTTTTAGTTTATTGAGGAGAAAATCTAGATGCTCGGATTCTTGACCTAGGCGTTGTTTGAGTGCAGTAAGAAACTGCTTTTTTCTTTGCAGATGTTCGTTGTATAATTGAGCATATTCTGGAACAGCTTTTTCCGCAGCAGCAGTGGGAGTGTGAGCGCTAAAATCGGCGACTAAATCAGCTAAAGATTCGTCACGTTGGTGACCGATTCCAGTAATTACTGGTATTGAACTAGAGAAGATCGCTCTGACTACTATTTCATCATTAAAGCAGGATAAGTCTTCGGCTGCCCCACCACCACGAGCCAAAATTAGCACTTCTGCACGACCATCTTTTTCCACCCGATCAATAGCTGTCGTAATAGAACTAGCAGCCAGTTCACCTTGGACGGTAGCAGGAGATAAAAGAATTTTTAAACCTGGATAACGTTGTCTCAAAGTGCGTTGAATGTCTCCCCAAGCCGCAGCCGATTCAGAAGTAACTACAGCAATAGTTTGAGGATGAGGTGGTAGCGATCGTTTTCTGGCTAAATCAAATAAACCTTCTGCTTCTAGACGCGATCGTAGTTGTTTGTAGCGTAAAGATTGTAATCCCTCTCCTGCCGCTAAAGCTTGAAAAACATTAAGCTGGTATTCTCCTCGCTTAGGATAAACCCTAATTGTTCCTAATACTAACAATTTTTCACCTTTGACGGGTTGCTGTCGCAACTTGTGACGGAGGTTGTTCCAAACCACGCATTTGATAGTAGCACTGGAATCGCCTTCAGCAAGACTAAAAAATAAACCAACTGAATGTGGTGAAACTTCCGAGACTTCACCGATAACCCATATTTTTTGTAGTTGGCGATCGTCCTCTAAGAGTTTTTGGATATAATCAGTTAATCCATTTACTGTCAAAGCAGTATCTTTTTCAGAAAGAAAGGAAGTCATTACAAAACTAATATTACAAAATAAACAGAAGAGAATCCCCTCTGTAAATAATAAGGATTCTCTTCTGTTCATTTTTGATTCAGAAATTGAAAAAGGGAACCTGGCACCGAGCTATTGTCCCAGTCGGCAACCCGACGAGTATCTT
>JAWQFW010000428.1:0-2335 GCA_035968095.1 Oscillatoria sp. PMC 1068.18
GGTGATTGGTGATTGGGGATTGGGGATTGGGAATTGGGGATTGGTGATTGGGGATTGGTGATTGGGAATTGGGGATTGGTGATTGGGGATTGGTGATTGGGGATTGGGAATTGGGGACTGGTGATTAACACTTTATCAGTTTGTCCCAAAATTTCTCTTGATCCAGTTAGTAGTTTTCCTAGCCTTCCTAAGTTCCCATCTCTACGAATAACTGGTCACTAAAAACCCCCTTTTCTCCTGCGTCGTCTTGAGAAATACTGTTCTCGTCGATTTTGTTGCCGGAAAGCCGCTAATCCTAGACTTAAAACTGTTAAAAGTAGTTGCACTCGTTGCAGTTGAACCTGTAATTTCTGATAGCGTCCTCTCAGATTACTGGTTCCTTTTTGTCCCAGATAAATCAAGCGGGGGGCAGGATGAAAGATATTATAAATGCTACGCTCAACGTTATTCAGGGTAATTGTTACCTGCGCTAGTACCCGACGGATTTTCCAAATACGCCAAGCCAGATAAAGATTTATGACAGCGATCGCGAGATTGCAAACGACAACAAAAATCAGCATTTTTCTTTTCTTCCATCTGCGCGTGCCAGCACTATCTCTGGCAAGCTGATTGATTATAGACTACAGCACAAACCAAATAGATGAAAGCACTAGAAGTTAATAGTATCAGTAAGAGTTATCGTCAAGGCGGAAAATTGGTTAACGCTGTGCAGGGAGTTTCTTTATCTCTCAAAGCTGGAGAAGTTCTTGCCTTTCTTGGTGGCAATGGTGCAGGAAAAACGACGACAATTAAAATTATTGCTGGTTTGATTGAACCAGATGCAGGTTGGGTGAATATTGCTGGAGACAATCCCCATCGTAACCCAAAAGCTTTGCGCCGTCTGGGTGCTGTTTTGGAAGGAAATCGTAATCTTTACTGGCGCTTGACTCCGCAGGAAAATTTAGAATATTTTGGCATTCTCAAGGGTTTAAATCGGATTGTAGCGCGTCGTCGGGCGAAAAATCTTTTAGATCGTTTTGAGTTAATGGATAAGCGTCAGATGACGGTACAAACTTTGTCGCGGGGAATGCAGCAAAAATTGGCGATCGCTACTGCTTTAATTCACAATCCTAGTTTACTACTTCTTGATGAGCCGACTTTGGGCTTAGATGTGGAAGCTACTCAAAAGGTAAAAATTTTGGTCAGAGAAATTGCTAGAAACGGATGTGCAGTTTTATTGACTACTCACCAACTTGATATTGCTGAAGAACTTTCTCATCGAGTTGCCATCATCCAAAAGGGAGAAATTGTTGCTCAAGCTTCGACTCGCGAATTAATTAAACGCTTTTCTGGTGCGGCTTACACAATTGAAGTGGAAGGAGAGTTAGATTTAATTCAATTGCAAGTTGTTGAAGCTCTCGGCGCGATCGTGGAAAATAAGTCTATTATTCATGTACGCGGAAATCAAACTCTTTATGGAGTCTTACAAGTTCTGAAACCGTTGCCTTTACTAAAAGTAAAAAAGGATGGAGGTAATTTGACAGAAATATTCTTACAATTAGTCCGAGATCGTTCATAATGCTAGAGTTATTTTTGGCTGAAATTCGTCGCAGTTGGATTGAATTTATTCGTTATCCAATGGAGGCTATAGGGGGAGTTTTTGTCACAACAATTATCTTTTACGGCTTATTTTTAGGAGCAAAATACGTTGCTGGTGCTAGTTTCACTTTGGGCGATCGTTTAGAAGCAATTATCATTGGTTATGTACTTTGGACATTAGTCTTGTTTGTGATTAATAATACTGCGGGAAGGTTACAATATGAAGCGCAAACAGGTACTTTAGAGCAAGTTTTTCTCTCTCCTTTCGGTGCAACGACAGTCTTTTTCTTGCGTGCAATTGCTTCTTTAATTTTACAGCTACTTATTGAAATTGTTATCTTGGTAATTATTATTACTCTAACTGGCTCAAAAATTGAATTTCCTTTAATTTTATTTTTGCCTTTATTGACGGTTTTGCTCGGAGCTTATGGTTTAGCTTTTATTATGGGTGCATTAGCTTTATTATTCAAGCGAGTGCAACAATTACTTGGTTTATTTCAGTTTGGTTTACTATTTTTATTAGCAACACCGCTAGAAACTTTACCGAAATTTGGTCAAAGTGTATTTAAGTTATTACCAATGACGTTAGGTGCAAATATCCTTCGGGATTTGATGGCGAGAAATACCAGCATTAATTGGTTAGAATTTAGTTTGGCTTTAGTTAATGGGCTGGTTTATTTAGTAATTGGTTTATTGATTTTTCGTTTTTGTGCAAAACAAGTTAAAAAGCGAGGTAGTTTAAGCGGTTATTAAAATT
>JAWQFW010000429.1:0-2289 GCA_035968095.1 Oscillatoria sp. PMC 1068.18
CTTTACGATAATTAATCTATCTCCGTCCCAAGAAAAAATTTTGTTCCCTTTATTAAAAAAAGACAAGAACAATTTGTAGTTACATAATAAAAAGGAGAAAAAATTTTAGAGCAATGAATTATCAAATTACACCCGAACAAATGGAAATATATCGCGCTGGAGCGAGACGACGCAGACAGCAAGAGCAAGAAAGAATGGTCAAAAAACAGCAAATTGGTTGTCAAGTAGCTAAAGAAGCAGCAGAGTTGTTAAAAAGAGAATTTGGCGCACAAAAAATAGTTATTTTTGGTTCAATGTTGAAGCTTGAAAAACTCCACGATCGCTCGGATCTCGATCTCGCAGTTTGGGGCTTAAATCCTAGAGATTATTATCGCGCAGTTGGGAAACTTTTGAGCTTAGATCCAGATATTCTTGTGGATCTTGTGGAAGTAGAGTCAGCAAAACCTCATATACTGAAAGTAATTGAAGAAGAAGGAGTACCTTTGTGAGTGGTAAAGAGTTAGCTTTGGCTGCTCGTATACGGACAGAATTAGCAGATATAGAATTACTTTTGTAAAGTCTACAGATACGGACTCTGTAGAGACGTTGCATGCAACGTCTCTACACAATTTCATGTAGCGTAGCCAAATCAAATTGGGATAAGATGTTTTCGCGATCGTTTCAAGAGTCCCCAATTTCCAGAGAAAAGCGATCGCCGCCTCCGCTAAGATAAACGATGTAGCAATAGCCTCTGGTAGCTTTACTGACACAAAAACTAACTATGTTCAAACCTCAACGTATCGAACCAAAACCAGGTCAAGAGTCGGTTTGGGACTATCCTCGTCCTCCCCGTCTCGAACCCACATCTAAGCGCATTCGAGTGGTTTTCAACGGTGTTACCATTGCTGATAGCCAAAATGCTCAACGGGTACTCGAAACCAGTCATCCGCCTGTTTACTATATTCCGCCAGAAGATATTAAAATGGAGTATCTCCAGCGCACAGGTAGACAATCTTTTTGTGAGTGGAAGGGAAATGCTGGTTATTACACGCTTGTAGTTAACGACAAGCAAGCCGAAAATGCAGCTTGGTTTTATCCTAACCCGACAGCGAGATTTGCGCCGATCAAAGATTATGTTGCTTTTTATCCGAGTCGCATGGATGCTTGTTATGTGGATGAAGAAGAAGTACAAGCGCAAGCAGGTGATTTTTATGGTGGTTGGGTGACTAGCGAGATTGTTGGTCCTTTTAAAGGTGGTGCAGGAAGCTGGGGTTGGTAATTAAGATAGCGTAACTACGAACAATAAATAATAATTTGAGTAATAAATATTGGGATGAAACAAATAGCTTTTCTCGGACTCGGTGTAATGGGTAGTCACATGGCTGCAAATCTAGCGCGTAGTAGTGAATCAGTCAAAGCCTGGAATCGAACTGGCGATCGCCCAACCATAAAAATTGCTGCCAATGCAGGTGCAATTATCGTCCCATCTCTGGCTGAAGCTGTCAAGAATGCAGAGATAATTTTTACTTGTTTGGGTGATGTACCTGATGTGGAAGCGGTGATTTTGGGTGCTGGTGGGGTTGCGGAATTTGCCCAGAAAAATGCTTTAATTGTTGATACAAGTACGATTGGTGCAGATGCAGCCAGAAAAATTGGGACAGAATTAGATAAGCAGAATTTGCGTTTTCTCGATGCACCGATCTCCGGCGGCGATATTGGAGCCAAAAATGGTACATTAACGTTTATGGTCGGCGGTTCAGAGTCAGATTTTGCCGAATGTAAGCCTTTCTTTGAGATTATGGGTAAGACTATTATTCTCTGCGGTGAGGTAGGTAGCGGTCAAGCAGTGAAAATGTGCAATCAAATCTTGTGCGCTTTGAATATGGTTGGTTTGTGCGAAGCGATGCAACTAGCCGAAAAACAAGGAATTGACCCGAATTTAGTTGTTGAAGTTTGTAGTACGGGTGCTGCTGGTTCCTGGGCTTTGTCTAATCTCGGACCGAAAATAATTGAGTCAGATTATCAGCCTGGATTCGCTATCAAACATATTATCAAAGATTTGCGGTTGGTTTTGGAGGCGATCGCGAATTCGGAAGCAAATTTACCCGGTACAAAACTTGCAGACGGTTTGTTTAAGACGGTCAAAGAGTTTGATAATGGTTTAGGATCTGAACAAGGGACTCAAGCCATGATTCGCGCTTATCGGGAAGGTGATTAGGGATTGGGGATTGGGGACTGGGGAATTGGAGGAATTGGAGGAATTGGGGGAATTGGGGGAATTGGAGGAATTGGAGGAATTGGAGGAATTGG
>JAWQFW010000430.1:0-2282 GCA_035968095.1 Oscillatoria sp. PMC 1068.18
ATAATAACTTGATTAAATTTTGGAGAATTTTCTTTTGGTATATATTAACTAATCTGGGAATTACTGTATACTCCGTAACCAATAAGCAAACGAAAGATTTCGCTCAATTAAGATCCGATTTCCGGAAGATATTTCTTGGGAGGATTTTAGGAACTCTAGTAACAGGGAAGTATTTAAATACTCAGAGAGATTTTCTGTGGATTGCAACAAATCTCTAATCCAAGCATCGACCATTTCTGACATTACTTGAGTATAATTATCTGGTGCATTAAATACTTGTTTGGGGCGGGTGCGTACTGATTCTGGTAACTTTTCTTGCATTGCTTCGCGCAAGATTTTTTTACCGATTAACCAAGGTACGGGGGGAATAGCAATTAAGTAGTTAACTAAGCGCAAATCAAAGAAGGGGAAATAATGTTTAACCGGAATTCCTGAATAACCGGGATCTGCCCAAGCAAATAAGTTTGACCAAAAGGGGGAATTTACCATGCCATATCGAGAGATTTTGTCTAATGATTTGGCGTTGATTTTTTGCCAACGCTGCTGAAGTTTTAGTTGTTGGCTAAAATCAGGATTAAACCAATTGGGAAACTGTGGTTGTTGACTCCTAATTTTTTGTCGATCTTGCCATCCTTTACGGAAATAAAAACGGGGACGACCGTAAACAGAGAGATAATATTGTTGTAGGTTTAACCACTGATTAATGAATCCGTGTTTCAACCATTCCCAGGAGTATAATTGTCCAAATCTTAGTCCAGGATCGCCGCCAAATCCGGTCAGAATTACTCTTCCATGTGCTGCACAACGGGTTGTTAATTCGCTGAAGGGATCTCGTGCTGGAATTGTCAAACTTGGCTCTGGTAAAGGTGTTTGTGGGTGTTGAGGGGGGATGCTGCGAAAATAATTATCCGCTTCGATAATATTTAAAGGTATTTCTAGGTGTTTGGCAACTATTGCAGTATAGTCATTTTCTTGGAGCATATTTTGGCGAGATCCCTCGGCGCTGGCGCTACCACGCATTGTAAACGCTTGAAAGTCAAATGATGTTCCTCTCTCTAGGAGAACTTTTTGCGCGATCGCGGCAATGCTAGTCGAATCCATCCCACCACTAAGATGAGTGCTAATACGCTCTGTGCGCAACCTATCTGCTACTGCTTGTGCCAACAAATCAGCGAAATGTTCAACATATTCTTGGGGATTTTGATAGCGAATTAGGGGCAAACAACGCGGTAATTGCCAATATCTCTGCACTTTTAATTTGCCATTTACCCAAGTTAAAGTATGTGCAGGTGGTAAACGTTGAATCTCTGACCAAATTGTGGTGGAGTATTCCATATTCATTCCCCACAATAAGTAATCGCCTACGGCTTTTTGATTGAGTTTTTTGGAGATATTTGGATGTAAACGAATACAGTTAAGAGTGTTGCTACAAATTAGAGTGTTGTTAATTTGAGCATAGTAAAATGGAAGAATTCCAAAATGGTCGCGGGCTGCAAATAAGCGTTGCTGATTTTCGTCCCAGATGATGAAAACAAAATCGCCCATTAAATGGTCAAGACAAGCTGTATTCCAAATGTGATAGCTGTGTAAAATTAATTCAACATCTGGGGCGTTTTCCTGAACTGAGCGTCCTTTTTTGTTTAGTAATTCGAGTAACTTTTTTCTTCCATCTAGTCGTGCATCGGCAGTTATCCATACCCGATTCTCAAAACTAAGTGGTTGTTGCTCATTCCGTTGCTCAAAGGTCGTTTTTAGTAAAGTGTGTCCTAAGCTAATGTTATTTTTTTTCCAAACATTTTGAGCATCTACACCGCGAATTTTTAGCAAGTTTATTGTTGCTTGCAAAAGCGAAGTTGAAATCGGTTCACCGTTAATATTT
The DNA here is from genome assembly GCA_035968095.1 of Oscillatoria sp. PMC 1068.18. Lineage (GTDB taxonomy): Bacteria > Cyanobacteriota > Cyanobacteriia > Cyanobacteriales > SIO1D9 > IIICB1. The sequence continues at coordinate 1,880 of JAWQFW010000430.1, forward strand.
AAAATGCTGATAATCCCGCTCATAAACTGAAAATAAATTTAGTTAAAGTTAGCTGTGAAGCGTTAGTAATCCTTCGGCTACTAATTCGTCAATTAAAATAGCGATATCTTGACGCAATACTTTCTCTTCTACGTTGTATATTCGCAATAACTGTTGAGTTATGGTTTCTAAGTTTTCATTTTCTTTGAGAAGTTCCCACATCTTACTACCAACTTTATTCAAGCTGTAATATGATTCGTTATCTAAGTTGAGAATCACTATTTCACCTCCAAGCTCTTGGACAAGAATATTGGTGGGAATTGTCGCTTTTTGGGAAAACAGAGAAATTGCTTTACTCATGATAAATATTTTTTATGAAAAATTAATTAATTGAATTTAAGCCAAAAATAGCTTTGCACTAATT
>JAWQFW010000431.1:0-2277 GCA_035968095.1 Oscillatoria sp. PMC 1068.18
GGATTGGGGTTTGTAGAGAAGTTGGATGCAATGTCTCTACTTCCTTGTCTGTTAATCTGGGTATCCCAACGCCAATTTTCCAGTAACCTCATGCTTCCGTAACCACCTCTAGCACAAAGAATTCCCTTGCATTCCGGGTCAAACCAAGCCTCAGTCAAAGCTTCGCGACGTTGGCTGTCTGTTCCGGCTAAATAACCACAACGAGCATCCCAATGACTAGCGTATTCGATTTGATAACCGCGATCGCGCCAAATTCTTACTCCCTGCTCAAACGCCTCAAACTCCCGTAAAGTACCACTAGGAGTAATAACTCGTAACAAATCTCCTGGCTTTAGCGGTGGCGGCAAGTAACATTTATTTGATTTATTTATTTGTTGTCTTCTCATTTCTTACTCTTAACCTACTCCTGAGCTACAGAAACCCAAACTATAATCTATCTGAGATTTAGCTTGGGAAAAGCTTCGCAACTGAGAAATTGAAAATTTTCTAATTGCCGAAATTACCCACAGACAATAGTCTCTATCTCTCACAACTGATAAGTGCCTAGATTTTCTTACAGTTTGTCGCTGATAATATTTTGGAGGGATTGAGGAAAAGAATTTATGCCCAGAAACCCAGACGAATACGCAGTACACTTATTTTTGTCCACTGGTCATCGCCAAGAAGTGCGCTTTACCACCATTCAAGAATTTCAAAAGTGGTATAGCGGCGAGTTGATACCCAAAGCAAGTTCTACTGATTTTATCAGCGTTCCGATTAAAAATGTTCCCGGCGAATATATGGTACTACGTCCCGCAAACGTAGTCGCCATCAGGGTAGAACCCATTTTTGCGGGTAGCGTCGATCGCTCTTTCGCCGACGAGTATTAAATTAATTTTTGCACTTGAGGTTGACAAAATCACATCCTCAAGTGAGAATTTCAGACTAGCTATTTTCGGTTCAGGAAAAAACTTGGAACACCCACTAGCGTTTAGCAGTCGCAAAGACAACATAATTTAGGGATGCTCTGCGCTACAAAAGCTGATTTACCAGAATTAATGATGAAAAAAACAATCGCTTTAGTCTCCTTGGGATTGGGACTTACCTTCTCGATTCCTAGTTTGCCAGCAATGGCTCAACTACGGCAGATAACTGTCAACCCGCAATCAAATGCTTTAGGGATGGACGAGCAAATTTGGGGTAGTCCTGACTCACCTGGAGATAAAGAGGCACTGTTGCGATCGATAGACCATAGTTTACGTTATTTGTCTACACCTGGTGCAGCGCGATCGTATCAACGTTATCCGGTACGCGGAGTTACTCTTTCGCGAGTGCAGCGTTCTCTGCGACGTTTCCGCGAGTTGGTAGTTACTTCCCAAAGTCCAGCAGAATTACAAGCGGCAATTGAGCGCGAGTTTGTTTTTTATAAGTCGGTGGGACGAAGCAGCGACGGCAAAGTTTATTTTACGGCTTATTATGAGCCAATTTATGCGGCTTCGCGGACACCCTCAGCCGAGTATCGCTATCCTTTGTATCGCAAACCGAGTAACTTTTCTAGTTGGCGAAAACCCCATCCTTCCCGAGCCGAATTAGAAGGACGAGATGGTACTGGTAGAGGTGGTCGTTTAGCTGGAAATGAGTTAGTTTGGTTACGCGATCGCTTTGAAGCTTTTTTGGTTCATATCCAAGGTTCGGCTCGGCTTGAGCTTCCTGATGGTTCGGTGATGACTGTTGGCTACGGAGGTAATACGGATTATCCTTACAACAGTGTCGGTAGGGAAATGATTAAAGATGGACTTCATCCTAGCGATGGCTTTACCCTCCCGAAAATGATTGAAATTTTTCAACAACGTCCGGAATTGCTCGATGTCTATTTACCTCGCAACAATCGCTTTATTTTCTTCCAAGAAACGAACGGCGCACCTGCTACAGGAAGTTTAAATGTACCTGTAACTGCCGATCGCTCGATCGCTACTGATAAGTCTCAGATGCCTCCAGGAGCTTTGGCACTCGTCAGAACCCAAATTCCTTATTTTAATCAAGAAGGTGAGCTAGAATACCGCCTGGTAAGCCGCTACGTCCTCGATCAAGATACTGGTAGTGCAATTAAGTCTCCAGGACGGGTAGATTTGTTTCTCGGTACCGGACCCGAAGCAGGCGCTCGTGCTGGGGTTGTTGGTGGACTCGGCGATCTTTATTATCCTTTGTTGAGAAATTAGGGATTGGTGATTGGGAGTGTTGGGGGAATTGGGAGTGTTGGAGGAATTGGGAGTGTTGGAGGAATTGGGAGTGTTGGAG
>JAWQFW010000432.1:0-2246 GCA_035968095.1 Oscillatoria sp. PMC 1068.18
AAGATACTCGTCGGGTTGCCGACTGGGACAATAGCTCGGTGCCAGGTTCCCTTTTATACATCAACTCAAGCCCTTCCTTAAATAAGGGCTTGGTTTTGTTTTAGCTAGCGATTCTGTTTTGGGAAAACAACGTCTAGATACTCTTTTAGTAAAACTTAATTTGTGTGCTTCTCGACAACAGGCACAAATTGTTATTCGTGCTGGAGAAGTTAAGGTAAACCAGCAGATAATTGATAAGCCTGGGACTGAAGTTGATTGTGAGGCAGAAATTGAAGTTAAACAAAAACCTCCCTATGTTTCTCGTGGGGGTCAAAAACTAGCAAAAGCTTTGAAAGATTTTGCCGTTGTAGTAGAGGGACGGATTTGTTTAGATGGTGGGATTTCTACTGGAGGGTTTACTGACTGTCTTTTGCAGGCAGGCGCAAAGCGAGTTTATGGGGTAGATGTTGGCTATGGACAAGTGGCGTGGAGTTTGCGTCAAGACTCTCGCTTGGTGTTGAAAGAACGAACAAATCTTCGTTATTTAACACTGGAAAGCTTATATGAAGAGGAACAACCTGCTTCGCTAGCAGTTGTAGATGTATCGTTTATTTCTTTAACAAAAATTCTTTTAACTTTGTGGCGGTTACTTTTACCACCACGGGAAGCCATACTGCTAGTTAAGCCGCAGTTTGAAGTTGGTCGGAATTTGGTAGGGAAGAAAGGAGTTGTCCGCAATTCTCAGGATCAAGCTAAGGCTATTTTTCAAGTAATCCAAGTAGCAGAAGCATTAGGATGGCAAGCTAATGGTCTAACTTGGTCGCCGATTAAAGGTCCTGCGGGAAATATAGAATATCTTCTGTGGTTAACTACCGATCGCTCAAATTCGCTGTTTTCTAATTTAGAGGAAATTAGACAAATTACTAAAGCTGCCACAAATTGTTTAGCTTAAATTTGAGAAGTCTTAGAGCAAATTGAAATAAACTTTCCTTAAGTGATAAAAGTGTCTTTTGAGCTATCATCTAATTGTCTAGAGGACGAGCGCTTTCTTTTAGCCAAACTCATTTTGCTATTTGCCTCTGATTCTTCTATACGAATCTGAATTTTTGGACCAGAACTAGCTAAACGTAGAACCATTCCATCAACTACAGTGGTGCGGACAATCCTTTTCCCATCAATGTAGGTTCCATTTGCACCTAAATTAACTAACTCCCATTCTAAATCGTTACGCCTAATTTCCACATGGTGACGCGAAACTACCGCGCTATATAAAACCACTTCATTATCAGTTGAGCGCCCAATCCGAATGAGTGGTTCGGGTTCAAAAACCCAGCTTTGAACAGGTATGGCTTGGAGAGGATGAAGCAGAGTAAGAGTGATCACTGGTGTTTCATCTGTCAAACAATAAGTGCTAATTTGGCTGGAACCTTGTAGCCTTTCTACAAATATTGTGGGGCTTGTTTTCCACAACATACTTTATCTCTAAGTTTACAGCAGTATTATGAGAATTTGCTGGTAGAATTATAGACTTCTAGGGCTTTGATTAGCTTTTCAGAAAATCAATTTGAAATTGATTTAAATTAACCTAATCAACTAGGAGCTTGAATTTCACTAACTATTTTCAGCAATTATATTGATTTTCCTAATGATCTCTCAGTTGTGGCAGGGCTACTAGAAGAAAAGGCTAAGACAGCATGATTAGTGCTAGTTTTAAGCTCCTCAGTAGCAGTAAAACTATCTCTCTAGGGAGAATAAGCTTTTTGGTTAAAATCATGAAAATCATGATTGGATTTAACACTGCCATTAAGAGATTATCTAATATTTTACGTTTTGTTGCCAGATGGTCAAACCCCTCACCCCACTGATCGAGGTAGTGAAGAGGAGTTTGACTTTATTTTCAGGGAGTGCTAGGAAAATGAGAGAACTAAATCATCTCGGTGTGGCACTAGAGAGCGCCTGCGTTAGCTAACCCTAAAATGACCCCTGCTCCGAGAATATGACCGAAACTAGCAACTGCTAACAGTTCTGGAATCCCAAAGTTACCTAAAATTGCTGGTTTTGAGGCAGGTAAATCTGGTCCTTTACCAGGGTTGCTGATTGCAAAACGTCCAATCACAAAGGCAAGTACATTACAAGCGATCATGATGATGGCTACAGAAAGATTCCAGCTTGGGGTTGGAGGTACGGTTGTTTGGACTGCGGCAAGGATCGTTGAAGTAATCATTATTTTGGCTCCTGACTTGATAAACTTTTATAAACAAAAATAA
>JAWQFW010000433.1:0-2240 GCA_035968095.1 Oscillatoria sp. PMC 1068.18
GGTTTTACCAACATTTACTCTCCCGTGTCCCCCGTGTCCCCCATTTCCTCCTTGTCTTCCCAGTCCCCAGTCCCCAGTCCCCAATCACCAGTCCCCAATCACCAATCCCTAAGAACTAAGATAAGTATAGTTGTTCAAGCTACGTTCATAGTTTTGTAGCAAACGCTGAGATTCTGCAATTGTAATCCGATTTTCTTGTAAAGCTTGTTCGGTTTGGCGGCGAATGCGCTCTAATAAGTCTGCGGCGTTATATTGAACATAACCTAGGACTTCTGCGACTGTATCTCCTTTGACAAGATGCTCGATTTGATATCCTTGGGGTGTCATACTGATATGAACGGCGTTGGTATCTCCAAAAAGATTGTGTAAGTTACCCATGATTTCTTGGTATGCACCGACGAGAAACATTCCGAGGTAGTAAGGTTGTTTGGTGGGAGAAACGGAGACGTTTTCTGTGGTTGTCTCGGATTTGTTGAGAAGCGGATGTAGTTCTAAAATATCTTTGATGTCTCGTAGGTCGATGAATTGGTCGATTTTCCCGTCGCTATCGCAAGTAAGATCGGCTAAAATCCCTCTTTGGGTAGGTTCTTCGTTGAGGCGATGAATGGGCATGATGGGGAAGAGTTGGTCGATCGCCCAGGTGTCGGGTGCGGATTGGAAGACGGAAAGGTTAATGTAGTAAATTGATGCCATAATTTTTTCGAGGTCTTCGAGGTCGTCGGGGATGTATTCTTGTTGACGAGTAATGTGGAGAATTTGCTGACAACAAGCCCAGTATAGCTGTTCAGCCCTGGCTCGTTCTGCTAAACTCAGATAGCCGAAATTAAAGAGGCTGATGGCTTCTTCTTTGAATTGGATTGCGTCGTGATAGGCTTCTTGGTAGTTTTCTGAGTTAATTGTGCTGTAGGTTTCCCAAAGATTGCGAATGATGAGATGTTCTTTTTCGGCTATGGGTTGCGGTGGTTGGGAGGGTACGTCGTTTGTACCGAGAACATCGAAAATAAGTACAGATTGATGAGATGCGATCGCTCTTCCACTTTCACTTATTAACACAGGTGCGGCTATTTTGGCTTCTTCACAGGCTTCTTTAACTTCGGCGACAATATCGTTAGCGTAGTTTTGCATATTGTAGTTTTTTGAGGCGTGGAAGTTGGTTTTTGAGCCGTCGTAGTCAACTGCTAATCCACCTCCAACGTCGAGATATTGCATTTTTGCGCCTAATTTTGTGAGTTGGACGTAAATTTGGCTAGCTTCGCGAATTGCGTCTTTGATGACGCTGATGTGGGAAATTTGCGAACCGATGTGAAAGTGGAGTAGTTGCAAGCAGTTCAACATTTCTGCGGCTTGGAGTTGCTTGACTACTGATAAAATTTGGGGAATTGTTAAACCGAATTTCGCGCGATCGCCTGTGGATTTTCCCCATCTACCTGTTCCTTGGGTACTCAGTTTCGCTCTAATTCCTAAGATTGGATTAAGACATAGTTTTTGGGAGATGTCAATAATGAGTGGTAATTCTTCTAATTGTTCGATGACAATCATCGGATGATGTCCCAACCGTGTCGCTAAGAGGGCGGTTTCGAGGTATTCTCGGTCTTTGTACCCGTTGCAAATTAGTAAGCTATGGGGGGAGTTATCCACTGAGTTAGAGGCAGGTTCCAGAGTCGCTAAGGCGATCGCTAATTCTGGCTTAGAACCCGCTTCAACGCCAAATTGATACGGTTTGCCAAATTTGACCAAAGTTTCGAGTAAATGGCGATGCTGGTTACATTTGATGGGGTATACGCCACGATAAGTCCCCGAATAGTTATAACGAGCGATCGCCTTAGCAAAACAAGCATTTAAGCGTTCGAGGCGATCGGCGAGAATGTCGGAAAAACGAATTAGTAACGGTAGCCCCAGATTACGCAATTTTAAGGCTTCCACTAATTCGAGCAAATCCAGAGAACCACCTATTTCGCCTTTGGGAGAAACTGTAACATGACCTACGGAATTAATCGAAAAATAAGGTTCTCCCCAATTAGCGATGCGATAGAGTTTCTCGCTATCTTCAATTGTCCAATTACGTTGATCTTCTCTTCCCGTCTCCTCTGCTTGAGACTTTCCAGAGTGATGATGGGAATTTTCCCTACCTAAAATAGAACTTGAATTCATAGCGAATAGCGATCGCGATCTTCAACAGTGAATAGTTATCAGTTTATCCTCTTTATCTGTCTGTTCTCCCAATCCCCCCAATTCCTCCA
>JAWQFW010000434.1:0-2233 GCA_035968095.1 Oscillatoria sp. PMC 1068.18
CCCCCACCCCCGCCCCCAAAAGAGCAAGAACCGCAAAATGAGTCGGAAGAGGAACAAGATGAGGAAGAAGAGGAAAATAACGAGGAGCCGGAACAAGAACCGCCGGGAATCCCCGAAGAATTTGTCTTTGATTCAGAAGGGGTAATTCTCGATCCGAGTGTGTTGTATTTCGCGCAAATGGCGAAACGCCAAGGAAAATCGGGTAGTCGCAGCATGATTTTCTCGGAAGATCGGGGACGTTATGTGAAGCCGATGTTACCGAAAGGGAAGGTACGCAGAATTGCTGTGGATGCAACGTTACGCGCGGCTGCACCTTATCAAAAAGCTCGTCGTCAGCGTTATCCGAATCGCCAGGTGATTGTGGAAACGGGTGATATTCGCTCAAAACGGTTAGCCAGAAAAGCCGGGGCGTTGATTATTTTTGTGGTGGATGCTTCGGGTTCGATGGCGTTGAATCGGATGCAGTCAGCCAAAGGCGCTGTTTTGCGGTTGCTGACGGAAGCTTATGAAAATCGCGACATGGTGGCGTTAATTCCCTTTCGGGGGGAACAAGCAGAAGTTTTGTTACCACCAACTCGTTCGATTACGATGGCGCGATCGCGTTTGGAAAAAATGCCTTGTGGAGGTGGTTCACCTCTCGCACACGGACTTTCGAGTGCGGTTCACGTGGGGACGAATGCGCAAATGTCGGGAGATATTGGTCAAGTGGTGATTGTGGCAATTACTGACGGACGCGGTAATATTCCTTTAGCTCGTTCTCTCGGCGATGTTGACACGCTTCCAGCCGGGGAGAAACCGGATATCAAAGGAGAATTGTTAGATATTGCGGCGAGAATTCGGGCTTTAGGAATGCAAATGTTAGTTATCGATACCGAAAATAAGTTTGTGTCTACGGGTTTTGCGAAAGAATTGGCTACCCAAGCTGGGGGGAAATATTATCATTTACCCAAAGCCACTGATAGCGCGATCGCTGCCATGACCAAAAACGCGATCGCTTCAGTCCGTTAATCTTAAAATGGGAGCATCTTGCCCCCATTTTTTTGATAACTCAAAATAATTTATCCTGGAAATACTGTGAAAATATCTTTCCCCAACCAATTCTTAACTCCGCAGTCTCTCAATCTCCGACTCAGACAAACCCGTTAACTCAGCTACCTGCGTTACACTCATTCCCTGCGACAACATTCTTCGCACAATTCCCTCCAACTGAGATTCCACTTGTTCAGCCCGTTGTTGCGCTTGATTAGCAAGCTGTCTTTCTCGTTCAGCCCGTTGTTGCGCTTGATTAGCAAGCTGTCTTTCTCGTTCAGCCAAAGTAGGAATTAACTCCCCCTCCAAAGTAGCCCAACGTAACCAAGTCGTCTCCACACCACGATAATTTCCATACCAACGTACCAAAGCCAAATTTAGCGAACGACTCACCAACTGATCTTCATCATTAACTCGTAAAGCTTGATAAGTTCCACCTTTGAGATGAAAACCAGCCCAATCATTAGGATTAAAAGGGTCAAACCAATAATATTCCGGTACACGCAACTGATTTTGATAAATCAGCTTTTTCTCATTTTTGTCAAACCGCGCTGTACTTTCCGAAAGTAACTCAATCACGACATCGGGGGCTTTTCCTTCTTCCCAAACTACCCAACTCAAACGTTCGCGATTTGGTACTCCCAAAACTACAAAAAAGTCCGGACCGCTAAAGTCTCGATTGCGGATTTGTTCTAAGCTGAAATAAACAAACATATTGCCGCTAGTATAACCCTCAGACTTTTGGGCTAACCAAATTTCTGTGGTATCGATTAGCAAGTCCATTTGCATTTTGTGACGCTGTGTTTCCATATTCTTATTATCTTCAGAAGGAAGTTCTGCCGCAGTTGGAGGCAATTTTATATCGAGTTCAACGAAGCTAGTCTCAGACATGGCTGTTTCACGAAAGCAAGTTATGATATTTATATTTTACTCAGAGATTCTCTGATCGGGTGGTAAATTTCTTTCTTTGACAAGATTTTCTTTTCGTCGTGAAAGTATTTAGGTGACGGATTTTTCTGGATTGGCTTGCGTTTGATTTTTTCCATGAATTTGCTTCTTTTTTTTAGACAAAATACGGCTCTGAATCAAGTATTATGAAATGGGAAATAAAATGCTACAGTTTTTATGTAGAGATATTACAGGCAACGTTTCTATAAGGTAATGATATGTAGCCAATATTTGTGTGTTTCATCTAATATTTAAT
>JAWQFW010000435.1:0-2161 GCA_035968095.1 Oscillatoria sp. PMC 1068.18
GTTATTTGCTGACTGTTATAGGTATTTATCAACTCTCAAGAAATCCTGATTTTGAAATTTCTTTTTGTTTTAGTTAGTAACTAGAAAATCAAGCTATTAACCAAGGAATCCAGATACTAAGAAATAGCAAGCCAACAAATAGCACAGGTAATGCTAAAATAATCGAAATATTTAGGTAGTGACGACTACCAAGATTGAATCCTTTCTTTTTGATAATTATCCACCAAAATAAAGTAGATAAGTTACCAATAGGTGTGATTTTCGCGCCAATAGTGCAAGCTAATAAATTTGCATAAATTATCGCCTCTCTAATTATTGGTTCCAGCAAAGCCGCATCATGTAAAGCAAAGGCATTGTTTCTCACGGTGGGAAGATTATACATTAATCCTGAAGCTAAAGTTGCGACCCAGGCTGTGCTTGTGGTAGTTAATGTAATTCCCCAGTTAGCAACTGTTCGCAAAAAATCTCGGAGAAATTCGATTAATCCTGCATTCCCTAAACCGACAGCAAGCAAATACATTGCTAAACTAAAGATCGGAACTTGCCAAAGTGGATTTCGCCACGATCGCCTTACGGAAATTACCGGAGAATCATTGTGAAACCAGCGTTGTGCTAAAGCTATAATTAGGATTGCTGTCCAAACAGCAATTGGTAATGATAGTTTGGCAAAAAATAGTTTCACAGCGAGTAATCCGAGAATAAAAAAGCCCCAGTTACAAATAATTGGGTCGCGAATTGTACTTGACAATGGTGCCTTTTCAGGGAGATCATAAGTTAATGGCAAGTAATGCTCAAAGTAAAACCAAACAACGCCTATACTAAGGCTAAGAATTATTATCTCTAGTGGCATCATCACTAGGACATAGCGAACAAAGGAAATCTCGAAATATTCACTGGTAATTACGTTGACTGGATTGCTAACAGGTAATAGTAAACTGGCTACTTCTACAAACCAGCTTGTGGCGATTAAAAAAGCTAAATTGGCTTGATAAGGAAGGGATAACAATAGTAAAGTTTCGCTGACTATGGGTGTGCAAATTAAGATCCCGCAGTAGTTGTTAAAAACGATTCCAGCAAGGGTAGCAAGGAGGATTGTCAGGCAAAATAGCGATCGCGGATTACCTCGTCCTAAAACTGCCAAAACTCGCCCCAGAAAGGCAAAAAATCCGGCTTCGTCGAGGAGGGAGGCGATCGCGATCGTGGGGATTGTCTCTAGCAAAGGATTACCAATTACAAACCAGGCTGCTTGCAGATCGTACCCAGAAATTACTTCTGTTAGCAAAGCAATTAATACACCTAATCCGGCAAGATAACCAATTCCGAGTTTCCACGGTTGCCAAATTATTAGAATTATGGTAACAAAAAAGATTATGTAGGCAATCCCAGCACTCGGCATCACTGTTTCAGTTATGCTATAAGTAACGAATTAATTTTAGAAGACCTGTGGCGAAACAGCGCTTGAAATTATAATTTTTCCTCTTAAAAAACAGGTTTACCAATGACTATTCGGAATGCTGTAGCAGCAGATTTACCTGTAATTGTCAATATCTATAATGCCTCAATTCCCGATCGCATGGCAACGGCAGACACAGAAACAATTTCAGTGGCAAGTCGTTTACAATGGTTTGAAGAACACAACCCTGAAAAACGACCTTTATGGGTATTTGAGAAGCAGTCAAAAATTGCTGGCTGGCTATCTTTTCAAGATTTTTATGGACGACCTGCGTATCAAGCAACAGTAGAATTGAGTATCTATATTTCCCCAAATTTTCAGCGTCAAGGTATTGGTAAAAAGTTACTTCAAGAAGCTATTCAGCAAAGTCCCAATTTAGGTGTAAAAACTCTATTAGCATTTATTTTTGCCCATAATCAACCGAGTTTACAGCTATTTCAGAAGTTTGGTTTTACGGAATGGGGATATTTCGCTCAAGTTGCGGAACTCGACGAAATTGAGCGGGATTTAGCGATTTTAGGATTAAGATTATAGCAGTATATCTGTGTACAATTATTAGTTATTAATCCCAATTTCTCAGTCCCAATTTCCCAATCACTAATCACTAATTCCCAATCCTCAATCCCCAAAAGAAGAGTGTTGGGGGAATTGGAGGAATTGGAGGAATTGGAGGAATTGGAAGTGTTGGAAGTGTTAGGAATAGACAGC
>JAWQFW010000436.1:0-2118 GCA_035968095.1 Oscillatoria sp. PMC 1068.18
AATTTTGGTAAGATTATCTCTGTTTATTTCCAATTCCTCCAATTCCTCCAATTCCCCCAACACACCCAATTCCCCCAATTCCCCCAGTCTCCAATCCCTAAGACAAAGAAGCATAACTGTTAACTTCGACAAGGCAATCTTTCAGCGCATAAACCACTTGTTGTTGTTCGGTAAAAGTTAGTTCAGGAAACATTGGTAAAGACAAAACTTCGTTTGCAGTTTGTTCGGTAATGGGGAAATTTCCTGGCTGAGATCCTAACTTTTGATACACAGGTTGTAAGTGTAGCGGTAAAGGATAATAAACCATTGTCGTAATTCCTAATTCTCCGAGTTGCTGACGGATTTTGTCACGTAATTGAGGAGTTTTTTCTTGACAATTTACTCTGATTGTGTATTGATTCCAAACTGATTTCGCGGCGGGTAGCACTTGGGGAAGTTGAATTCCGGGAAGATTTTCCAGAAGTTGGTGATACTGTTGAGCTAGCTGATTTCGTTGTTGATTCCAGCGATCGAGATAAGTTAGTTTAACTTGTAGGATTGCTGCTTGAATGCTGTCGAGACGAGAATTAATGCCATTGACTTCGTGATAATAGCGATCGCTTCTCCCATGATCGGCTACCATCCGCATTTGTGCCGCAATTTCCGGATTATTCGTTGTCGCCATCCCCCCATCACCACAAGCAGCTAAATTTTTCGTGGGATAGAAGCTAAAACAACCAACATCGCCGATACTACCAACTTTAACATCTCCCCATTCCGCTCCGGTGGCTTGAGCGCAATCTTCAATCACAAAGAGATTATTTGCTTTCGCAACCTTGATTAATGGAGTCATGTTCGCAGGTTGTCCAAACAAATGCACTGGAATAATCGCCTTTGTTTGCTGAGTAATCGCGGCGGTGAGACGCTCGACATCAAGATTAAAAGTCTGAGGATCGATATCGACAAACACAGGTTTCGCACCCACAGACGCGATCGCCTCAGCCGTCGCAATAAAAGTGAAGGGAGTGGTAATTACTTCATCTCCTGCGCCAATTTTTAAAGCTCTCAAAGCGAGATAAAGGGCATCTGTGCCAGAATTACAGGAAACAGCCCAATCTACACCTAAATAAGCAGCAAACTGTTGCTCAAAATCTGTTACCGCCGCACCACCAATATAACGACCAGAATCAAGGAGATCGAGAACCGCCGTTCCTACTTCCTCTTTAATAAGTTTGTACTGTCTTGCTAAATCTACAGGAGGTATTTTATTCACTCGCTTTCACCAACAGGTTTTACCTATAAAAGCAAATTTTGCCTAAAAAGGGAATGTTAACACAACATTGTCTGATTTTTTCGAGAATACTTTCACTGATGAGAATGTTTCGATGGATAATTTAATTGAATTAGGATACCTTGATTTAGCTTTCGCTTTAGGATTGATGGCGATCGCCATTGGTTTATCGAGTTGGGAAAAACTCGGATTAGAAAATCAGCTTTTTTTTGCTACTGTGCGATCGCTATTTCAGTTAACTGTAGTCGGATATCTGTTAGAATTCGTCTTCGCGATCGAAAATCCTTTCCTGGTGCTAGCGGCGATCGCTACAATGATTACCATCGCTGCAATTGTTACCCGTAATCGCATCGGGAAGAAACTCCAGCGTCTTTTACCCTTAATTTGGGGATCTTTGGTACTTACTACCGCAATTACCTTGGGTTATCTAATTTTCTTCATTATTCAACCTCAATTGTGGTATGAGCCACAATATTTAATACCCTTAGCAGGTATGATTATTGGTAACGCGATGAACGGAGCCGCGATCGCCGGAGAAAGACTCGCAAGTACGATTAATAATAGCCAAATTGAAATCGAAACTTATCTCAGTTTAGGAGCCAAACCCCAACAAGCGATCGCCAATTACCGACGCGAAGCCATCCGCGCTGGCTTAATTCCCACTTTAAATCAAATGATGGTCGTCGGTTTAGTTAGTTTACCAGGAATGTTTACCGGACAAGTCTTAAGCGGAATCGATCCCTTAAATGCCGTTTCCTACCAACTGTTAATTTTATTCGCGATCGCTTTTGCAAATCTCATCGCTACTTTATTCATAACCAACGGAGTTTATCGTCAATTTTTTAACC
>JAWQFW010000437.1:0-2116 GCA_035968095.1 Oscillatoria sp. PMC 1068.18
CTATTAGTTCTAGGAGTAGTAATATCAAAAATATTTAACTCTAGTATAGAAAAATACAGAATCACTCAAGCTGAAAGAGTTATACTAAATAAATAGCTAAAAAAGCTATTAACAGGATCAAACTAATCAAAAACAATTTCTAGCTTGAAAATGGTTGCTAACTTTGATGCTAAAAGTTTTACCGAGAAACAAAAAACAGACTCGAAACATCTGAATATTTTGGCTTGCCAACGACTTTTGGTGCAGCAAATAGAAATATCCATTGCTCAAATAATTGGCGCTAAAAAACAAATACCAAGTTTAGCAATAGCAAAAGGTAACTTTAAACTCGTTCAATACCAAATTTACTTACAATTATTACCAATATTTAGTTTAGTGACATATTTGGACACCGCCGCCATAGCTTTAGCTAGAGAAGTTAACGCCGCAGTCATAAATATTAGTGGACGACAGCGAATGCTCTCTCAGCGAGCAGCACTGTATGGTCTAAAATTAGTTTGCTCCCCAAGTTCCACCGCTAGACAAGAACTGCGCCAAGAATTAAAAGCCGTTATCGACTTAATGGAAAACTCCCATAACGGTTTACTTTTTGGTGATTCTTCAATGAAATTACCTGGGAATCCCTCCGCTAAAATTAAATCAATTTATTACAATCTCCCTCTGAACTTAGACGAAAAAGTACGCAGCTTTATTCAAGCAGGTAGAGCTTTAGCCAACGCAAACAGCGAAGCTTTAACTCAAGATAATTTCGATTTACAGTATTTACTCAAAGCCTCAGCAAAAGAACTTTTAGAAGCTTTAGATGCGGCGGTTAGTCAATATCAACGAGAAAAAGAAATCCAAGAACTGCAAATAGATTTACACCAAGCAGAACTCTATGAACAAACTGTTTTAGCTAAAGAAAAAGCTTTAGCGCAAACCGAGCAACTTAAACAAACATTAGTCAAACTCCAAAAAACTCAAAGTCAGCTTATTCAAGCCGAAAAAATGTCAGGCTTAGGTCAATTAGTTGCTGGCGTAGCCCACGAAATCAATAACCCTCTGTGCTTTATTTTTGGAAATATTAATTATGCCTGTGACTATGTTGATGATTTGTTGAATATTCTCAAGCTTTATCAACAATATTATCCTGAACCAGTGGCAGAAATTCAAACCGAAGCTGAAAACATTGAACTAGAATATCTAGCTCAAGATCTTCCTAAATTACTTCAGTCGATGCAGTCGGGAACTGAAAGAATTCAGCAAATAGTCGATAATTTGCGTAACTTTTCGCGCCGCGAAACAGCAGAAATGGTGCAATTTGACTTAGAAGCTGAAATTGAGAAAACATTGTTGATTTTACACCATCGCTTCAAAGGAAATGGCGAAATTCCGGAAATAAAAATAATCAAAGAATATAGTGAGTTACCTCTTGTCAAAGGTTATCCCGGACAAGTTAATCAAGTATTAATGAATTTAGTAAGTAACGCAATTGATGCTTTGCGAGATTCTCCAATCAATAATCCGCAAATTATTGTGAAAACTGAGTTCATTGACCAGAAGTTAGGAGTAAGAATTATTGATAATGGGTTAGGAATAAATGAACAAGTAAGGAAACATTTATTCGATCCCTTTTTTACGACTAAACCGCCAGGAAAGGGTACTGGTTTAGGCTTATCAATTAGTTATCAAATTATTGTGGAAAATCACCGAGGCGAAATAGAATGTTTTTCTACTCCCGGTAAAGGAACAGAATTTAAAATTCTCATTCCTTTTGATTAGCTTGACTAGGAAATCAAAAACTAATTTCTAGACAACAATAGGAAATAGTCACTCTTAGCTGATTTTCTTTTAGGAACGAGAAAAGTTACAGAACTGTATAACTTTTCTCGTTGGAGTCAAATCATCAAGTGGCGATCGCACTTTACCCTTTTTATCACTCAAATGATAAATGATTCGCTGATACTACTCTCACCTAAAGCCACTCTCACGCTAAAACCCTCACCGATTTCACCGCTAAACTCCAATTGGATATTTTCGGTTCGTTTCGCGATCGCCTGCATCACCACTTCTCCGCGATCGTTAGAAATTATTAATTGCAAATCTTCTGGTAAATAATTATTACCATATTCAGGAT
>JAWQFW010000438.1:0-2101 GCA_035968095.1 Oscillatoria sp. PMC 1068.18
CCCAATCCCCAATCCCCAATCCCCATTACTTGCCATCCTCCAAAAGAGTTTAATATAAGACTGTTTAACTTTTCTAAACTGTACTCAAGGTAGGTTTAATTGCCGAATGCTTAATAGTTTGTTACAAAGGAACATAGACCGTAGAGAAAAGCAAATAAACATATGATTGGTGGCTTTGTTGGTTTTGGTAAAGATCGCGGCGCGGACTGGGCAGAAAATATGCTCAGTACCGTAGCCACAAATACCCTGCGCCACCTGTTTACTCGCTCTGAGTTGGTCGATGTTCAAGTTCGGTGCAACCCTCCGAGTAAACTGTTGCAGGGTAGCATTGATAGCTTCAAAATGAATGGTCGAGGCTTAGTAATTCGTAAGCAATTTCGCACGGAGGAGATGTCTTTTGAGACTGATGCGGTGTCAATTGATGCTGGTTCAGTGATGCAAGGGAATTTATCTCTCAAGCAGCCAACTCAAGCGATCGCTGCGGTGAAATTGACGGAAAAAGATATTAACGAAGCTTTTGGTGCGGATTTAGTCAAAAAACGTCTAGAAAATCTGACCTTACCCACTTTGACAGAATTGTCTGATGGTCAACCAGTTTCCTTTACTGATGTCCAAATTGAGCTTTTACCCAACAATGGGTTAAAAATGTTTGCCAAAGCTGACTTAGGGGATAATGGTAAAGTACCAGTAAGCTTAAGTTGTACTCTCGGAGTTGAGAGACGACGCAGGATTAAGTTTCAAAATGCGAAGTTTGAACCGGAAGTGGTTCCGGAAGAGTTACGAGATCTTTCCGAACAGTTGACGAATGTGTTGATTGAAATTTTAAATGATATGGTCGATCTCGACCGTTTCAACCTTGACGGAGTGAATATGCGCATTAATCGCCTCGAAACTCAAGGCAAAATGCTCGTATTTACTGGTTACGCGCAAATTGAGCGCGTTCCAAAAACAGGTTGATCGGGTGATTGGGGACTAGGGACTGGTGACTGGGGATTGGTGACTGGGTGAGTAAACTGCTAACTGATAACTGCTAACTGATAACTGTTAACTGATAACTGGCAACTACCAAGAGAAAATGGGACTGGGTGAAATAGTCTTAATACCCCTACTCGGATTTTCGCTCGTGGCGATCGCGCTAATTATCGAGCGATGTATTTTTTGGTGGCGTATACAGAAGTTTCAAGAACCGATAATTAAAGAGTTTCTCACTCAATATCAGTCTAATTCTCAGACGAATTTTACACTACTAGAAAACGGCTCTCACTTTCCTCTCCCCCGCATCTTTCTCACCGCTTTAGAATTAAACCACCCCACTCCCGAAGAATTTCGCTTGGCTTTAGAAACTGCTGCGCAAGCAGAACTTACCATACTCAAGCGCTTTAACACCGTCTTTGAAACAATTATTAATATTGCTCCTTTGTTAGGTTTACTAGGAACAATTTTAGGCTTAATCGAAGCTTTTGCCGCCCTGCAACTCGGCGATCTTAATAATACTAATACTGCGGGAGTAACTGGAGGAATTAGCGACGCTTTAATTACCACTGTTGCAGGTTTAGTCGTCGCAATTTTCACTCTTTTATTTGCCAACACATTTCGCGGTTTATATCGCCGACAATTAACCACAATTCAGAAATACGGCGGCAAATTAGAATTACTTTATCGCCACTATTATCAACTCAATAAATCCTAAAAATAGAACCTAATTGAGGAAGTAATTAAATTTGCGAAACTGTTCATCATTGAAACGAAAAGAGCATTAACTGGCAGATTTTTTTAGCAATTACTTTCATTATGTTCGTCAGTTATACCCAATTTAAAGGCACAACCGCTTCTCCATTGTTTTAGCTCTCGTACCCTTGATTAAACAAAAGTCAATATCCGATAATAGGAATTACGAGCTTGAAAGTGTATATTTATTTATCAATTCTCAACGATATCGAGGCAATAGAAAATCTCAAAAATGTTAGCCTAGGAAGAGCAATCAATAGACGTAACTATTTCCAGGTTCTTGACATCCTCACCGCCCTAAAAGGGACAGTGATTCCTAAACCGTGCGCTAACGCGCCCCGCTTCGCTAACACGATTTGGGTTTCTGTTTCCT
>JAWQFW010000439.1:0-2101 GCA_035968095.1 Oscillatoria sp. PMC 1068.18
TAAATAAGCAGATATTTATTCTTTGGAAAGAAAAATTTATATTTGGCGATCGCCAATTGTTCTGATAAGTTTTTTTTATTTTGACGATCAGCCCAAGCGCTAACTGGAAAAATAGTTTCTCGTCACAATTTCAGGGTGAAAAATAACGCTCAAAGTCTCGATATCTTGACTAAGCTAGCCAAAATTCAAATTATCTAAAAGTTGCGCGCAAGATGCTCGCACGATAATATATTAGTCAAATGCTAATTATTTAATTTGAATGGCGAATAGCTTAGGAGCTAGAATCTGAATTAGGATCGGGATTAATACAACCGGGTTTAGTAGCGTATTGACAAACTCGCTCCCAAAGTTGAATTCTATTTCCTTTAGCACCGTAAGAAAAGATAACTAAATCTCCGCGTAAAATTTTCACCTTACAAACTGGACAAACTCCTAATTTATTTTCACTCATTGGCTTACTTTTGATTTTAATTCTTGGCTAGCAGAAGGCTCTGTGAGAAATTCTCTCATATATTGATTAACTAATAAAGGTTGTTCTTGCTGCACCCAATGACTACAATTAGGAATATATTTAATGGTTAAATGATTAACGTAGGCTTCTGTCCCATAAGTTAACTCTTTACCAAGTGCAGTATCTTCTTCACCCCAAATCATTAAAGTCGGTATATCTAAGATTCCCCACTCTAGTGAAGCAGAAAGGCTCTTGAAAGCATGGCGGTAATAGTTTAGCATTGCGGCGATCGCACCACGTTTCGCTGCCGCATTTTTATAAGCTTCTAAATCAGACCAGGTAAAGGCACTTTTGTCAATAGCCATTTTTTCAAAAGCAGCCGCAATCGCGTCGTAGTCATTCCACTGTAACAAAAACTCTGGTAGCCAAGGTAACTGAAAAAATAAGATATACCAGCTACGCAACATTTGTTGAGGATTACTGCGAATAGCTTCGGTAAATAATGCTGGATGGGGAATATTCATCACGATCAATTTTTCCACCATTTGGGGATATTCGTAAGCAAAATACCATGCAATTGCACCTCCCCAATCATGACCTACCAATACGCAACTTTCATAACCTAATCCTTGAATTACACCCTTAACATCCTCGATTAACTCACCCATTTGATAAGCTTCAGGATCTTGAGGTTTATCGCTATTGTTATAACCACGCAAATCTAAAGCAACTACTTGATAGTTTTGTGCAAATTCGGGAATTTGATGTCGCCAAGAATACCAAAACTCAGGAAAACCATGTAACATTAACATCAAAGAACCTTTTCCTTGAGTTACATAATGCAATTTAAGGTTATTTGTAGTAATAAAATTTTCTGTCCAACCATTTAATCCAGACATAGACAAAAATCCGCCTTAATTTGCTTGTAGAAGAGAATCAGCGATCGCTACATAGCGAGGTTGAGACTTGACTCGTTCGATCCAAGCCAGGATACCAGGAAAATTGTTTAAATCGAATCCTCCCTCAGCAGCAACATGAGTGTAAGCAAATAAACTAAGATCGGCGATCGTATAGCGATTATCAACAAAAAATAGATTCTCTCGTAAATGCTTCTCCATTACCTGTAACGCAGCATAACCTGGGGCTTGTTTTTCCTGCAACTGCTGGTGATACTTTTCTTTTGCACCTAAAATTGAGATCCAGTAACGAGACGTAGCGATGTAAGGTTCGTGACTATACTGTTCAAAAAACAACCATTGCATCACTTGGGCAAATTTTAGGCGATCGCCAGGTAAAAAATCCGTTCCGACACTCAAATAAGATAAAATTGCATTAGACTCAGCTAAAAACTGACCCGATTCAATTTCCAAAACCGGAACCCGACCATTCGGATTTTTGCTTAAAAAATCTGGTGTGCGACTTTCACCTGTTAAAATATTCACCTCAACTAACTCAAAATCAACATCTAATTGATGTAATAATAAACGCACTTTGTAACAATTTCCCGAAGGTAAAAAATCGTAGAGTCGCAGCATTACCAGTTATCACGTACCCGCAGTTACCAGTTTATTCTCCAATTCCCAATTCCCAATCACCAATTCCTAATCCCCAATCACCAATTCCCAATTCCCAGTCCCCAGTCCCCAGTCC
>JAWQFW010000440.1:0-2092 GCA_035968095.1 Oscillatoria sp. PMC 1068.18
GGTAGATTAATTTCCTTGATTAGTAATTAATTTAGTTTTAGTTATTGCCTTTGTATAACTGATTTCTAATTTCGCGAATTTTCCTTGCTTGTTGTTTTTTTTGGAAACGATCTTTCCATTCTCGGATAGCTTTACCAGTTCTCATCGCATAGGAAAGAGTATGAGAGGCGGGTTCGGTTTCTGGTTCTGGTTCTGAGGCTAACTGATTTTTAACAGTTAGGCAATGATTTAAGTCAGGTTGAGGTGGTTTGGGTTCTAAATCGTGAATGATACTTCCTACGGTTTGATAGCGTTGTTGAACATTAACTTTGAGCATTTTGTCGAGAATTTGCCCAAAGGAAGAACTTAATTCTACGGTATCACGCCAAAGAATTTCTCCGGTGCGGCGATCGCTCTCAAAATCTAGGGGGGCTTTGGCGGTGAGTAAGTATAAACAGGTGACACCGAGGGCGTAAAGATCGCTAGCATAAACAGGACGCAAGCAAAATTGTTCGGGGGGTGCAAAGCCGACGGTGCCGATAAAGTTGGTGGTGACTGATTTGAAACTGGTGTCACCGACGTTGGTTAATTGTTCTTTGACTGCGCCAAAATCGATTAAAACTAATCTACCGTCGTCTTGGCAGCGAATGATATTTTGGGGTTTAATATCGCGGTGAATTACGCCTTTGGAGTGGATGTATTGCAATGCTGGTAACATTTGGCGTAAAAATTGTTTGACGGCGTTTTCTGATTGACAACCGTAGCGTCTGACTAATCTTGCCACAGTGATGCCGCGAACGTATTCCTGAACGAGAAAAAAGTCGTCTTCGAGGACAAAGTAGTCTAAAAGTAAAGGAATTTGTGAGTGGTTTCCTAATAACGAAAGGCTTTTTGCTTCTCGCTTGAAGCGTTGACGGGCGGTTGCTAGGGCAGATTGATCGCTGATTTTTGGACAGAGTTGTTTAATGACGCATAAGGGATTACCCGGTAATTCTGTATTGCGGGCTAAGAAGGTAACGCCGAAGCCACCTCTACCTAACATTCGTAAAATTAGGTAGCGATCGCGGAATAATTTTTCTTGACCACAAAGTTGACCCAGAAGGGTATCCTGGAGAATGTCGGAATGAAATGAAGATAGGTTGGGGCGAGGAAAATTCATAGCCTGATTGTTTACGGGAGAGTTGAGAGTAGCAAAGTGACTTCTGCTCTTAGTTTAGGCAAATTTTACCTCAACTACTATTAATCTTTGGACGGAAGGTACACTAGGGACAGGATTTGACTATAATACCGATCTGATTGGACGTTATAAAGTAAAAAGATGAGTTTACATCCTCAACTAGCACAGGCTTTTGCCGAAAAAAATGCCCTCAAAGTTATTAGCGGCTTGAATAATTTTGATTCTGTTCGTGTGGCTGCGGTGGTGAAGGCTGCTACCGCAGGTGGGGCAACTTTTGTCGATTTGGCGGCTGATGCGGATTTGGTTCGCATGGCGCGTCAGTTGACTGATTTACCGATTTGTGTTTCTGCTGTGGAACCGCAGTTGTTTGTGGAAGCGAGATCTGCTGGTGCGGATTTGATCGAAATTGGTAATTTTGATAGTTTTTATGCTCAAGGAAGACGTTTTGAGGCTGCGGAAGTTTTGCAGTTAACGAAAGAAACGCGATCGCTACTTCCGGAGGTGACGCTTTCGGTGACTGTTCCTCATATTTTGGCACTCGATGAGCAAGTACAGTTGGCTGAGGAATTAGTCGCTGCGGGTGCGGATATTATTCAGACTGAAGGTGGTACTAGCAGCAAGCCTCAACATCCTGGTAATCTGGGTTTGATTGAAAAGGCTGCGCCGACTTTGGCGGCGGCTTATAGTATTTCTCAGGCTGTTGATGTCCCGGTTTTATGTGCTTCGGGTTTGTCTAATGTTACTGCACCGATGGCGATCGCGGCTGGCGCTTCTGGTGTTGGAGTTGGTTCGGCGATTAATCAACTCGATAATGAGGTAGCTATGTTGGCTGTGGTTCGTAGTTTGGTGGCTGCTTTAGCGACTACAAAAACTAATCGGGTTCTTTATTAATGGGGACTGGGTAACTGGTGATTGGGTAACTGGGGACTGGGTAAC
>JAWQFW010000441.1:0-2068 GCA_035968095.1 Oscillatoria sp. PMC 1068.18
TGATTTCGACTTCTTCTATATCGGTTTCGCTAGTAGTTTCTTGTACAACTTCGGTATTTGAATCTACTGGTGAGATGATTTCGACTTCTTCTATATCGGTTTCGGTGGTTGTCTGCTCTACCACTGCTGCGTCTGAGTCGAGTTGAGAGATGATTTCGACTTCTTCTATATCGGTTTCGCTAGTAGTTTCTTGTACAACTTCGGTGTCTGAGTCGAGTTGTAAGACTGTTTGATCTGATGCTTCTACTTCTGAGTCAATGGGGGAAATTGTTTCGGAGGATGAGGTTTCTTGCCAGGGATCGGCAACGACAGAAGTAGTAAGATCTTGCTGTGGGGTGGTGGAGTCTGTTTGTTTTTGAGCTAAATTTTCTAAGGCTTCTTGACGTTTGCTAAAGATTTCGGGGGATTGTGGTTGAAGGAGAAGGGCGCGATCGTAGTTAGCGATCGCATCTGAGAAGCGTCCCATTTCGGCTAGAGTCACGCCCCGGTTAAACCAGGCTTTGGCGAGATCTGGTTTGATTTCGATGACTCGATTAAATGCGGCGATCGCTGCGTCGAATTGTTCTAAGTCGCTGAGGGCGATCGCTTTGTTATACCACGATGGGTAAAAATCTGGTTTGATTTCGATGGCTTTTTCAAATGAGGCGATCGCTGTTTCTGCTTGATCTGAGTTAAACAGGATATTACCTCGAACGTCCCAGGCTTGATAAAACTCTGGTTTCGCTGCGACGGCTTTGTCTAATGCGGCGATCGCTTCTTCGTTTCTGTGTATGCTGAAAAAGATGTTACCTTTCCCAAACCAGGCTTCGGCAAACTCTGGTTTCATTTCTAAGGATCGATCTAAAGACTCTAAGGCTGCATCAATATCTCCGGTTTGGAATTGCAATGTCGCTCGCTTAAACCATCCTTCCGCATCTTCTGGTGTTGAGCCGTCTTCTGGGTTGTAACGTTTGGTGAGTTCTGCGACTATTGTTCTGGGGTCGTCGGTTTCTAGCCCTAATTCCTGTGCAACTGAAGCAAGTAACTTTGGGTCTCGGTTTAATCTTTGTAATAATTCGTCTAGGGTGATCGTTTCTACCCCAGAAGCGGTGGTTTCTGTTTCTCCTTCTGCATCTGGACCTTCATATTCCCAAATTTCTGCGGCTTTTTGTCCTCGGTTGAGTAACTGAATCCCGATTTTGTAAGATTCCTGTCCAATTGCTCGTACTGAGGGAATTGTCCGCACTCTCTCACCTAACTTTACCATCCGGGTCGCTAATTCCCGATTTGGGGTTGAGGCGCTGCTAACTCTTTGACCAAATCGCTTTAACCAACTTAACCATTGTTCTTGGCTACTGCGAGCTTCTAAATCTTGAAAAAATTTCACGATGCGCTTTTCTTCCCAACCGTGAGTCACTCCTTCGAGTAATTGGGTATACAAAAATTCATAATCTGTGTCGCTTAAGGGGGAGGGCGACTTCCCTTGATTATTGTCTTTGCTGGTAGTAGAAGCACTGGATATTGCTTCTGGGCTACCTGTTAAGTTATTCAAGAAATTTTTGAGCCACTGCCAAATTCGCCGGAGCATATTTTTTCCTTATTCAGTGCAATATATTTTTCTCTAAAGATTGTCTAAAAAATATTTTCTTTCTTTATACAATCGTATACAACTTTTTTCTCCGTTTCCCTTGCTGGATATATTAAGCTTTTTTTGGTCAAAGACTTGGGAAATAGTTGAATAGTTTAATATTTTAGTGACGATCTTGGGACTTGGGTTAATCTCGAAGTTGATTAAGCTTTTGTGATTGCTCCGGCATAACTGATGTTTAATGTCTGTTGTTTAATTGTCTTGATTTTGCTGAATTCAAGTACAGATCAGGAGATTTGTTAGTTATATTTTACCATATCAAGGTAAATAGAGCATAAAATGGTCAAAAAGAGAAATATTTACCTAAAAACGAAGTTTTACGCTAGTTGAGGCAAAAAAATAAAGGTTTTGCAGGTTGGCACCAAAATCGCTTACCCTGAAAAAGCGACCAATGTGAAGTCGAGCAAAAGTTTAACTCAAAGCAAGACGCAGGGGGTAGGG
>JAWQFW010000442.1:0-2053 GCA_035968095.1 Oscillatoria sp. PMC 1068.18
CCAATCCCCAATCCCCAATCCCCAATCTATGAAAAACCGATCGTTTCTCCTGGAAGTTACCTCATTTGTGCTAGTGGCGATCGCCAGTTTATGTTTAATTTTGGTAGCGCCAATTTTAGCCCAAGATATTCAAGAAACTCCCACCGCACCAATTGTCGTTGACGGAAAGACATTATTTGAAGTTGAGCAAGCTAAATTCAGCGCCGACAAACGAGCGCGAGACGCTAATATTATTCTTGAAGAAATCGTTAAAAACTCGAAAACTCCAGCCAAAGTCGAAATCGATACTAGCCAGAGTTTACCTGTAATTACCGTCAACAACGAACACTTACTCACTGTCACCGCGAAAGATTCTCCCGATGAAAGAAGTGTCCTCCAACAGGCAGAAATTTGGCAACGAGAATTAGAAGATGCGATCGCTGAAGCTCAATATCGGCGCACCACAGGCTATTTATTTGAAGCCGGATTATTATCTGCTGCTTGCGCGATCGTGGCGATCGCACTTTCTTGGGGAGTTGGTTGGTTTTGGAAACGTAAACTCAAACCTTGGTTAGATCGACTTTTAATTAGAACTAACCCCGAAGCAGAAGCTACTACCCAACGCCGCAATATCGAAGTTATCGCTGAAATTATTATTACTCTGATCCGGGCAATAATCGGGATTTGGAGTTTAATTTATATCAGCGATTTATTCATCCAAACTAGAGAAATTAGTCGAAAATTTACTAATTTCATCGGTGAAGCTTTCTTCCTCATCAAAAATAGTATAACTTCTCAACTTATTCCTCTAGGAGATAACGCCTATTCTGTCCTCGACTTATTTATTCTCTTTGGCTTAATTACCGGATTAATTTATGTTTCGAGAATCGTCAAGCGAGTTTTGCGATCGCGCATCCTCCGCTACACTGGTTTAAACCGCGCCGCACAAGAAACAATTACCATTATTGCTAACTATGCTTTTATCTTTATTGGCACAATTGTTGTCTTACAAGTTTGGGGATTAGATTTAAGTTCACTCACCGTTTTTGCAGGTGTTCTCGGCGTTGGTATTGGTTTAGGATTACAAGGAGTAGCCAAAGAATTTATTAGCGGTTTGGTACTCATTTTCGACCGTCCTATCCAAGTCGGAGATTTTGTCGAAGTAGGCGATTTAATGGGTACAGTAGAGCGAATTAGCGTTCGTAGTACCGAAATTCGTACCCTCGATCAAATCTCAATTATTTTACCTAATTCCCGCTTTTTAGAACAAGAAGTAGTCAACTGGAATCACCACACCGCAGTATCCCGATTAAAGCTTCCCATAGGAGTAGCGTATGGTTCCGATTTAACCATAGTTAGAGCAGCCTTAATTGATGCTACCAGAAATTATCCTGAACTAATGGATGAGCCTGCACCAAAAGTATTGTTTAGAGGATTTGGCGATAGTTCCCTTGATTTTGATTTATTAGTCTGGATTAAAGAACCACAAAAACAGTATCAAATCAAAAGCGATCTTTATTTTCGGATTGAAACAATTTTTCGCAATCGTGGTGTAGAAATTCCCTTTCCCCAACAAGATTTGCACGTTCGTAGCGGTAGCTTACCAGTAGAAGTTTCCCCCGAATTAATTGCTTCTCTTTCGCAGCTATCAACCAGTCTTGCTAGTTGGTTACAACATCAGTCAAATGGAGGTAATTCTCATAATTCAGATAGTAACAATATTCACTCCTCTCAAAATGATTCCAGTCAAAAAAAATAACTAATTTTTGAAAATTAAATATAATTAAAATACCAATAAATGAATAGTTTTTGTCCATCTCTACTCAATAAATTTGAAAAATGAGAAAAAAACCACCCAAGTTATTAAGATTACTATTGATAATTTCTCCTTTAGTGCGGGTCATTATTTTCGGTATTCTACTCTGCCCGATTGTAATGATTTGTCTTCTGGTACTTATACAACCGTCAACTGAAAAACAATTCAATTTATTTGGTTTAAGTTACGTGATATTTGTAGCTTTTGGCTTTTTTATTTTATTAACTATTGCTAATTACGAAAATTATACATCTGTAT
>JAWQFW010000443.1:0-2027 GCA_035968095.1 Oscillatoria sp. PMC 1068.18
ATAAAAAACCCTTACTTAAATAATAACAAAAAACCACTTATTCGCCAAGATTTTCCAGATCCAAATTTTCCACCAAACTCAAAGGAATCAAATCTTGGGAAAGAAACTGAGCATAAGCGGGACTAAGATAAACTTGATACTCAGCGCGATCGCCAATATAAGTAGCAAAAAACGCCAAACTCAAAGCTTGAACATACTCTTGAGCAACTTGAGGATCTGGACCGATCGCTTGTTCCGGGACGGGGACACCTTCCTCACTCGAACTACCCAAAGCCGAAAAATGGGTTCCCCCTTTGAGCAAAACCAGATATTTTTCCGGGTTATTTAGCCAAGTAAAAGGAATAATTTGTTCAGCCAAAGCTGGAGCAACAGTATCAGAACTGCTAGTAACCAACATCAAAGGAATTTGAATTTTACTTAACTCATTTTCCCCAAAAATCGTGCTAGTCAGAGGATTAATCGCGATCGCGGCTTTAATCCTTTCATCTTGTAAATTGTAATCCAACTCTGGTAAAGTATCAGCCTGACACTGAATCAACAAAGACAAATTCAAAGAATTCAAAGGTGGACAAACATCTCTTAACTTCTCAAAATTAAAAGTTGCACCAGTAATAGCTAAAGCAGTATAACCTCCATAAGATTGACCCAAAATTCCCACCCGATCGGTTCTTACTTGTTGGGAATAAGAACTTTCCAAAACATCTAAAAGATATTTTATATCCAAAGGTCGGTCAATCAATTCTCGTGCAGGAGTAACCTCATTAGCTAAACCGCTAGCAAGTTGTTGTAACTGTTGAGAATTACTACCAGGATGTTCCAAAACCGCGACAGCAAAACCATAAGAAGCTAAATGTTTTGCGAGATACTCAAAAGTTTCGCGACTCGAACCAAGTCCATGAGAAATCACTACCAAAAAAGATGGTTGAGATTGCTGAGGAAGATACAAATCAGTAGGAAAAGTGCGTCCACGAGGACGATCGTTGAGAACTAAAGTTTGCTTGTTATAAGTAACTGTACCAGTTTGACGTAAATCGGGTAACGTTGCGAAACTTTCTAATCTTTCCGGGGAAACTTCAGCTTGAGATTGAGATTCAATTTTGGCGATCGCCAAATTAGTATCTTGAATAATACTACTTAACTGATCAATAATTTCAAAACCGCGATCGGAACGAATCAAAATCCCTTGAGTCGGAAACTTTTTCAGCACATTCAAAGGAGTCAAACCTTCAGCTTCGTCTGCGGCTGCTAAAATCAAAGCCGAACGAATTGCATAAAAACCCGGTTGTCGCGCTTTAGTTTGAATCACTTCACCTATTTGCTGTAAAATCAATTCCCCTTGATAAGAATAGAAAAACTGAGACAGCGCTAAAGGAGTCAAATCTGCGCGAGTCGTCAAAATAGTGCGTAACTGTTCGAGTTGCTCAGGAGTCAAATATTTCGCATAACTAGCTAATTCGGTGCTAATCGTACCTTCTTTAGCATATTCCTCTAGTCCGCTTACCGAAAGCGAAAACTCCAACGGACCAAAAGATAAGTAAATTCGTTCTGCTGCTTTCACTGGAAGCATTGTCGTCGTAGTCAAAGAAACTCCCAAGTTAAACAGAAAAATGCCTAACTTAGCTGCAAAAGGTAAACTACACCGCCGATTTTTTTTCATCAAATACTTGGGTCTGAAACCCCGTCCTTTGAGGACGGCTTAACAGTTGAATTTTAACACTCCACCCATCTTACAAAGACCATGCTAAGATGTGAGAGATGGAAAAAGCTTATTCGTACCGATTCTACCCAACCCCCGCACAAGAGCATCTTTTGCGGCGGACATTGGGCTGCGTCAGATTGGTTTACAATAAAGCTCTCCAGGAACGAACTCAAGCTTGGTACGAAAGACATGAAAGGGTAGGGTATACTCAAACCTCTTCGATGCTAACCGCATGGAAAAAACAGGAAGAACTCGACTTTTTAAACGAAGTAAGTTGTGTTCCTTTGCAACAGGGTTTAAGACATTTACAAACGGCTTTTCGCAATTT
>JAWQFW010000444.1:0-2002 GCA_035968095.1 Oscillatoria sp. PMC 1068.18
GGGTATGGTCGGTATTGGGGGTATGGTCGGTATTGGGGGAAATGGGGGAATTGGAGGAAATGGGAGAATTGGAAGTGTGGTCAGTATTGGGAATAAAGAGCAATCGTCTTACCAAGATTTACTCCCCTTGTCCTCCTTGTCCCCCAACTCTCCCCAATCACCCAATCACCAATCACCAATCACCAGCCACCAGCCACCATCCTAGAAACTATCAGATTCAGGTCTAGCACCGGGCGCTCCTGGAGTATTTAAGAAAAGATTTCCCGCAGCATCATTTTGGTAAATACAAGTAATTTTGGGATCGCTTTCCAAAGCACCTGTGTAACCAAAGGTATTCATCCGGTTTTTACAGTCACGTACTTGTTCAGAAGTTACTAAGTTTTGTCGCTCTAAAATTGACCAGTTATTACGACGCAATACGCAACCAGGACGCATCGAAGGTTGACTGATAAAGACGTTAAACGGGTCTAAGGTAACAAAAACTCGCATATTAGTAACGATCGCACTTGCACCAAAGTCTCGACAAAGCTCTGGGTTCGGCGCTTGTTGGTCGATTTCAATGCTGGAGTGAATACTTTCGGGAGTGAAGTTGGTTGCGGAACTAAAAATAATCCCAATCCCAATCCCAAGAATAAATATCCCTCCCAAAATCGCCATTGTCAAATAATTTAAATCGAAGCCAGAGTTGTTCTTACTTGGCTGATAAGCTGTTCTGGGAGGTTCGGGTCTAGGGGAAGTGTATCTGGGTGGTTTGGTACGTCTCATTTTGCTACGGTGATCCTTTTGTAGTTGCCTCTTTTTTCAGTATGCCTAGATCTTTTTCTCTTTGACTGGTCAGTTGTACTGACTCACCAAGTTAGCTTTAGTTAAGGTAATATTTTTGATTCCTGTACATCTGGCGATCGCGCTTCCACAACAAATTATAATGAATAATTATACCTACTAGGGCAAAAACTCCTTTTCTAGAGATTGATAATGGCGATCGCCAATTTTATTTTTTACCTATTCTTTACTTACTCTGGTAAATCGTTATTTATTGGAAATCAGCCCTTACATTTCTCCTCACCCTCAAACTTACTCCCTAATCTTGATGAAATGTTACGCAACATTAAGTAAAATAGCAATACTAGAATAATTTATTAGTTAGTTCAATTTAGTGAAATCTCAATCATCATTCTTACTGGGTAAAAACTTTAAACCAAAACAATTACAGACTATTGTTGCAGACACCTTCACTGTTTTCTGGGGAGAGTGGTTAGATTTGCGAGTGCGACTCGTCCAAATTGCTGCTACTGGCTTAGTTTCTCCCATAATTTATATTATCGGCTTTGGTTTAGGTTTAGGTAGTGCGCTCGATCGCGCGATCGACCCTGTAGCTGGAGATACCTATTTAGAGTTTATCTTACCAGGGATGGTGGCGTTATCTTCAATGACGATCAGCTTTGCGGGAACCACTTTTTCGATTTGTGGAGAAAGGCTATATACGAAAACTTTTGAAGAGTTATTGTTGTTACCAGTACATCCTTTGGCGCTACACTTAGGTAAAATGCTTGCGGGAATTGTCCGAGGTTTAATGACTGCGGGTTCGGTGATTTTCGTAGCAATTTTATTTACTGGGAAAATTAGCAGTTTTCTTAATCCCTTGTTTTTGCTGTTGTTGGTACTAAATTGTGCTGTTTTCGCGGCTTTGGGGGTATTAATTGGGTTAAAAGTTAAATCTTTGGAAAGTGTCGGTTTGTATAATAATTTTTTAATTGTTCCGATGTCTTTTTTAGGAGCAACATTCTTCGATCCGACAACTTTACCAGTAGTCTTGAAGATAATTGTTTATTGTTTACCCTTAACTTACACTAGCATCGGCTTACGCGCGGCAGCATATTTACCATTATCGGAGTTTCCTTGGTATTCTATTCCTATTTTGTTCGCTGCGGCGATCGCTCTTTCTGTTGCTGGTGCTTATCAATTTTCTCACCAACAAGATTAGGGACTGGGGACTGGGGAC
>JAWQFW010000445.1:0-1965 GCA_035968095.1 Oscillatoria sp. PMC 1068.18
GCTCTTTATTCCTAACACTGACAACACTGATAACGCTCCCAATTCCTCCAATTCCCCCAACACTCCCAATTCCTCCAATTCCCCCAATTCCCCCAATTCCTCCAATTCCCCCAATTCCCCCAATTCCTCCAATTCCCCCAATTCCTCCAATTCCCAATCCCCAATCCCCGATCGCCAATTCCCAAATTTTTTCTCAATACCTCTTTACACTTTTTTACAAAAGTTAATATAATCGGGAAAGAAGCACTAGGCATATTTTCCTATTGACAATGGTAGACTTACAATTTCCTTGGCTGACAGCGATAATAGCACTTCCAGCGATCGCCGCCCTCCTCATCCCCATCATTCCCGACAAAGAAGGAAAAACCGTCCGTTGGTACGCCCTGAGCATCGGATTAGCCAACTTCGCCCTGACAATTTACACATTCTGGCATCACTACAACCTCAACAACACCCAATTCCAACTCACAGAAACCTATACCTGGATACCCCAACTAGGCTTAAATTGGGCTGTCGGAGTTGACGGCTTATCAATGCCACTCATAGTCTTATCTAGCTTAGTAACCACACTCGCACTTTTAGCCTCCTTCGGCGTACAACGCAAACCCAAACTTTATTACTTCTTAATCCTACTTTTATACAGCGCCCAAATCGGCGTTTTCGCAGCCAAAGACTTACTTCTCTTCTTCATTATGTGGGAGTTAGAATTAGTCCCCGTTTACCTCTTAATTTCCATCTGGGGCGGAGAAAAACGTCTCTACGCTGCCACTAAATTTATTCTTTATACTGCTGCTGCATCTATCTTCATTCTCGTTGCCGCCTTATTAATGGCATTCTCCGGCGATAACATCACATTTGACATCGCCGAGTTAGGAATGAAGCATTATCCCTTAGCAATAGAAATGTTTGCTTACGTCGGTTTCTTAATTGCTTTTGGAGTCAAATTACCAATATTTCCACTTCATACCTGGCTTCCCGACGCACATTCCCAAGCCTCCGCCCCAGTCTCAATGATTTTAGCAGGTGTACTCTTAAAAATGGGCGGCTACGGCTTAATTCGGATGAACATCGAAATGCTACCTTCTGCCCACATTAAATTTGCCCCAGTTTTAGTTATTCTCGGAGTAGTTAATATCGTCTACGGTGGCTTAACAGCATTTGGACAAGTTAACTTAAAAAGACGTTTAGCTTGTTCCTCTATTTCCCACATGGGCTTTGTTTTAATCGGCATAGCTTCGTTTACTGAATTAGGCTTAAATGGTGCAGTCTTACAAATGGTTTCCCACGGGTTAATTGCAGCAGCATTATTCTTTCTTTCCGGCGTAACTTACGATCGCACCCACACTTTAATGATGGATACAATGGGTGGCATCGCCAAACAAATGCCCAAGATTTTTGCCCTCTTCACTGCCGCATCGATGGCTTCTTTAGCCCTACCGGGAATGAGTGGTTTCGTCAGCGAATTAACCATTTTCCTTGGTGTTACCAACAGCGATGTTTACAGTTCCAATTTCAAAGTTGTTGTTGTCTTCCTTGCTTGTGTAGGTTTGATTTTAACGCCGATTTATCTCCTGTCAATGTTGCGGGAAGTATTCTTCGGTGAAAACAAATCTGGTTTAGAAATACCTAGTTTTTCTGCTGATGCTAAACCACGAGAAGTTTTTATCGCCTTGTGTTTATTAATTCCGATCGTCGGCATTGGTTTGTATCCCAAGCTAGCAACAACTACCTATGATTTGAAAACGGTTCAAGTTGCAGCAAAAATGCGGAATGCTTTACCCGTAATTGCTGAAAATCAAGATAAGTTACCTGTCAGTTTCATCGTTAATCCTCCCGCTTTAGTTGCGCCTAGTTTACCTCAAAATTAATCTCCAAACTGAAGTATTAAAGCATAGCTAATTCAAAAAAGTCCGCTTTTGCGGGCTATTTTTATTTAAGATAAATATAAGTGAATGAATCTAGAAA
>JAWQFW010000446.1:0-1955 GCA_035968095.1 Oscillatoria sp. PMC 1068.18
AGACAAGGAAGACAACGGAGACAACGGAGACAAGGAAGACAAGGAAGACAAGGAAAATAACTGCTAATCCCCAGTCACCAGTCCCCAGTCCCCAGTCACCAGTCCCCAGTCACCAGTCACCAGTCACCAGTCACCAGTCCCCAGTCACCAGTCACCAGTCACCAGTCCCCAGTCCCCAATTACCAACTGATAAGTGAACTATGAAACCCACATTTAAAGATGTCCGCGCTTGGGAACAAGCCCAACTCTTGATGCAACCAGCATATATTAGAATTGTCG
The DNA here is from genome assembly GCA_035968095.1 of Oscillatoria sp. PMC 1068.18. Classification (GTDB taxonomy): domain Bacteria; phylum Cyanobacteriota; class Cyanobacteriia; order Cyanobacteriales; family SIO1D9; genus IIICB1. Next base: position 280 of record JAWQFW010000446.1, read on the forward strand.
ATAACCTACGCAAACAGTTAGAGAAAAGTAACTGGAAAGGTGCTTATGAAAAAACCGCAACTCCACTTCCTGGCGATCGCCTAATCTTAACTCACCAAGATCGTACCGTAACTGTGGATCTCTGGAGTCTTTGTTTTCAAATCTGTTTTCGTAATTACAATCAATCTTTATTATATCTTCCTGAAGAAGATGCTTTGGCTACTAGCGAAGTTGAAATCGATACGAATTTAATTGACGAAACTGGCGATGTAGACTGGGATAAATTAGAAACTAAAACGAAGCAAACAATTGCCCAATTATTCGCTAATCTACCTGAAAACTAAAAATTAAGCACTCAAAAATGATTCCCACAAACCCCAAAAATATTTTCAGGCTAAATTTAGGATAAACTCATCAACTTAAGCTTGATTATCCTCGTTTCTCGATCTAGTTTACGCCAAACCTACGCCGATATTAGTCATTTCTCAGCTTAAATTTCAACTATGACCCCAAAATTAACAGAAATACAAACTCAAGCAGGAGCAATCTTTTCCGAAGATTCTACCACACCAAGCAGTTTCGGTAACGATCGCCAAGCCTTCCAAGCCGCAACCGAGGGGGTCGTCTTGTGCGATCGCTCTCATTGGGGCATAATCGAAGTTACCGACAGCGATCGCTTAACTTTTCTCCACAATCAAACTACGAACGACATTAAATCACTTCAGCCCGGACAAGGTTGCGACACAATTTTCGTTAACTCCACCGCACGCACAATTGACTTAGCAACAATTTATCTCACCGAAAATAGCGCTTTAATCTTAATTTCTCCCGGTCAATCCGAAAAAATTATGTCCTGGTTAGACCGCTATCTTTTTCCAATGGATCGCGTCAAATTAGCCAATCTCTCCGCCCAATATAATATTTTCACCCTCATTGGTTCCAGCAGCAACGAAATTTTAACTAAACTAAACATGGAACCCATAATTAATCAACCAAACGCCACTCATCAACTTTTTCAAGATATCCGGGTTGCTGTCGGTAGCGGTTTAGCAATTCCCGGTTACACTTTCATAATTCCCCTTGACAAAGCCTCAGAATTATGGTCAAAAATTACCGATTTAGGAGCAATTCCAATGGGCGAAAATGTCTGGGAAAAACTGCGCGTCACACAAGGAAGACCAACACCAAACCAAGAACTTACTGAAGATTATAACCCTCTCGAAGCAGGTTTATGGCAAGCAATTTCTTTTACCAAAGGTTGTTACATTGGTCAAGAAACAATTGCCCGTTTAAATACTTACAAAGGTGTCAAACAAAAACTACGAGGAATTAAACTAGCCGCACCCGTTGAACCAGGAACAATGATCACAATTAACGGCGAAAAAGTTGGGACTTTAACCAGTTATGCAGAAACCCCCGAAGGTGCATTTGGTTTAGCTTATGTCCGAACTAAAGCAGGAGATGTTGGTTTAAAAGTTGAGGTTGGAAATACCACCGGAGAATTAGTTGATGTCCCCTTTTTAACCCATGAATATTATCAACCAGAAAGGAAATTTTTTTTGTCTTAATTTTTCTGTAAGAAAGGAACAATGGTAAGTTTGGTTTTTAAAAAAAATCGAAGGTGGCGGCGGCCAAGCGGAGTTAAATTTTTGGGGTTGGCCGTACAGTAAAAAAAAAAAAAAATAAAACATAAGAGA
>JAWQFW010000447.1:0-1952 GCA_035968095.1 Oscillatoria sp. PMC 1068.18
TGTCTATGGTAATTTCCAAAACTGACCATACTTCCAAAACCCCCAAAACCCCCAACACTCCCAGTACCCCAGTCCCCAATCCCTAGTCCCTAATCACCAGTCCCTAATCCTCAACTGATAACTGTTCACTATCCACGGTCTTAACTTGAATCCCTGGTAGTAAAGTAGAATCAGCAGTAGGTACAGCCACACGAGATCCTTCAGTTAAACCAGATTTGATTTCAACAGCAGTCAACTCTTCTAATCCGATAGTCACAGGTTGTTTACTCACTTTACCTTGTTCGTCAACTAACCAAACAAAAGATTCTTCTTCATCTTTTTGAATTGCTTCTGTATCCAAAGCGAGGACATTTTCTGCTTGTTCAATAACAATTTCGATACTGACTTGACTACCGGGAATTAAATTACCTGTGGGACTATCTAAGCGGATAATTGCGGGTACTTGTGCTTGGGAACTGTTGCTACTATCATCACTACTACCAATATTTGCGAGTAAAGAGATTTCTTCAACTCGTCCAGTATAACTTTCTGGATTCGGACCGATAATGCTAATTCGAGCAACTTGCTGCGCTTTGACTTTGCTTGCTTCTAAGGTAGAAAGTTGGAGTTTGATTTTTTCTTCAGTGGGGTTTCCTTGTACGAGTAAAACGTTACTTTGTTGGACTACCGCTCCTTTTTTGACTAGAATATCAAGAACTTGTCCGGCTACAGGTGCAGTAATTACGTTTTCTTGAAGTTCTTGCTGGATTTTCTGACGTTCGAGTTGAAGTTTTTTGAGTGCGATCGCGTTTTGACGCACTTGATTTTGGGCAGTTTGTAACCCGGCGGCGGCTTCTTGTAAACTAGCTTCAGCTTGGGCTAATTCCGACTCCTCTTCAACAATTTCTTTGGTTAAATCCGACTCGATTTTTTCTAAAGCTAAATTTTGTTCTTTTAGCTCCAGGAGGGCGGTACTAACTTGTAACTGAGCGCTCCTTAGTTTGGCTTGTGCCGAGCGAACTGCATCTTTTTGACTTTGTAAGTCATTTTCGGCAATAAAGCCTTTAGCGAAGAGTTTTTCGTCGGTTGCGAGTTTATTTTGAGCAACTCGTAAATCTTCTTGAGCTTCTGTAACGTCAGCGCGAAGATTAGTTAAATTTAGTTCTTGTTTGGCGATCGCCAATTTTTGTGCAGGAATACTCGTTCGAGAGCCTCGGTTATCTTGATTTTTCAGTCTCTCTACTTCCTCTTGGGCTGTTTTTAGCTTTTCTTGAGCGGCTGTAACTTGCGATTTCGCCTCAGTTAGCGCAATTTCTTGTTGTTGAATCTGTAACTGATGATCCTCAAGTTTCGTTTGTGCTTCAGGATCTCGTAACACAATCAAGCGCTTACCAGCATTAACAAAATCGCCTACCTCAACTAAAATACTCTCTATTGTCCCATCAGCAGGAGCTTTGAGGGTTTGTTGTTCTGCTAGTTCCACTGTCCCGCTTTGATTAATTACTTCTTCGAGAGTGTCTTTTTCAACGGTAAGTAAACGCACCTCTACTGGTTGAGAGCTTTCTTGGAAGCGACTACTATAAACTAACCAGCCACCAACACTGACTACAGCTAACACTGCTGACCAAGTTAACCATTTTACGCCGCTTTGATATTTTTCTTTTGCTAATTGCTGCATGGGTGATTGGTGATTGGGGATTGGTGATTGGTGACTGGGGACTGGGGATTGGGAAATCAGTTAAAAGTTATCGCAGTATTTAGATCAACAGATGATGTTTTTAAACATTGTAGTGCGACCGTCTTAGAATTTATTCGGGAGCAAGATGCTGTGATTTTTGATTGGGAATAAAGACAGAGAGTGAAAACTTATCAGTTGACCCCACAATTTTTCCTTGTCTTCCCAGTCCCCAATTACCCAAGATGATGTTTTTAAACATTGTAGTGCGACCGTCTTAGAATTTATTCGGGAGCAA
>JAWQFW010000448.1:0-1944 GCA_035968095.1 Oscillatoria sp. PMC 1068.18
TACCACTGCCTATACCTTCTCTTTCATTGTAACAATACTAGCGCGCAGCGCTATAGCTTTCCAACAATCAGGTGCTTGGGGCCAATCTTCGGGGTTATAAGTCGGATAATTTCCTTGTTTTACCTTGTTAACCAACTGAGTAACGCCAATCAATTTCCCATCAGAATTGTATACAGGCATACAAAGTAAACTGCAAGTCCGATAACCATTTTCAGGATCAAACTTTTTCGAGTTTTCTGAGTCTGGATGGTGATATAAATCAAAACCAATATTGAGAGTTTCGCCAGTTAAGCCGACTTTCCCTGCAAAACCGACACCCAGAGGTACGCGCAACTCTTTTAAACTACCGTCTGGGAGCATAATTTTTGTCCACAGATCGCCTTTTTCTTCATCTACCAGCCAGAGAGTGCTGCGATCGGCATTCATCAGTTTTTTCGCTGCATCCATGACTGTTTTCAGAGTTGAGTCTAAATCTAAGCTACTCTGAGATAGGGAGTTAGTTGCTTCGATTAAGGCATTAGCTGCTCGTTGTCTTTGAGTAGCTTTGTAGAAAGAGCGAGATGATTCGAGAATTAAGCGAATTGAAGGAGCAAAGTCTTCAAAAATCTTGATGTCTTTTTCGGTAAAGCCTTGTTTAGAAACTCTTTCGTCTAAGTCTACTTCGGGGTCGTAAGGTGATTTAAGTTTGTTAATTAATTGTACTACTGCCACCAACTCGCCTCGATCATCTAATAAAGGTAGAGCCAACATGGTGTAAGTACGATAATGATTTTGGCGATCGTATGCTTGGGCGGCAACTGAGCGAGGATCGTCGTAAAAATCGTAGGGAATATTTACTACTTTTTTGAAAGTTGCCACTTCCCCGGCAATTCCTTTATCTCTCGGAATCCGAATTTCTAAAGTTTCTCCTCCTTCTCCTTTAGCAACGATAGAAACAAGTTCGTCTTGGTCGTCATCTAGTAAGAAAATGGAGGTGCGATCTGCGCCTAAAAGTTCTCCAGTTTTGAGCGCGATCGAGCGGAGCATTTCGTCGAGAATAACATCAAATCCTTGACTGTCAAGTACGCTGTCGAGCATTGACAGTGTTTGATTGACTACTTCAAGTTTATGTTCGACATCGGTAACAACTTCTTTAAAGGTTTCTTGATTTAAGGGCGCGAGAAATGCAGAGAAAGTGCCGCTAGTAGTGACAATTGCGCTACTAGATGCACTGGAATTATGATTTACATTTTCCTCTGCTCCTGCGGGAACTATATCTATGGTTCGTTCAACACTTACTTTGGGAGAAGGTCTGGAAGATGCAGCAGTCATATTCTTTTAGTTAGTAATGGGTAATAATTTTGTGCTTAGAGAGTATCGTATGAATTTTACTCTTGATGTTATTGTTTGTTTTGAACTTTTGGCTGGTTACTCCCTAGTTTACTAATTGAGGTCTAAATTTTACCTTAGTTTTTCGTTAATATTTGTTTGGGGATTAGGGGCTAGGGATTTGGGGATTGGTGATTGGGGATTGGTGATTGGGCGATCGCGAAAAGGGGTAGGACTTGGAACAGAGTTATCTCAATTTGCTTTGGCTACGCTATATAAAATTGTCTAGAGACGTTGCATGCAACGTCTCTAGAATATCTGTATCTGTGTAAGCTTAACAGAGAGGGACAAGAAGAAATTTCAGGACAAACTGTAACCATGCCAATTCCCCGTCCCCAGTCCCCAAAAGAAGAGTGTTGGGGGTATGGGAAGTGTTGGGAGTGTTGGGAGTATTCCGAATTAGCGATGGCTACGCCGACAAGAGTGGTACATTTGAGCGACATTAACTCCCTCATTTCCTCCAATTCCCCCAATCACCAGTCCCCAGTCCCCAGTCCCCAATCACCAATCACCAGCCCCCAGTCCCCAGTCCCCAAAAGAAGAGTGTTGGGGGTATGGGAAGTGTTGGGAGTGTTG
>JAWQFW010000449.1:0-1937 GCA_035968095.1 Oscillatoria sp. PMC 1068.18
TTTGAACTAAGTTGAAAAAAGATAATAAAAAAAATCAATAAACTTCAAGAATAATAATTATTGAGCAAGGTTAAAATAAAATTTTTCTTTGGAAAAAGATTAGTAAAAACAAATAAATAAATCAATAACCTCTGGCGATCGCCAAAAAAATTTCTGAAAATAGCCTATAATTTAAGGCACAAAATATGTCCACTAAGGTATTTATTTAATATACTGTAAGAGTTAGCCCATGCTGATCTAGCTTTAATAACACTTGTTCGGCATTAACTGGCTTACTCAGAAAACCAGAAGCACCAACCATTTTAGCTCGGAGGCGAGGGATAACCCCACCGCAACCAGTTAGAATAACCATCGGAAGATTTCGCAAACTTTCCACATGAGAAATCTGAGCGCAAATTTCGTAACCATTAGCGATCGGCATTTACCAAATTGATAAAAATTTAGATCGGACGGTTTTTTTAGCAGCAAAGAGATAGTCGGTAAGGTTTGTGGAATCTCCACAAACCGATAACCAAATTCAGTAATGAGCGCTGCCACAGTTTTCAAAATTGTGGCTCAAGGGTCAATACAAGCTACAATTGCACTTAAAGCCGATTTTCGGGAGATAGGGTAAAATTGAGCAATCAACAGGAGATTAGAAAACCTTATAAGTCTCTCTGAATCGTCTTAAGAGCCAATTTGCTGCTGTTAAACTCAAGTAGTGACTAAAGCAAATTTCCCGAAACTCTGAAAATTAGTCCGAAAATGGCAACAGAATCAGTGAAGATAGATTTATTAGCGGCTTAACTGCGCTCTAAAATTTGTAATTTAGCTAAATTATGCTCACTCAATTAGATTTGTCAATTTCAGTAATAATACCAGTATATAACGGAGGCAAAAATTTCCGTAAATGCTTATCATCCCTTAAAAAATCACTAACTTCACCCTCGGAAGTTATTGTCGTTGCTGATGGTGATACAGATGGTTCGCACCAGGTAGCTGAAGAATTTGGCTCTACAGTAATTAAATTATCATCGACAGGAGGACCCGCGCAAGCCAGAAATATAGGAGCAAAAGCTGCAACTGGCGAGATTCTCTTTTTCATTGATGCGGATGTAGAAATTAATCCTGATGCGATCGCGCAAGTGGCAAATTTTTTTGAGCATCATCCCAACATCAGTGCTTTAATTGGTTCCTATGATGATGCACCAGGAGCAGATAATTTTCTTTCCCAATACAAAAACCTTTTCCATCACTACACACACCAAAAAGGCAAAGAAAACGCCTCTACCTTTTGGGGTGCTTGTGGAGCAATCCGACAGGAAGTTTTCCTTTCCCTCGGTGGCTTTGACGAAAATTATCGCTTTCCTTGTGTCGAAGATATTGAACTCGGCTATCGTCTCAAAGCCGCAGGATACAAAATTAGACTTTGCAAAGAGATCCAAGTCAAACATTTAAAACATTGGGGTCTAATTTCCTTACTAAAAGCAGAATTTTTTTATCGCGCGCTACCTTGGACAGCATTAATTTGGCGATCGCGTTCTCTTCATAATGACCTTAACTTGGAAACATCTCATCGTCTGAGTGCAATCTTGACCTATCTGTTAATAGTTTCCTTAATTGGTACTTGGTGGCTACCGGGACTAGCCGCAATTGCCGCTACAATTGCGATCTTATTATTTAGACTCAACCTAGAATTATATCAATTCTTCCTCGAAAAACGCGGTCTACTTTTTACCGCTAAAACTGTACCGTGGCACTGGTTTTACTACTTTTATAGCGCCTTAGCTTTTGTCATTGGTACACTTCGCTACTACTCTAGCCAACTAACAGCTAAAGGAATTTCTTTATTCTCTTTCTTTAGACAAAATCGAACTCATTACCTCTCAAGATAACATCGTCCCAAAGTCGTAAAATAGAGTTGTTCTTATTCCATCATTAATTCATTAATTATTTAC
>JAWQFW010000450.1:0-1909 GCA_035968095.1 Oscillatoria sp. PMC 1068.18
AATTGGAGGAATTGGAGGAATTGGAGGAATTGGGGATTATTGGGAACTAGCAGTAAACACTTAACTGTTATCAGTCTATCTTCCTTGTCCTCCCCCTCTCCCTTGTCCTCCTTGTCCTCCCCCTCTCCCTTGTCCTCCTTGTCCTCCCCCTCTCCCTTGTCTTCCTCTCCTCATACTTACTCAGGATTTCGGATTTAACCACTGACTAGCGATAGGCATTCGCCAGCCGCTACCGAAAGCGCGATCGGTTATTTTTAAGCCTGGAGGGGCTTGGCGACGCTTGAATTCGGCGCGGGCTACTAACTTGATGACTTTGGCGACAATTTCTGGATCGTGTCCTGCGCTGGTGATTTGGGCGGCTGATTCGTGTTGGTGGATAATTCGATCGAGGATTTCGTCGAGGATTTCGTAGGGTGGAAGGGAGTCTTGGTCGAGTTGACCGGGCTTTAGTTCGGCGCTGGGGGGCTTATTAATGATGTTTTCGGGGATGACCTCGCGAGTGCGGTTTAACCAGCGACAGAGGCTATAAACGCGGGTTTTGGGAACGTCGGCGATCGCCGCTAGTCCGCCATTCATGTCTCCATACAAGGTACAGTACCCAACGGCGATTTCGGATTTGTTTCCGGTGGAAAGCAGCAGATAACCGAATTTGTTGGCGATCGCCATTAATAAGTTACCGCGAATTCGCGATTGGATGTTTTCTTCGGCTACGCCAAATTCACTTCCTGTGAATAAGGGTTCGAGGCTGCGATCGTATGTTTTCATGATCTCCCCGATGGGCAGTTTTTGGCTTTTAATCCCTAAATTCTTGACTAAGGCTTGGGCATCGGTGAGCGAATGTTCGCTACTATAAGGTGAGGGCATTAAGACACCGAGGACGTTTTCAACTCCTAATGCGGCTGCGGCGATCGCGGCAACTAAGGCTGAGTCGATTCCGCCACTTAATCCAATTACTACTTGACGAAATCCACATTTTGTTGCATAGTCTCTGACTCCCATGACTAATGCTGACCAAATTTCCTCTGCTTCGGTTTCTCGTTGAGGTGCGATCGTCGCTTTTAATAAGTCTTTTTGCTCATTATTCCACTCAATAATTTGCAAGTCTTTAGCAAAACTAACTGCTCTTAATTTTAACTCGCCTCCTTGGTTAAATGCGACTGAATTCCCATCAAAAATCAAGTCGTCGTTAGCGCCAACTTGATTCGTATAAATAATTGGTTTTTCATAGCGACGGGCTGCATGACTCAACATTGCTTCTCGTACTTTTTGCTTACTGACGCTATAAGGAGAAGCAGATAAATTAACAATTAAATCGACTCCAGAGACAACTAAATCTTGCAACGGATTTTGTTCATAACTACGTTTTCCCCAAAATTCTTCGTCGTTCCATAAGTCTTCGCAAATAGTCACCCCAATGCGAATTTCTTGATTATTTTCGTTTAAAATAAAGATGTTACTTTCTCTTCCTGGTTCAAAATAACGATCTTCGTCGAAAACATCATAAGTAGGTAACAAACGTTTGTGAAATATCTGCTTGACTTTACCATTCTCCAAAAGAGCAATACTGTTAAATAAAGGTTTTTGTCCGATTTCGCCAGCTTGAGGATTTGGGTCTACTATTCCTACTAAAACAGCTAAGTTTTTCGGCAATTTTGTGGCTAAATTTTCAACTTCTGCTAACATTAACTCCACGAAGCCCGGATATAGCAGTAAATCCCGTGGAGGATAACCACATAATGATAATTCCGGAGTTAGCAGGAGTCGAGTTCCTTGACTGGCAGTCATTTCCGCCGCCGCGAGAATTTCGGTGGCGTTATGTTTGAGGTTGCCAATTATCGGATTAAGTTGCGCGATCGCTATTTTCATTGTCATTAACAATTAAAGATAATAAATTATATTTGTCTAAAAG
>JAWQFW010000451.1:0-1855 GCA_035968095.1 Oscillatoria sp. PMC 1068.18
CTGTTCCCTATTAACTGTTAAATGTTAAGTAATAACTGTTTGCTGTTCACTGTACAGCCAATCCCTAACCCCGAATTACCCAACAGAAGCAACCGCATAATGCACAAGTTGACCTAATTTTTGACGGAGAGTTTCTAAGCCGAGGCGATCGCTTGCCGAAATAAACACGGCTAAAGGAAACTCTTCTTGTGCTATTGCTAGAGTTTCGCTGTCTACAGAATCAATTTTGTTAAAGACAATTAACGCAGGTCCAGGAGTTTCCGGCATTTCTCCTAAAATGCGGGTAACAGAGCGAATCTGACTTTGCCATGCTGGATGAGATAAATCGACTAGGTGTAACAGCGCATCAGCTTCGGTAACTTCTTCGAGGGTAGCGCGAAAAGAGTCTACTAAAGCGGGTGGTAATTCATGAATGAATCCGACAGTATCCGTCAGGAGAATTGTACGCGGTTCTCCGGCGATCGCATCGGGAACAGGTAAACGCCGCGTCGTGGGGTCAAGAGTCGCAAAAAGTTGGTCGGCGGTGTAAACTTCCGCATTTGTGAGAGCGTTAATTAAAGTAGATTTACCCGCGTTGGTATAACCAACAATCGCGATGCTAGGAACTTCTTGTTTCTGACGACGTTGACGCAAACGAGAACGATGTGCTTGTAATTGATTAACTTCTTTTTGTAAGCGCGAGATGCGACGTTGAATCGCACGGCGTTCAGTTTCCAGTTTAGTTTCTCCAGGTCCTCTAGTCCCGATTCCGCCACCTAAACGAGACATTGCTTCACCTCGACCTGTGAGACGAGGCAACATATACTCTAACTGAGCAAGTTCTACTTGTAACTTACCTGCACGGGATTGAGCGCGTTGGGCAAAAATGTCTAAAATTACCTCAGTACGGTCTACCACACGCACACCGAATTGTTTTTCTAGGTTGCGGACTTGGGCTGGTGAGAGATCGCGATCGAAGACGACCAAATTAACACCGAGAGTTTGGACAAGCAGAGCAATTTCTTGAACTTTACCAGCACCGATCGCCGTTTGGGGATGAAGACGCGATCGCTTTTGGTAAATTGTTTCTAAAACTTCTCCTCCCGCAGTTTCAACTAATCTGCTAACTTCGGCTAAACCATTCTCAAACTGAAGTGGTGACATTTCCTCAGTCATTAACCCTACCACTAGCACTTGTTCGCGAGAGCTATCAACTTCTTGAGCAACGTACTCACGGCGAAATTCCGCTTCTAGTCCTTCTACTAAGTCAAGAAAATCTTGTTTAGCGATCGCCTCTAAACTTAGTGGTGGGGAAACAGTCCAGTAAAATCTTTGTTCGAGTTCTATTTCTGGCTGCGGTAAAAGATGAGCCAGATATACTTGTTTAACGTAACCTGTTGCACCACCACCACGACGTTGTTTACCTCCACCTGTCAGGGTAAGCATTACTAAAGCATCTAAGCGTTGCATCGCCATTGCGGTTAAGCTAGACTCTTTCGGCGCTTCCTGCTTTAATTTTGTGGCAATACAGCGTACACCAGACAAGCGTTCCGCACCATAGCGGGGTAATTCCAGAGGTGGTATTTTGGTTTGACGAGGAGAACCAACTCCGACACGAATTATTTGTCCCCGACGGTTGAGATACACACAAACTGGTTGACCAATTTCGGTGCTAATTGCTGCTAGTCGTTCCGATAAGTCTAGGGTAGTTAGGCGATCGCCGGGTATACGTTGATGATAAAGCCTCTGTAGTTGTTTGATTTGGCTCGGCTTTAATCCCTGAAGATTTCCGTAGATAGTTTCGATAGGCTCTTTGTCTCCCTCAGTTGAAGTTGTTTCTCTTTAATTTTAGATCGGGGATTGGGGATTGGGAATT
>JAWQFW010000452.1:0-1777 GCA_035968095.1 Oscillatoria sp. PMC 1068.18
TTTTAGTTTCGTGGAAATACAAGTTTTTTAAGTTAGGTAAATAAGTTAAAGGAGTTAAGTCAGTAATTTCGCTCTTACAAATACATAAGGTTTCTAAGTTAGAAAGCGATTTAAACAGAGAAAGGTCATAAATTTCTGAGAGAAATGTTAAGCATCTACGATTATTCAACTTTTCTAAAGCTTTTTCTAGATTAGAAGTTTTTGCGTATTGACATAAAGCTTTAATTGTTTGTTCTCGTTCTGCTTGTCCCATACAATAATTACTCTAGAGACTTTCCTCTTCTTATCCTAACTAATAAAATAGCCCGCAGAAGCGGGCTGATGGGTGCTAATTAAATTTATCGGTTGATTTTTATGGGGCTAAAGCGTTGCCGCGTAGTAAACTACCAATAGTTTTCGCGGTAATCTTCATTTGAATTAAAGGATTAGCGGGGACGACGGTTTTGTAAAGGTAGCTGTCGAAGGTAAGACGTTGTACGTCTAAGTCGGAACACATTTCGACGAAAGCTTCGCGGGTAGCGTCGGTGCGATAAAAGACTCGTTGGAGAATATCCAGCACTTTGTAGGTCATGCCGTATTTCTTATCCCAGCGCTTAAGATAAAGTTTGAGGTCTTTTTCGTCGGGGATACGCTGACCGTTATTTGAGGTTTCGACGATAGTTTCCGCGCACATCCGGGCTGATTTCGCTGCGAAGTAAATACCTTCTCCGGAAGATTTGGTGACAGTTCCCGCAGCGTCACCAACTAATGCGACTCTTCCGACGACGCGACGAGGACGAGGGTGTTCGGGGATGGGATGTGCTTCGACTTTAATAATTTCTCCACCAACCAGTTTAGCAGCCGCCCGATCGCGGATTCCGGCTTGCAGTTGTTTGATTTTTGCTTGGTTGACTTTCATCGTACCAGTACCGACGGCTACGTGGTCGTATTTGGGGAATACCCAAGCGTAGAAGTCGGGGGAAACGTCGTCACCGACATACATTTCTGCCATGTCTTCGTAGTATGTCATCATGTGTTCGGGGAGACGAATACGCTCTTGGAAAGCGATCGCGTAATTGTAATCTCCTGCTTTAATGGCTTTAGCGATGCGAGAATTTGCTCCGTCTGCACCAATAACTACATCTACTTGTAAGGTTTTCTGGACACCAACTTTACTCCCATCGGAATGATCCGCATAATACAGAGTGTAGGGACCGTCATTGTTTGGGGGAATCTCTAACTGATGGACAGTACCATTAATTAATTTTGCCCCTAATTTCGCCGCGCGATCGCGCATAAAGCCATCTAAGACTTCCCGACGACACATTCCGATATATTCGTCTTGGTTGGTTAAATTAATATCGACCTCGATGTTGGAAGGTGAGATCATCTTCATTTTTCTCACCCGGCGATCGATAATCTCCGGAGGAAGGTCAAATTCGCTTACCATACATAAGGGTATCGCCCCACCGCAAGGCTTCGCGTTATCTAACTTACGCTCAAATAAATAAGTTTCAATTCCTGCTTTTACTAAAGTTTCTGCGGCAGAAGAACCCGCAGGTCCGGAACCAACAACAGCTACCCTTAATACCAAGGTTTTTCTCCTATTCTCTCAACTATAATCTCAGCCACGCTAGGTGCGTGTGTTTTCTATCCCCAGGAATACTATCACGGAGTTTTGACTGAGGGGACAGTTTTGCTAAGAGTTTGGGGTAACTTGCAATAGAGCTTAACAACTAGGTAACGAAATGTTTACATTGAAGGGGGTATTTGTTCATTGGGGATTGGGGACTGGGGA
>JAWQFW010000453.1:0-1766 GCA_035968095.1 Oscillatoria sp. PMC 1068.18
TAGTAATATTGATTAGAGTTATATTCAACTAAACACAGCTAAAAATGAACCCAAAAGAAACACCAAACTCAAAACAATCTGAAGAAACAAATTCTCGTTTAGCTTACGAAACACCTAAATTAAAGAAACACGGTACAATTGACGATCTAACTTTAGCAATTGGTGGGCCTGGTGGCGGCGATGGCGTAAGTGATTACGCAGACACACCTATTTCTTAATAATCTAATAGCGTAATGTCATGTTTTTATCAGGTTTATGGACTCAATTTATTAGCTAATTTCCCTATTTTTGGGCTAAAAAAACATTCTGAAGTAAATTCTCCAGATGTTTCAATTTATTTAGCTCAAAACTCCCAGAGTTTCCCTTTATTCCTAGCCTTAAATTGGCAACCAGTAGACTGTCGATTTCCACTTTCTATCGCGACTGACAAAGAAGAAACTTACTTTCGCTTGCGATACGCATACGAACCAGACTATGCTGAATTTATCATTAATTCTCTAGGTAGCAAAATCTGGATAGATTGCAGCCAAAATGTTACCTTCAAAGATATTGCCGCGCTACTACTTCATCCTGTTCTAGGCTGCGTTTTGCGCTTGCGTGGTGTCACTTGTTTGCACAGTAATGTCATCATTGTTGATAATCGTGCTATTGCAATTGTCGGTCAAAAAGGTGCAGGTAAATCAACTACTGCTGCTGCTTTAGTTCAGAAGGGAAAGCAACTTTTAGCAGACGATATTGCAGCGCTAGTCGAACGAGAAAATACTTTTTATGTCCAACCAGGATACCCCAGTTTGCGCTTACATTCAGAAACAGCACTCAAATTGTATGGTAATACTGATGGATTTGAATCAGTATTTTCCCAACCCGAACGCTGGTTTCTCACTAAAAAAAATGTACCTTTACAATCCGCAGACGAATTTATTAAATATCCTCTATCTTTAGCAGCAATTTATCTCTTAGGTAAACGCGAACCTCATTTAGAAAAGATTACGTTGAAAACAATAAATTCGGCAATGACCATTTTAAAGTTACTTCCACACCTTTATGTTAATTGGTTCCCGAATAAAGCTAGCAAAGCTAATGATTTCAAGGTATTAAGTCGCTTAGTTGATCGAGTTCCAGTTAAACAAGTGCATCGACCTAACGATTTGACTAAATTACCTGAGATTTGTCAAATTATTCTGGATGATGTGCAGCAAATTAGCTAATTTTTAAGAAAGAAAGTAAGTAATTTAGATTTTGTCCAAATATTAGCCTTATCTTATACTATCTTTCAAACTAACTTTTTTTATGGAAATAAGTTTAGCTAGCTATTTACCAATTGTTTTTCCTTATTTAAATTCTGAAATAGCTACACCACAGACATTATTTAGTGTCAAAAAAACAGCAAAATTGTTAGCACCAATTCCAAGAGCGGGCTTTGAGATTCGTTTAGATAATGATCGTTCACAAATTGATTTTCAGCAAGGAATTTTAGCTCAAGATAAAGAGCCGCAAATTCTCACTAAACATCTAGCTAGTCTAATCGCTTCTGACGAAAGATTTAAAGATTCAGTATGGAAACGACTTCATCTCTTTTGTGAACTTTGGAGTAACCCAAATTCATTTTTATATCCGAGAATTACTGAAGTTTGGTTGGAATTCGATTTTCCCGATCTTAATAACGAAAGTTTAATTCCTTCTATTTTTATCGGTTTAAGTCAAAACTTAAATAATTCCGAAGAAGCCTTGGCTGTAACTAAGTATGTGTTAAAATTACTATTACC
>JAWQFW010000454.1:0-1753 GCA_035968095.1 Oscillatoria sp. PMC 1068.18
GCTTTATTTTAACTATAAATAATTCAATCTGGTAGTCTCAGGAGCTTCTTTTTCGGAGAATTGCCAGGACTGAGGACGATTTCCAGCCCTAGAAAAGAAATATATTTTGCTTAATTTCATCTAGATGCAACAATTTAAGTTCTAGTAAATCTCAAACAAATTGGTAGAAGAAGAAACTGAGCGATCGCAGTTATCTATCTTCTGTCACTCTGAGGGAATAAAATAGAATTATCTCTGGAATTTCGTCACTCTGTGAAATAATCCTGATTTTTCTTCTATATAGGTAACAGAAGAGAGATAGGTTAAAGAAATTGTCTGATATTATCGCAGAAGTAATTAAGTGTCAACAGTTAAAAAAATATCTCATATTTTACAGATTGAAGCAAAAATTTATGATATCTTAGAGCCAGAGAATAATTTTTTATACCTGCTGTTTAATTCTTTACTATGATCGAGCGGTCAGAAGTTTCTGAAAGTACACTTCCTCCAACCTATTTTTTAGCTTTATTTTCTTTATTAATTGCTTGTTTAGTTATCTCTTTCACTCCTGTTGGTGTTAAATGGAGCGAACAAGAAATTAGTCCAACTGCTACAGTGTTATGTCGTTTTTTATTTGCTGCTGTTGTTTTTGGAATTGGGAGTGGTTGGGATTTTTTCCAAAGTCGAAAAACGAGCGATCGCCCTTTAACTGTTAAAGTTTATTCCGGCAAAATATTTTTACTTCTTTTAGGTGCAGGAATTTGTGCAACGAGTAACCAAATCTTGTGGGCTTGGTCGCTCACACAAACGAAAGTGGGTACTTCTTCACTCATACACAGTTTAACTCCATTATTCACAACTTTATTTGCATGGGCATTTTTAAATCGAAGTTTCGATCGCCAATTTCTCATCGGTATGGCGATCGCGCTGGGTGGCTCTATTGCAATTGGAATTGGAGATTTACATATTTCTACAATTCAATTAAAAGGCGACGGATTAGCTTTGTTATCAGCAATTTTATTCGGTGCTTACTTATTAATAGTCGAACAACTACGACTGCACCTCAGCGCTAGTAATATTCTCTTTTGGCGTTGCTTATTTTGCATTTTTTTGTTAATTCCTATTCTTCTGTTGAGTGGCGATCGCATTTTTCCTAGTTCTATCTCTGGATGGTTGGCAATTATCTGTATTGCTCTTACCTTTGTTATTGGTCATGGTATTCTAACCCATATTCTCAAGGTTCTTTCCTCTAGTCTTGTTGCTGTTGTCTTACTCCTAGACCCTTTTTTGAGTTCGATACAAGCAAGGTTTGTATTTTCTGAGAAATTAACTATTTTAGAATGGATATCTTTTGTTGTTGTGATTCTGGGAATTTATTTCGCTATCTCTACATCCGCTCGCTCTCCAGATTTATCTGTAGAAATTGATTCAGAGAACTGTGATAGTTGAGGAATTTATACCAATTTCCTTTAATACTATTATTAATTAATTACTTAGTTAAGTTTTTAGGAAATCAATTCGGATAAATTTACTGTAATTATAAAAAAATCTTTTGAGCAATTTCAGGTAGATGCACTAATTAAATGTTTAGTTTCTGTGCTTCTTTGGTTGAAACTCGAACAATTTCCAATCGCTGAGGTTGCTTACTACCACAATTTTTATCTCCCGCTCAATTTTTTTGTTTAAATTTACATTAAAATTAGCTGAGGGAACTTTTGCCAGAATAACTAAAACTGTTGCTGTAACCGCAGTAGTTAAGCGTAGAGAAAATAGT
>JAWQFW010000455.1:0-1733 GCA_035968095.1 Oscillatoria sp. PMC 1068.18
CAAGAGGCTTGATTACCGAGAGCTTAGTTTAAATCTCAATTAATCGAGTATGTTGGTTAATTTATAGCTTACTTTTCTTGCCTAAATTATTGCAATTAATTTGTGCTTAAAATTTAAAGACAAGCGACTATTTTTTTCTTTATTTAGAGATAAGCAAGCCTGGAAATAACTTTGTTAAACTGCGAGAAGATTATTGAGTTACTTAAAAGTGCTATCGATGATGTCAAGGTAGTCTAATTTTGCTTCTAACTTATAGCTGCTCTCGCTCTCTAGCCAAAAAATGGTTAATTTTAGCTGAAATCCAATCTTGTTCTACTTTAGTTAGAGTTGAACCGAAACAATGTTTTTTGTCTCCTTCCCAGAGAGTGAGGGTAGTTTGATTATTTTTAGCTTTGGGATTAATTTGTTTTTCGACTGGCTGGAGGTAGAGAGTTTTACCTCGATAGGTATAAAATTTCCAACCAAATAAGCTTCTCTGGATAGAAAAAGAGTCTAAATTAATTTGCAAACGGGTTTTGCCAGCGATCGCCCAGAAAAATCCTGCCCACATTAGCAAACCAATTATACCTAAAGGACTGGTAAGTAACAAAATCGCGATCGCGGAAATTAATTGTCCGGAAACCAAAGCTGCTAAAGAAAATAGTAAGGGAAAACCTAAAAATGAACCAAACACAGGTAATACCATAATTCCAGTTTTCCATCCCGCCGGAGGAATATCTAAGCATAAATCTCCGTTTTTCTCTTTCACAACCACACGACTACCCATCGGTTGTTTGATCTCGATTTTTCGTAATTGTTGTTTGCGTAATCTGCTTAAAGCTTTACCCGCAGAGGGAAAACGATCTTCTACCGCAGGTTCGAGCATTTTTTCTAACCAATCACCAAACTCAGGTGAAATTTCTACCCGCGAACGAAAGTCAATTTTTAACCGTTTTGAAGGTAATTCTTCAGGATTTCTATGAGTTAGTAAAAATAACAATGTAGCGCCTAAACTATATAAATCTGAAGCCAAAAATGCTGTTCCTTGAAATTGTTCTGGAGCCATATAACCAATTGTACCAACAAATGTTCCCCCTTGAATCAAAGTATTCCGATAAACATCTTGGACTGCACCAAAATCAACTAAAAATATTTTCCCGTCACTTTGGCGAATAATATTTTGTGGCTTAAGATCTCGGTGAATAACTGGTGGTGTCCAAGAATGCAAATATTTTAGGGTTTTTAGCACTTGTTTGGCAATATTTTTAACTTCTGCTTCGTTAGCGTGCCAACCTTTTTGGACTAAACTCGCCAAAGATTCTCCAGCTACTAATTCTTGAACTAGATAAAACTGTCGGTCTTCATTTGTATCCACATGAAAGTAGTCAATATATCTTGGAATATTTGGGTGGTTCAAGTTAGCTAAAACTTTAGCTTCTCGTTCAAAAAGTTCTAACATTTTCCAGTTAGTTGCTGCCCGCAATGAGAGAACTTTTATTGCTACTCGTTGATAAGTATTTAAGTCTTCTGCTTCATAAGTTGTTCCAAATGCACCTTCGCCTAGTGGAGCAACTAAACGATATCTTCCCGCAATAATGTTTGTTGTTTTTTTTAGAGTTTCCATAGTTTATTTGATTAATTATTAATAAATAATAATTGGTTAAATTATTCTGCTGTTTTGCTCTCTACTTTTCCCAATCCCCAATCCCCACAAGAGGAGTGTTGGGAGTGTGGGAGGTGTTGGGAGTGTTGGG
>JAWQFW010000456.1:0-1731 GCA_035968095.1 Oscillatoria sp. PMC 1068.18
CCCCCAATACCGACCATACCCCCAATACCGACCATACCCCCAATACCGACCATACCCCCAATACCCCAATCCCTAGTCCCTTCCCTCGCGGCGTAGAGTGCGATAAACACGAATTGGACGGTCAATACCTTTAAAACGACAATCGCCCATTTTGACAAAGGGATCTCGTTGTTTCAAGCGACGATAAGTAGCTTCGCTAATCACACATTCTCCGGGGGGACAGATAGCTTCCATACGAGAAGCGAGGTTAACTGTACCTCCGAGAACTGTATAATCTACCCGAAGAGAGCTACCGACATCGCCGACAACAGCTTTACCACTGTTGATTGCAATATGTAAATCTAGAGGTTCGGGCCAAACTTTTTGAGCATTGAGATGGTCGAGATGTTCGAGCATTCCCAAAGCGGCAGCGATCGCGCGATCGGCGTGATCGGCTTGGGGTTCGGGAGCGCCAAAAAATGCCATAATACAATCGCCAATAAATTTATCTAGGGTTCCCCCTGCGTCAAAGACAAATTTGAGCATTTCTTCAAAAAAACGATTCAGCAAATCGGCGATTTGTGAGGGAGTTAAACGTTCGGAAAGTGAGCTAAATCCAACCAAATCAGCAAACAAAACCGTAATTTCCGATTCTTGTGGTTGAATCCGACCGTTTTCCAGTGCGCCAACAGCGATGAGTTGCTGGACGACGGAGGGTGAATGATACCGTTCTAGTTGTTGGCGAATTTTTTCTTGTCCTTGGAGTTTCCGAGTTAAGAGCCAGCGTTGTACGCTAGAAGCGACCAAATTGGCAAGAGCCGAAAAAAAGCTGAGATCCTCGTCTTCTAAGACTTCCGAATCGTCCCAAGTGAGTTGAGCATCGGCATAAAGTACACCTACGACTTCATTTTCATTCCAGAGAGGAACAGCTAACGCACCGCGAATTCCTTGAGAGAGAATACTCTGTTCTCCGGTAAAACGCTCATCAGCTTGCGCGTCAACGGTTTTGATGGCTACTTTTTCGTTAAAAACTGTTTGACAGATGGTGCGACTAATCCAACTACCTTCTCTGGAAGTAGCAACATTTTTGGCTGCGGCGTTGAGTAATTTAAGTTTACCGTCGCCGTTGACATCGATTAATAATGCTAATCGTTCGATACTCTCAAGTTCACGAAAAACGACTTGCTGCACTTGACGAAAAATGGCTTCGATTGATTCAGCATAATTAAGATTTTTGGCAATCTCGACCAAATCTTTGAGACGCGCGATCGCTTTTTGTTGTACTTGTACTTCGTCGTCAAAGGCTTCGGCTTCAATCCATTGACGTTGTAGTTCTTCAGCAGAACGAAGAATAGTTTTTAGTTCAGTTTTGGTTGACTCTGGTGGTAGTTGGCTTTCGTAATCGGGTGGTAAAACAACAAATAAAAAGACATTCCCCATCTGAATCACGTCTCCGTGACTTAGTTTTTGGGGAGAATTAATCTGAAACCGATTCAGCATCGTACCATTAGTGCTGCCTAAATCTTCTAATTCCCACTCATCAGACCGTTTCAGAAAACGAGCATGAGCGCGGGAGATTTCGGAGAATGGCAAACAGAGATCGCACTCTGGTAAACGACCGACGATAAATTCGTCTCGATCTACCCTGACTGTGCTTTCAGGATTTCCCTCCATGTTTAAGCGTAGCTTGAGTTCGCTCATCGAAACTCCTTGGGTCTGAAACCCCGTCCTTTAAGGACGGCTTGGTATGTT
>JAWQFW010000457.1:0-1730 GCA_035968095.1 Oscillatoria sp. PMC 1068.18
AGTTAAAATAAGACATATATTTTGGGTAATATCGAGAATATTTGCCAAAACTTTCCCTCGCTTTTTTTATGAAATTAGCTCTTGACAAATACGCTTATTTAGGATCTCCTATTCATCGCTGGGAACAACGTTCAAAACTGGTAGCATTACTCAGTTTAATTTTTGCTTTTGCTTTTGTTCAAGAGTTAATTTTGTTACCAGGAATGATTTTGATAACGACGATTCTGTTTGTGTTGTCAAGACTACCTTGGAGATTTTTATTAAGTAGGTTACGCTATCCTGGTTGGTTTATTATCGGAGTAACTATCTTTTTACCTTTTGTAACTGGAGATACAGTAATTTTTCAAATTGGTGAATTAGCAATTAAACAAGAAGGTTGTTTACAGGTTTTGTTAATTGTGACAAGGTTTATTTGTATTTTGACAGTCAGCTTAGTTTTATTTGGAACAGCGACATTTTTAACCAGTATCAAAGCGCTGCGATCCCTAGGATTACCGAGTATAATAATTGATATGACTTTGTTATCATATCGTTATTTAGAAGAGTTTGGTAATACTTTAACAACAATGCAACGAGCGATGCGTTTACGAGGTTTTCGTAACGGTAGCTTTTCTCGCCGTAATTTGCGTATTTTAGCAGGTTTAACAGGTAGTTTGTTAGTACGCAGTTACGAACAATCCCAACGAGTTTATCAAGCAATGATTTTACGCGGCTACGGTAACTTATCTTCAGAGGATCTGCAGCAGAATTTGGCGAAGATCGATCGTGTAAGTATGGTGGCTTTTTGCTCAACTTTACTCGTAGCAGTGGGCTTGATGGCAGGAGAAATTTTCTGGTAGAAAGTGAGGAATAATGCAGAAACTGACAGAAACAGTTAATCTCGAACCAAAAACAGAAATAGCAATTTCGATTCAGAATTTAGACTTTGCTTATCCAAATCAAGCGCAAACCTTAAATAACTTGAACTTAGATATTCTTCCCGGAGAAAAGGTAGGTTTGATTGGGGGAAATGGTGCGGGAAAAACTACCTTATTTTTATTGATTTGCGGTATTTTGTCTGCTGATAGTGGGGAGATTATTGTCGTTAATCAACCAGTAGTTACTGGAGAATTTCGTCCGGAGATTGGTTTAGTATTTCAAAATCCTAGCGATCAATTGTTTTGTCCTAGTGTACAGGATGATGTGGCATTTGGTCCGGAAAATATGGGACTTGCTCCGGCAGAAGTAGAAAAGCGAGTTGAGGAAGCGTTAGCGACAACCGGAGTGTTAAAATTAAGCGATCGCGTCTCATATCAACTTTCCGGTGGAGAAAAATGTATGGTAGCGATCGCCACAGTTTTAGCCATGCGTCCCCAGATCATCTTGTATGATGAACCTTCCGCTAACCTAGACTTGGGTGCGAGACGCAGATTAATCGAGTTTCTGCAACAATCTTCCCAAACAGTGGTCATTTCATCCCACGACTTAGAACTAATCTTAGAAGTGTGCGATCGCGTCGTTCTCCTCGATCGCGGTAAAATTATCGCAGATGGTCAACCAAAAGAGATCATGGGCGATCGTGAACTCATGGAAACCCACAGCTTAGAAAGACCCCACTCTCTTTTACCACATCCTTTTTTTAGGGATTAGGGACTGGGGATTAGGGACTGGGGACTGGGGATTGGGGGAAAATAAATACATAAATGTAGATCTCTAAAAAACAACCATGCAAAGCTTTTCTGAGTTATTAG
>JAWQFW010000458.1:0-1698 GCA_035968095.1 Oscillatoria sp. PMC 1068.18
GAGAAATATTTGTTATAATTTTAGAGTTAGCTAATTAGGTGATTAGGTTTCAAGGCTGAGGATAATTGTTTTGGAGACGAATGATTAATGAATGCTAAATTCCATGTGCCTCGCTCAATTAAGTTTCCGGAAGCGATTGATGTTACTCAGTCTTTGCTGGCACGGATGGAAGCTGGTAAGATGAGCGAAGAAGAAATTGAAAGAGCGATCGCGTCTCTTGTTTCTAGTGAAGACGGTGCAAGAGGTTTTTTTGTTACTTATCTCACTGATGAAAGAAGTTTAGCAGATTCTCCTTCGGGTGCAACGATCGCTGCTTTAGAAACTTCTCCGGAAATTGTCGCGGAGTTATTAACAAAAAATCTCGCGATGTCAGCAGCAATGTCTGTTGCTCATCGTCGCAATCATAATGAAAAAATGGCACAAGATTCTGAACGAGTGTGTCAACGAACTGCTAATCTAATTAAACAGGTAAAATTAGCTTCTTTACCGGAAAAATTACAGGAATTAAACGAAAGTGCAGCGACAGGATCGGGAAGTTATCAAGAATTTTTGCAACGATGGAATTACGATCGCGAACAAAGAGAAATGATTCAACAAGCGATCGCGAAAGTTAACGCTTAGATTCTCGTAGTTGAGAAACTTTACTGACTACCCAACTCAAAATTGCTCCTAACATCAGAATGCCGATCGCTGGAGTAAACACAGGCTCCCAAAGTTTATACCATAAATCCAGACCCAAGGGAAGCTCCAGAGAACGACCCAAAACGGCGATCGCTAACCAAACAAAACTGAAAATAACTAAAAATACATCGAAAACTAAGAAGCGATTCAGCCAAATCAGAAATTGCTCTTTCATCCTTTTTTAGTCAACTCACCATCCCAGGAATATCATAAGCTAAATTTGACCACTTCTCGCAGCAAATTAGCTTTGATTGAGAGAAAACGAATTTAAAGACGAGAATCTAACAATTCCCAAAGCGACGCTTCGGTGAAATCATCAATCACCAACGACGCACCCAAAGCAGATAAAAATTGGCGATCGTGAGTAGTCGCTACACCAATAGTATAAATCCCCGCCGCCACTGCCGCACGGATACCTGAAGGAGAATCTTCAAAAGCGACTACCGTATCTGGGGTAAGATCGAGGAGTGCGATCGCATGATTATAAGGTAGAGGATCTGGTTTACCTGCGGGTAAATCATCACCTAAAATTACTATCGGTAAAACTTTTTTTAAAGCCAAAGCTGTTAACATAAACTCAGCATTTTCTCTTGGTGCATTCGTGACTACAGCCTTTTTTAACCCAGAAACCTCAATCCAGTTGAGCAACTTATCCAACCCCGCTAAACGTTGTAATTGCGAAGCAGCTAACTCACGAAAACGTCTTTCTTTCTCAAGCGCAAGTTTTTCCCCAGCATCAACAGATAATTGCGGCAAAATATCTTTAATTATTTCTTGATTTTGTCTTCCACTAATATTCTTTTTATAGAAAACCGAATCTATTTCAAGATCGTATTCTCGCAGCATTTTTTGCCAAATTTTAAAATGTAGCGGATCGGTATCTGCTAAAGTTCCATCTAAATCAAGAAGTATTCCAGCTAACATTATCAATAATTTCTAAGTTACCAACTTGTCATTCTAGCAAAAATGTAACCCTACGCAAAAATAAAGTATTTCTCAATTGATTTACTCTATTTT
>JAWQFW010000459.1:0-1675 GCA_035968095.1 Oscillatoria sp. PMC 1068.18
GTTTTGTTTGCCTCCACATTTCTAATCTAACAATTTTGTTGCGTTTTGTAAAGGGGTTTTAATTTATCTTTGCTAATTTGTTTGATAAAGATTACTTATCTAAAGCTCAGAAGTCAAAGTAGATGTAGGGAAGTCCTCCTTCTGGGGCTAAGATCCAAACACAGTAAAGACAAATAGGCACTAAAATCAGCTTGATAGTCCAATTAAGCTGTAACTTCAAACCTCGCTGGACAAAGTAAATTATGCTCATTGAGGAAATTAGTGCGGCAATTAGTAAAGTGACGTGATAGCGTTGTAAGCCGAGTGCTTCGGCGTATACTTTCTGAGCAAATTGAGTATCGCCTGCATAATTCCAGTAGTGCTGAAAGACTGTTGTTGCTTGTCCGAGGTTGGGAAGTCGGAACAAAACCCAAGAGGTGAAGACCATAACTTGAGTTAAAATCCAAGCCAACAATATACCGAAAAAGCTTTGCCACCAAGAGGCTAACCATTGCCAAGATTTGCTCAAGCTTTCGGTGAGACGATGAATTACTAAGGCGATGCCGTGTAAAGCTCCCCAAATAACATATCCCCAGGCGGCACCGTGCCAAATTCCCGCTATCAGCATGATGATGAACAAATTAAGGCAAGTCCGCCCTAAACCTTGGCGGGAACCTCCTAGAGGAAAATAAAGGTAGTTACGCAGCCAATTGCCAAGGGTTATATGCCAGCGTCGCCAAAAATCGGCAATACTAATGGTAAAGTAGGGAAAATCAAAATTTTCTGGGAGATTAAATCCGAAAAGTAACGCAGTACCGCGAACAATGTCTACATAGCCACTGAAATCAAAATAGAGTTGTAACCCATAAGCTAAGGTTGCTAACCATAAATCACCACTACCTGCTCGTTCCAGATTTCCGTAGCATAAATCAACATAAATAGCAAGGTTGTCGGCAAGAAGTGCTTTTTTGACTGCACCAGAAGCAATTAACCAGAGACCTTCGATCGATTCATCAAAGCTAATTTGTGGTTGGGAAGTAAAATCGTGAAAGCGAGTGATGGGACCAGAAATTAGTTTGGGGAAAAATAGTTTATAGCTAGTAAATTGTAGTAGTTGGCGAGTAGCAGGCGCACCACGATAGACATCAACGAGATAAGCGATACATTCAAAGGTAAAGAAAGAAAGACCGAGGGGAGCAATTAGGCGATCGCGAATCCAATTCGCACTTTGGGTGACAAATGACAAGTTTAACGGTGCAGCGACGGAGTTCAAAATAAAGGGAATATATTTGAAACCCACTAACAACAGCACATTCAGACTAATTCCCAACCATAATAGATGAGTAGTACGACGATTCCAAAATCCTTGTAGTTGTTCCCACTCTTGGTTAGAAAGTTGATTATTTTGTGCTTGTTTACCACCGACTTTGCTTTGTGCTTCAATGGTACGAGCAAGAAAGAAGTTAATTAAGGTTATAGCCAGAAGCAGGGGAATATACCACCATTGCAAGGAAGCGTAAAAGAAAATACTGGCACTCAGCAACAGCCAAAGCTGAAAATTTTGGTATTTTTGGGCTGAATTTTTCGCTAATAAATGTACTCCAGACCAGTAAAGTATTAATAAAATTAAAAGGAAAAGAGCGTAGATATTGGAAACGAAGGTCATATTTTGGGGACTGGGAATTGGTGATTAGGG
>JAWQFW010000460.1:0-1668 GCA_035968095.1 Oscillatoria sp. PMC 1068.18
CCCAGTCACCAGTCCCCAGTCACCAGTCCTTAATCTGAAGCTACTTCTGTGGCTTCAACGTCGATCGCGTCGGGATCGGCAGTTGTTTCTGTTTGCTCGGCTTCTGCGGCGGCTGCGGCTTCTGCGGCGGCTGCTGCGGCGAGGGAACCTTTAGCCACTAATTCGACGTTAGCTTTTTCCCTTAACCAGTCGATGGCTTTTTCTTTGCGTAAGTCGTCGGTGACAAATTCTCGTAGTCTGTCTTCATCAACGTCGCGATCGCTTAATTGTTCTTTTACCTCTTGGATGCGAGTTTGGAGGTCTTCCGGAGTGACTTCAAGGGCTTCTTTCTCAGCAACTTCAAGCAAAGCGAGGGATTGTTTGAGACGGGCGATCGCTTCGGGACGCGATCGCGCTTTCAGCGCCGACATATTTTCTTGAGTGAACATTTGGCGCACGTCCATCCCATACTGCTGCATCTGCATTGCTGTTTGATTCAGAACTACCTCCACTTCCCGTTCGATCATCGTTTCGGGAAGCTCCACCTCCGCCACTTCTACCAACGCCTCAACAATTGCCGACTCAATACTATTTTTCGTTTCTCGCTCGGCTTTTTCCTGAAATTGAGTTTCAATCGACTCGCGTAACTCTGCCATTGTCTCAAATTCACTCACTTCTGCCGCGAAATCGTCATCTAACTCTGGCAATTCTTTTTCCTTAATTTCTTTGAGCGTGACGGTAAAAATCACATCTCTACCCGCCAAATCTTCTCTCGGATAATTTTCCGGAAATGTCACCGGAATTTCTTTCGTTTCCCCCGGATTCATCCCCTCGATACCTTGAGTTAAGCCTTCGATAAACCTTTCTGGTTCGAGTTCCAATTGAAAATCTTTGGCTTCAGTCCCGGAAATCACTTCAGCTTCTTCACCTTCAGCCGCAGCATAACGACCGTGATAGTCAACAATCGTGACATCTCCTGCTTGTGCAGCACGACCTTCCACAGGAATCAAGGTTGCTTGTTCGACGCGCTTACTTTCGAGAAAATCATCCACCTCTTTTGGTTCGTAAACAGTTTCCTCGGCTTTGACACTTAAGTTGCTGTAATCTCCTAATTGTGCTTCCGGAGGCACATCTACCGCAGCCAAAAAGATTAAACTTTCTCCGGGTTCGTACTTCTGGATCAAATCATCAATGTTGGAACGAAGCTGATAATTGCCCAAAACTTTTAAAGATTCTTGTGCAACCGCTTTTTCGAGGCTTTCTTGAATTAACTCTTCAAGGGCTGTCGCTTTAATACGCTGAGGTCCCAATCTCTGCAACAAAACTTTACGGGGGACTTTCCCTTTCCGAAACCCAGGCAGATTTACTGAGCGGGCAAGGTTTCGCAAAACTTTTTCGTAGGTTTGTTTGCTCTTTTCGGCGGGAATTTCTATTTCCAGACCAATTTGACTAGCGGGAAGCTTTTCCTGGGTGACTTTCATTGATGCTTTTTCGTGACAACTAAAGTAATTTTTGACTGGGATTCCCGGAAATGGGAACAAAGACTAAGCTAAATTTAAGAATCCTTTTGACATCCTCACTGCCGTAAACGGACAGTGATTCCTAAACCTTACGATTTAGGTTTCTGCTTCCTTGCAGTTGCCTTTACCGATTTACTCGGTTCGGGTCTTACACTCGCTCCACAGACTA
>JAWQFW010000461.1:0-1653 GCA_035968095.1 Oscillatoria sp. PMC 1068.18
ATTGGGGATTGGGGACTGGGAATTAACTTATGTAGAGAATAAAAGGCAATGTCTCTAGAATTGGTAACTTCTAAAGAAATCAAGCTAGCGGTTTCTGTAACTGCATTTTCAAATCTTGTTCGCGGTTAATAGTTATACCTAGAAAGTTACTATTAATAATAGCTTGACCTGAAGTTATCTCGGCAGGTGGAAACAAAACCCAACGACTACCTTTAGGAAGAATATTCATACTTTCAAGATTAGGAGTAATCCAAATTAGCGGTAATCTCGGTAAATTAGGGTCAGTAATATCTTCTTCTGAATAAGTTGCCGCGAGAGCCTCCAGAACGATACGATTACCATGTAACAATCCTGTACTAGCCGTCCAAAGTTTGACATTTAATTGGGAACGACTTGCGTAAAAATAAAGCGAAGCTGCCGCAATTACAGCCGATTCAAAATCTTCTAAATTCCAACTAGCTGCCGTATTCAAACAAATAATTACTTCTTGACCACCCGTAACAACTTCTAACTCACGAACTCGTAACTCGCCGTATCGGGCGCTACTACGCCAGTGAATCAAGCGAGTAGGATCGCCTTGACGATATGGTCGCAAACCCCTAGTAATACCTTCAGTAGCGTTACGATGTTGCCTCTGGCTGTCAAAAACCGGACTATCTTCCTGTCCAATCGTATCAATCAGCGCACAGTGAGTTAAAGGCAAAACCTGGGGATAAACGATCGCCTTTGCACTTGCTTCGCGACTCCGACGACCCCAAAATAAACCTAGAGGGCTTCCGCTTCTCAATTGCACTTCGTGCCAGCGATAAACACCACGGCGGTTGGTATGATGATTGTAAGTCCAGTTATACACGCTTTTTGGCGGAATTAACTCCACTGGCGACTGCTTTGGTTTATCTAACACATAAGGAAGCAAATCGTAGGCCTCCAAGAGACTTTTGGGCTTTTTCGTCGGATTTTCGATTTCTAACTCGACAGTGAGTTCATCTCCGGCACTCACAGGCGAAATTGGCTTGCGGCGAACCTTGAGATTTTTCAGCGATCGCGCCACCAAAAAAGCGCCCAACGCCAACAACGCGAAAATCCCGCCACTAATGACATACAGCCACCCCGCCATCGTATTCGTCGCCGCCCCAAAAAAGCAAATCGCAATCCCCGCAAGTACCCATCCCGCAAAAGAAGGTACCAGCCAGCGAGTTTCCAGCCAGTCAGCAATACGCTTCTGAATTTTCATCTTGCTCATCTCCACCCTGGAGGATAACCTAACCGTTAGTTTAGGATAACTCGTCTCTGGTGAGTAGTCGCGCTGGAGGATAACCCTCGGCATTGCCTAGTCAATATCAGATTAGGTAATTCTCAAGGATAGTATCGTTAATAGGTAGGAAATTATCTTCAACTCTAAGCCAAATTTTAGATATTGAAAAGTGATAAAATTTGACGGATAGCTAGAAGCGTATTCCTCACAAAATTAAGTTTTTTCTTGGTGAATTTATTATCTGAGAAGGTTAGGTTATTAATTTGGTTGAGTAATTCAGTCCAAGGTAAGAATATTGTTATTTTTACAGTTTTTTCCTAGGATTAGAAATAAAATGAAGTCAACTATGTTTTTGATTGAAGCTGTCTTTAGCTTATTTTTTTGAAGCTATCATTGAT
>JAWQFW010000462.1:0-1615 GCA_035968095.1 Oscillatoria sp. PMC 1068.18
ATTATACACTGGAACAATGACTGATACAAATAAGTTAAAATTATCCATATTAACGGTATTGATGACATTTTCCTGAAAATTAATTCAATTTGACTATAAAGATAAATAGTTGATAGGATAAATATTGTTTGATTCCTATCAACTAATTTTCTCTTATTTCATTGTTGCTAGTTCTACTTTTTGTGGAGTTTTCCACGATTCTTTGGTGAATTCTTCATGATAAGAACGTTCGGTATTTACATTCCACAAATCGTGCTTTTCTCCAAGGATATTTTTAGCGGCTAGCAATCCTGTAAGCATAGAATGATCTTGATTATTGTAGCGGTGCATACCGTTACGTCCGACTGTTTGCAAATTTTCAAAATCTTGCAGATAATCTTGGATAACTTGTAAATGCTGGCGATATTCAGCGTCGTAAACAGGATAAGCTTTGTGCTGGCGAATAACTACTCCATCTTCAATTTTATTAATGTCGTCGAGTAAACCAAGACTAACTATTTCTCGACTAGCAAGGCAAACTAAGTCGTTATCACTTAGTTCCCAAGTGTTGTCACCTTCGCTACAAAAATATTCCATTCCCAAACAAGTTTTCTCTAGGTTAGGAACCATTGCTGGACTCCAGTTTTTGAAGTTTTGAATTCGTCCAACTTGAAATTCAGGGCTATGAATGTAAATCCAGTTATCGGGGAAGAGATGTTTCTCGCTAATAATTAATGAAACTATTAAAAAGTCTCTGTATTTTAAAGATTGGGCTGCTTTTAATACTGGTTCTGGGGGCAGTGGATTCATATTTTTGACTAAAGCAGTTACCGGAATACTAGAGATAAAATTGTCTCCAGTAATTTGTAAAGTTTTACCATCTTGGACTGCGATAATACTTTTAATGCGTTTATCTTCTCTTTCAATACTAACAACACCTGTATTCAGATAAACTAGAGCGCCTTTACTTTCAACTATTTGGTGAAAACGTTCCCACATCATCCCAGGTCCGAGAAGGGGATATTCAAATTCTTTGATCAAAGTTTTGGTATCATTGGTATTGAACAAAGCATTCATCATGGCTTTTTTGAGGGATAAACCTTTTATTCTTTGTGCTGCCCAATCGGCACGAATTTTTGTACAAGGAATGCCCCAAACTTTTTCGGTATAGGTTTTGAAGAAGGTTTTGTAAAGACGTTCGCCAAAGCGATTACTTACCCACTGCTCAAAGTTTTCTTCTACGGGATGGGGAAATAATTTTGCCTTTAAATAACTTGCTAAAATGAGCGAACTGTTAATGAGTCCTAGGTTGGAAAGAGCGTTTTTGGCTTCCAGAGGATAGCTAAAAAATTTGCCATCGTAATAAATTCTGGAGAGACGAGGAACTTTGATAAATTCGTCACCAAGAACTTCTTGCCAAAGTTCTTGAACTTCGCTAACTTTAGTGAAAAAGCGATGTCCACCAATATCGAAGCGATAGCCTTTATAAACTTCGGTACGTGATATTCCCCCAACTTGATTGGCTTTTTCTACAACTATTGGTTTCAAGTCATTTTTAATTAACTCATAAGCTGCTGTTAAACCTGCAGGGCCAGCACCAAGGATCACACAAGGATGGTGTTGCATAGTAAATAAT
>JAWQFW010000463.1:0-1563 GCA_035968095.1 Oscillatoria sp. PMC 1068.18
ATAAATATCTGCTTATTTATGAAATAAAATTATCAAAACCCTGACTAAAAATCAAGAAAATTGTTTGTTTGTCTTGCAAAAAAGTTAAATTCGCTACAACTTTTTTTAGTTATTACCGAGAACATTACCGAAGAAACATCCTCACGAAAAAACTGTCATAGATTTTACTGCCCTAGGTCAATTATTAAAGGGGTTTTCTCCCCCTTAAGACTGAAGGAGTTCGACAGTAAGTAGTTGTAAGGTGTATGTCAACTCGATCGCATTTAGAGAGAGAAAATTATGTCTAAAAACAAAATAGGAGTCTGTCCAGCTTGTGGAGTAAAAATAGTAGCAGGAGATAAAGTTCTATTTTCTTTTGGACCTCCAGGCACTAGGGCAAGACTCTGGGCGCGTGTTTGCCAATTTGCGAAAAAACCAAGCTGCATTAACCAAGATCAAGCAGCAATTGGCGAAATTAACCAACTAGATTACTACGGCGATCTTGATGATTTACCATTACCTAATCAAAAAGAACTTCCCGAACCACTACCAGTAGTAGTTTCGGGCATTATGGGAGCGAAAGGCAAGTAAGTATTCAAGACTTTTGTAGTTTTGTTGGCAAAAACTGCTTGAGAATTTCCTTTGGTTTTCGATCCCAAGTATCGAGGTGTTCGTAAATTAAAGCCTCTTCATTCATTTTATAAGTCGAATTACCATTGAAAAATACTTTTGCTTGCCAGGGAACGCGCAAAGTACCCCGCACTGTCCAATCTACTTGAATTACGTCTTTTGCTACTTGGCGAAGATTGTGAACATCAAAGTAGATTTCACGAAAAAAGAGTTGAGCATGAAAGCGTAACGTCCAGAAAATAATTCGGTAATTAAATTTGTATTTAAAAGTGTTTACCGGGTCATTGAAATAAATATCTGGGGTGTAAATTTCGTAGCTAATATCCTCTGCAAATAAAGTTGGTAAATCTTTTTGCAAGGTAGCGAGATTTTTTTCTACCCTTGCTTGATATTCGCTTTCGCTCAATTCTCGATTTTCAGAAACACTCATCAAAAATTTGGGTCTGAAACCCCGTCCTTTGAGGACGGCTGAACACTTGAATTTTAGCACTCCACCCGTCTCACAAAAACTCTGTTAAGATTCGAGAATGGAGAAAGCTTATTCGTACCGATTCTACCCAACCCCCGCACAAGAAAATCTTTTGCGGCGGACATTGGGCTGCGTCAGATTGGTTTACAATAAAGCTCTCCAGGAACGAACTCAAGCTTGGTACGAAAGACATGAAAGGGTAGGGTATACTCAAACCTCTTCGATGCTAACCGCATGGAAAAAACAGGAAGAACTCGACTTTTTAAACGAAGTAAGTTGTGTTCCTTTGCAACAGGGTTTAAGACATTTACAAACGGCTTTTAGCAATTTTTGGGCTGGACGTACCAAATACCCTAAATTTAAGAAAAAACATCAAGTCGGAAGTGCAGAATTTACCAAGTCCGCATTTAAATATCAAAACGGTCAAATCTATTTAGCTAAATGCCTTGAACCTTTGGCTATTCGCTGGTCAAAGCAAATCCCTT
>JAWQFW010000464.1:0-1556 GCA_035968095.1 Oscillatoria sp. PMC 1068.18
ATTTACTCTCCCAACTCCTCCTTGTCTCCCATTTCCTCCTTGTCCCCAGTCCCCAATCACCAGTTCTCAATCACCCAAGATAGTTGACAGCACGGTGTTGATTTTGCTTGATTAGTTGCAACACTTGCGGCAAGATCTCCGGATTGTCTAGATTTTGCCTAGGTTAAACAAAAATGTGAGTGATGAGGAGTAGAAGTTGTGTTCAATCGGGAGCAAAGCCAAAATGAAGCTTCTGTTCGCTGTAACGTCTGCGGTAAACTAACTTTTGGTGCAAATCAAGCAGTTCGACAGCGTGCTTGGGTAGAAATTAATTTCTCAGCTTTGGCAAGTAATGTTCGCCAGCTTAAGAGTATTTTACAGCCTCAAACTGAGTTGATGGCGGTGGTTAAGGCTGATGCTTATGGTCATGGTGCAGTGAGAGTTGCACAAACAGCGTTAAGGGCTGGTGCTAGTTGGCTAGCAGTGGCGACTTTAAACGAAGGGGTAGAATTACGTGAAGCGGGGATTCTGGCTCCGATTTTAATTTTAGGTGCGATTAATAGTGCGGAGGAAGTGCAGGCGATCGCGTCCTACGATCTACAACCAACTTTGTGTACCCCTCAACAGGCTTTAATTTTTTCGGAGACGATGAGTGTTTTGGGACAGTCTTTAGCTGTTCATCTCAAGTTGGATACGGGTATGTCTCGTTTGGGTACTCCTTGGTATTGTGCGACGGAGTTTGCTCAGTTGGTACAACAGTTACCGCATTTAGATTTAGCGAGTATTTATTCTCATTTAGCTACGGCTGACGATCCCGATCCTACGGTGATGAAACAGCAACAGGAGCGTTTTCAAGAGGCGATCGCGCAACTAAAGGCTGCGGGAATTCAACCACCTCGTTTACATTTGGCTAATTCGGCGGCGACTTTAGGCGATCGCGCTTTACATTACGATCTAGTTAGAGTCGGTTTGGCGATTTATGGGCTTTATCCAGGGGAACATTTGCGTTCTCTACTTGAATTAAAGCCTGTTCTCCAAGTTAAAGCACGAGTTACCCAAGTAAAAACTCTTCCTCCGGGAACTGGTGTTAGCTACGGTCATAAATTTGTTAGCGATCGCCAAATACGTCTTGCTGTTGTCGGTATCGGTTATGCTGATGGCGTACCTCGCAATCTTTCTAACCGTTTACAAGTTTTAATCCGAGGTCAATTGATTCCTCAAATTGGCGCTATCACGATGGATCAATTGATGCTTGATGTGACTAACATTCCCGATCTTCAACCTGGAGAAGTTGTTACCCTGATTGGTCAAGATGGTAACTTACAAATTACTGCTGACGATTGGGCTTCTACTCTAGAAACTATTTCTTGGGAGATTCTCTGTGGTTTCAAACATCGTCTACCCAGAGTTAGTATTAGCCAATTCCAAGAAGAATTAGTCATCAGCTAACTTAGCTTTCTTTCCTGATAAAAATTGCAATCTTTTTTTCTAGAGACAGAAAAATTACCTGTCTCTATTTTTATAATTTTATGTTAAATTCTAATCTCAATTTGCTTGATCTACGCTCTCTTAAATTG
>JAWQFW010000465.1:0-1549 GCA_035968095.1 Oscillatoria sp. PMC 1068.18
TTTTTAGTTGCAATATGTTTTAATTATGAGTGTATAGTTTATAGAGAACTACACTTTAGGTTTTTTGTCAATAGATTGGGTTGAAAATAATGCTCCAAATTAAGTCTTAAAGATTCTGTAAAATAACTAGAGAAGAAGAAGGTAATTATTTGGTGTGAGTGAGTTATAAATATGAAAATATATCCAAAAAAAGACGAGAAGCACCTATCTTAAGATACAGATTGGCAAAAATGAGGAATTAAGTTGAATGTAGGAAAAGGTTAGCTTAGTAAAGGGTAAGATTAGGGTTAGGTGTGAAAGGGAAGAAGATGGTGGGAGGGTTTGGCGGCGATCGCCACAACAGCTTAAAATTACTTTGCTATCGTTGCTATTTTACTGTCGAAAATGAAAGTTGCAATCATTGGTTGTGGTTATGTGGGTACGGAGGTTGCGCGTTACTGGAGTCAAGAAAAAGATTTAGTGGTTACGGTGACGACGACGACTAACTCTCGTGTTGCTGGTTTGGAAAATCTTGCTAGTCAGGTGGTGGTGGTTCGCGGTAATGACCGAGAAAGGTTAAAATCGGTAGTTGCAGGACAAGAGTTGGTTTTATTATCTGTTGGGGCTAGGAATGCTGCTAGTTACAGGGAAACTTATCTTGGTACTGCGGAAACTCTGGTTTCTGTTTTACAAGAAACTCCTACAGTGCGACAATTAATTTATACCAGTTCTTATTCGGTTTTTGGCGATCGCGCTGGGGCTGTGGTAGATGAAACTTCCCCAGTCAAACCTGCAAATGAAAATGGTCAAATTCTCGCGGAGACTGAAAAAGTCTTACTTTCCGCAGCAACGGAGAAGTTGAAAGTTTGTCTTTTCCGACTGGGAGGAATTTATGGACGACAAAGGGAGTTGGTAAAAATTTTCAGTCGCGTTGCTGGTACGACTCGTCCCGGTCAAGGTGACGATGCAACTAATTGGATACATTTAGATGATATCGTTGCTGCAATTGAATTTGCGCGTATCCATCAACTTGAAGGTGTTTATAATCTTGTTGATGATGATAAATTAACTAGCGGAGAACTAATTAACGCTGTCTTAGCTAAAAATAATTTATCTCCGGTCAATTGGGATACAAATCAAAAAAGTCCTCGACCTTATAATGCGAGAGTATCAAACCAAAAGTTAAAAAATCTTGGTTTTCAATTGATCCATCCTCAAACGGAATTTTAGCTTGTAGTCTGGGTTTTATTAATTGTTAGGGTGCGCGATGATCGCACACCCTGGTGTTAAATCTTACTTGAGATTATCTAAGTGTGTACAGCAAGAAACTTTGTCAATATCGACGCTAATTTTTAGTAGCGAGAAGAACGAGAAAAGCTTTTGTTGCGACCACCACCGAAAGAATTAGAACTGCGGTTGTTTTCACGAGGTTTGGCTTTGTTAACTTTCATGTTACGACCCATCCAGGATGCACCATCTAAAGTTTCAATCGCTTTTTCTTCTTCCTCGTCAGCAGACATTTCCACAAAACCAAAACCGCGTGGACGACCTGTCTCACGGTCTGTGGGTA
>JAWQFW010000466.1:0-1517 GCA_035968095.1 Oscillatoria sp. PMC 1068.18
GTTTAGAGACTAAAATATTGAACTGAATGAAATATCTAGATACAACTTCTTTTTTTATCTTACGTCTTATAAAAATAATATCTCTGGACGCAACTTAGTATTACTAGAGGCGTTGTCAATCACGTCTCTACTTAATAAATCTAAGAAATATTACTCAAGATAAATGCCGCTCTTTTAACTTTTAGCTGCAAAAATAGTTAATAATCTAAATCAGTTGTTCCTTCAGGACAAGTTAATTTTCCTTTTTCTAAACTTGGTTCTGGTAACTTTAATTTTTCCTCAGCATCCGACGCACAAATAATTGTTAAAGTAACATCTTCACTATTAACCTCATCTCGATAAACAGCACCAACAAAACTTCTGGTATTATCAGTTTTGGCTACTGCATAATGAAAAACCATGTTTTCTCTTGTAGAAGCAATTGAATAACTGTAGGTATAAGTTTCAGGTTCAATACTAAGCCCTAATTCTTTCAGAGAATCTGTAAAATTATTCTTTTCTAAAAAGTAAGCTTGTTGAGCGCGATTTATTGAAGCTAAACTATTTTTTCCTTCACTTTCTCTTGCTTTAGATGCACCATCTATCATTCCCGACTGACCTACTACAAATATACCCATCAAAGTAATACCTAAAACAAAACATAAAGTTAAATATTCCGAAAAATTTTTCTGAGATTTTTTAACTTCCTGCATCTCAACTGCTTGTAAAGCGGATAAAGCTTGTTTCGCAGTGGTAAATCTTCTTTCTGGTGCTGGTTGAATAAGTTGTTCTAACCAATAATTAAAATCGGGATTTAGCTCAACTTTACTACTAAAATCAATTCGCATTTGTCGCTGAGGTAAATCTGCTGGAGATATCCCAGTTAATAAATGAATTACGGTTGCTCCTAACGCATAAAGATCCGACGCAGGAACGGCTTTTCCCCAAAGTTGTTCCGGTGGTGCATAACCGCTAGTTCCCACAACAGTGAAAGTAACTCCTTCAGCTTTAGCTTTGTCTTGTACTGCACCAAAATCTACTAAATAAAATTTGTCGTCTTTCCCTAAAATAATGTTACTCGGTTTGATGTCTCGGTGCAAGACTGGTGGACTGAGTTCGTGCAAATAAATGAGAATTTCTAAGATATCTTCGGCGAGATAACGGGCTTGGTTTTGGCTGAATTTTTTGCCTTTTTCGATAATTTTCTTAACTGATGTACCGGGAATATATTTTTGTACTAAAGCAAAGTAAGGTAATTCATTTTCGCTGCTTTTCTCAACTGAAAAAAAATCTAAATACTCAGGTATTCTCGGATGATTTATATTTTGCAGAACTTGTGCTTCTCTTTCAAATAGTTTTAATTCTTCCCACTGCATAAGCGGGTTAAAAGCGAGTAGTTTGATTACTACGGGAGATGAAGTATTTAAGTCGGTTGCTAGCCAAGTTTTACGGTTAGCGTTATTACCTAGTTCGGCTTCGAGTTGATAGCGATTTTGGAGAATTTCTTGCGGTTTAAACATAATTTATTATTGTTGAGC
>JAWQFW010000467.1:0-1438 GCA_035968095.1 Oscillatoria sp. PMC 1068.18
CCAATTCCTCCAATTCCTCCAATTCCTCCAATTCCTCCAATTCCTCCAATTCCCCTTCCCAATCCCTCCAATTCCTCCAATTCCTCCAATTCCTCCATTTCCCCTTCCCAATCACCAATCCCCAATCCCCAGAATCCCCAGTCGCAAATCACCAATTTTGTGTAATTTGCAGCAGCAGCGTCAATAAAAACTAGGCTATTCTAAAGGTAAAACACCTGATTATGGAGTAAGAGTGCAAATGTCTAGTTCAACCATTTCCTCTTTAGGTCAATATTCCCCAGACAGCGAAATCTGGGAAAACTTAAAAGAAGCGATCGCCAATAGTTCTGGTTTCAAGCGTTGGCAACTACAACAAAATACTGCGATTGAATCATCCCAACCACCAAACACTGACGCTTTGGTTCGTCGTTATCTCCGGGAGACTCTCGAAACCTTGGCTTATTAGGTTATATCAAATCCTCCCGACGCTGAACTATCTCTCCAGCGCGGGATTTATCTTTTTTTCTCATCTGCTTAATTCTTTAAAAAGGTAAGCGGGGTATACGCTTGAGCAA
Organism: Oscillatoria sp. PMC 1068.18; assembly: GCA_035968095.1. GTDB lineage: Bacteria > Cyanobacteriota > Cyanobacteriia > Cyanobacteriales > SIO1D9 > IIICB1. Next base: position 555 of record JAWQFW010000467.1, read on the forward strand.
GCCACTAACTCGATTGTAAACTTCCTCAATTCTTTCTCCTTCAACATGAACTTCTGTTGTCGGGTAATTTTGGAGCATTTCAATCAAGGAAATTTGGTTATCTTCCAAAGCAGATTTAACCAAAGCAGCACGTAAAGCTTGTTGGTTAGCTCGATTTGTCGGAGTGTGAATAATCTCGCTTACTTGGTCAAGGACAAGTTCGCCTGGGGTAGTGTTAAGTAGACGCGATAAAAGTAGCCCATTCACATCAATTTCATCGTTTAAAACTCTGCGTAACTCTTCTGGTTCCTTATTCGCCATTTTTAAATAAGCATTTAAGGAAGAAGATACCTCACCTGTTTCCGCGAGTGCAGTTAATTCCGGGATTGATACTGATTCTCGCAAAAATTTATACTTTAAAACTACGCTGTCAGCAGCTTCCGCACTGCTAGCAACAAAAAACACTCCCGCCGCAGTTAGGATACTACTAAAATAAATTAGCGATCGCTTCACCGACTTGACAATCTGCCTTTTTTTTCTTGACGATTTATAGTTTTTGTGGTAATACATAACTAAAAAATTATCCGATTTTAATTATTAAATTAGGAATCTAAATCAATTGTTAGACTTCGTATTTATCAATTCATCATTCGAGGGGAGAATCTTCCTTTAACCAAGATCCATCCCTAACCCTCAAGTCGTTTTCGCAAGCAAAAAAGTTTCGCTGGGAGGATTATTTTCGCACCTGTCATCAAAAAAAATGGGTCTGAAACCCCGTCCTTTGAGGACGGCTTGACACTTCAACTTTAACGCTCTCCCAATCTCACAAACATTATGCTAAGATGTGAGACATGGAAAAAGCACAGAGCTACCGATTCTACCCAACCCCCGCACAAGAGCATCTT
>JAWQFW010000468.1:0-1416 GCA_035968095.1 Oscillatoria sp. PMC 1068.18
CCCGTCCTTCTAGGACGGCTTTTGAGAAGGTGCAGGTAAACGAGCTATGAGACTAAGAATTAGTTCAGATTTTGTCATTCCTCTCCTAGTGGCTTCTTCTAGTTGTAACCTTTCGTAATCAGTAACTCTAACGTAAATTTTGTTAGTTTTTATGGATGTGTGAACAAATAAGTATACATTTAATATAATCTAATAAGTACATTGAGAGGTCGATTCAATGAAAGCTAGATCCCAATATCGTTTCTATCCAACAAGTCAACAACAACAGAGATTAGCTAAGTTGTTTGGTTGCGTTCGGGTAGTGTATAACGATGCTTTAGTAATCTGCAAACAATCTGAAAAGAAACCTAAATCCACCGAACTCCAAAAGATAGTTATAACTCAGGCGAAAAAGACTGAAGCTAGAGCATGGTTGAGCGAAGTTTCCAATATTCCCTTACAGCAGTCAGTAGTCGATTTAGAGATAGCTTTTAAAAACTTTTTCGACTCCTGTAAAGCTAAGAGAAAAGGCAGAAAAGTTGGTTATCCAAAGTTCAAAAAGCGGACTAATAGACAATCGGCACGGTTCAGAATTGGAGGTTTCTCGCTCAAAGGCGAAGGTATTTATCTGGCAAAGATAGGTATTGTCAAGCCTGTCTGGTCAAGAAAGTTGCCCGCAAATCCTAGCTCCGTAACTGTCATCAAGGACTGTGCTAATCGCTATTTTCTCAGCTTCGTTGTCGAGATTGAGCCAAATCAAATTGATGCTGAAAACCAAAGTATCGGAATTGATTTGGGGATTAAAACCTTTGCTGTAATGAGCGATGGTAAAAAAGTAATTAGTCCTGATTACTCAAAGCATGACCGCAAAATTCGGAAACTTCAACGGAAATTAGCGCGTCAGCAATCATGTTCAAAACGAAGAAACCGAACTCGAATTCAAATAGCTAAGATTCACAACAAAATCGCAGATACCCGAAAAGACTTCTTACACAAGCTGTCAACCAAAGTGGTGAGTGAAAACCAAACTATCATTTTGGAAGATTTGAATGTGTCAGGTATGGTCAAAAACCGTAAGTTGTCTAGAGCAATTAGTCAGCAAGGTTGGCGAGAGTTCAGGACTTTAATCGAGTCTAAATCAGAAAAGCTGGGTAGAGACTTCCGAGTAATTAGTAGATGGGAACCCACAAGCCAAGTTTGCTCAGATTGTGGATTCAAGTGGGGCAAAATCGCTCTATCTGTTCGTTCGATACTTTGCTTAGGTTGTGGCACAGAACACGACCGGGATGAGAACGCTTCGGTAAATATAGAAATGCTCGGCATGGGACATCGGCACGAGCTTAAATGTACGCTTCCGACAGAGTAAGACGGCTTCGGCTGCATCAGTCAATGAAGCGTAAAGAATCCCTGTGCGTTTACGCCAGGGAGTATGTCAAA
>JAWQFW010000469.1:0-1409 GCA_035968095.1 Oscillatoria sp. PMC 1068.18
ACTTAGGATTTAAAAATTTAATTGCCAATCCATAAATTATTATTCCCATTAAGGTAGTAACCATTAGTAAAAGTTTTACATTAATTAAATCAACCAAAAAATGTTTAGCGACCAAGATTCCAGCGACCATAACTACTGTAGCGATTATCGGAGTAAGAAATTGTTGAAAATACAACAAAGTTGGCACATTAATTAACTTGTTGACTGCTTTTTGACTTACCGGAAAGACAAAATAAAGACTAATAACATAAGCTAAAGCAACTGCTACAATACCCCATCGAACTGCCACTAAACAAGCTACTAGACTAAATGCTGCTTCTATTGAGGTAATCCAAAGTCTCCAAGAAGGCTTGCCCATAGCCATAAAGACAGAGGAATTGAAGTATGAAAGAGAGTGACGAATTCCGGCAAAGGCAAGAACTCGCATGACCGGAATCGATGGTATCCATTGCTCTCCAAATGCTGAGATTACCAGTTCTGGTGCTAATATTGCCATACCTCCAAAAGCAGGGAAAGCAAATAGACTGGTAAACTCTGTTGCTCGATAAAATGCTTGACGAAACTGTTCGGGGTTTTCTTGTAGCTTAGAAAAGGTGGGGAGTGCTACTTGGTTGCTTGTACCCACGAGCAACTGAGCCATTACTTGTAACACACGATAGGCGATCGCGTAATACCCTAGAGCTACTTCTCCCAAAAAATAACCAATTAGTAAATTATCAGCACGTTTATTCACAAATTTGAGAAACTCTAATCCTACTACATTAATCCCAAAGCCAAATAAATCTCCAAAATGTTTCCCAGAAAATTTAAATCCTGGCCGCCACTTTACTGCTTGCAATATGAGTAAAACTACTACCGATTCAAACACAATTTGTTGGCTAACTAAGCTCCAAACCCCAAACTGGGAAAAAGCCATAATTACACCTACCATTCCACCAATCAAAATTCCTACTAAAGTCCGTACAGCGAGAATTCTAAAAGCAAGTTCTCGGATTAAAATAGCTTTATGAACGTGACTGACTGAGTTAATAAAAAATAGTACAGAAAAGCTCTTTAAGATTGGCGTAAGCTTTGGTTGATGAAATATTTTTGCGATAGATCCCGCAATCAAGAAACTAATTATTGTCAGCAGTAAACCACTTATTAAATTCACCCAAAAAGCAGTATCAAGGTGTTCTGTATCTATTTCTCTACGTTGAATTAAAGCTTGACTCAACCCTTGTTCAATAAAAATTTGCATAAACGCCAAAAAAACGTTAGCTAGAGCTAATAAACCGAAGGCTTCTGGAGTTAGTAAACGAGCCAAGATTAAAAATACAATTAAGGAAACAGCTTGGCTTCCCCAGTTTTGAATCACTGACCATACTACACTTGTAACTGCTTTTTCTTTTATACTCATAAATATTTAC
>JAWQFW010000470.1:0-1401 GCA_035968095.1 Oscillatoria sp. PMC 1068.18
GGGGAATTGGGGGAATTTGAGGAATTGGGGGAATTGGGCGAATTAGGGGAAATGAGCTATTTTCAGCGCCAGATCGTGAATCAGCAAAACTTTGCCGGATTAACTGAGATCTTGCCAGAAATATAGTGCCGAAGAAGACAATCGAGCTAGTTATTCAATTCAAGGACGCGATCGCCTCTTGACTAAAGGGTTAGCTACGATGATAAAGTTTAGCTGGCAAGAAATTTGCGATATTTTTTGGTGTGAGACAATTGTGGACGCAAAATTATTTTCCCGAACAGGATTCAAGCCTTCTGGAGAAGCTTTACTAATTTTACTCGGCTTTCTTTTGAGCTTATTGGCAGTAATTTTTGATGCCACTACTGGTCAATTTCTTGGTTACGAAAGTTCAATCAGCTTACCTCTCGGCATCTGTGCCTTTTTAAGTGGGATTTCTGGTTATCTAGTTATTCCACTCTTACGCAAGTTGAAAACAGGACAGCACGTTCGTGAAGACGGTCCTCAAACTCATTTGAAAAAAGCAGGCACTCCGACGATGGGCGGGGTGTTTTTTGTTCCTGTAGCAATCTTAGTTGCTTTGTTCTGGACGAAATTTGCCCCGGAAGTAGTTGCAGTGTCGATTGTGACGATCGCCTACGCTGCAATCGGTTGGATCGATGACTGGGAAGTTTTGCGTCGGAAGTCGAATAAAGGTATTTCCCCCCGCATGAAATTACTACTACAAATCGTCACGGCGGTAGTATTTTGTCTGTGGGCTTTTGCAACTCAACCGGAAAGCATTACCACAGTTAATTTACCTGGTAATTTAATTTTGCCCTTGGGACTGTTTTTTTGGGCAATAGCTGGCTTCGCTTTAGTCGCAGAAACCAATGCTACCAACTTAACTGATGGTGTCGATGGGTTGGCTGCTGGAACTGGGGCGTTAGCTTTACTAGGGTTAGGCGCGATCGCTACTTCGACGACTCCGAGTTTAACTGTTTTCTGTGCTTGTTTGGCTGGTGGCTGTCTCGGCTTTGTAATCCACAACCGCAACCCAGCGAAAGTTTTTATGGGCGATACTGGTTCTTTAGCGATCGGAGGTGCTTTAGCCGCCGTTGGGATTCTCAGCCACAATCTCTGGGGTTTATTTGTCGTCAGTGGAATTTTCTTTATCGAGTCGCTTTCAGTAGTGGCACAAGTAGGTTACTACAAAGCTACCAAAGGACCCGACGGGAAAGGTAAACGGTTGTTGAAAATGGCTCCGATTCACCATCACCTCGAACTTAGCGGTTGGTCAGAAACCCAAATTGTGGGAACTTTTTACTTAATTAATACTGCCCTCGCTGGTTTGTGTTTGCTCTTTTCTTAGTAAGATCGGGTGAGTCTGGTTCCCAGTCCCCAGTAGGGGCAAACCCCCCGTGG
>JAWQFW010000471.1:0-1384 GCA_035968095.1 Oscillatoria sp. PMC 1068.18
GATTTAACCATGCCTAATTCTATCAAAGAACGAGTTACAGAAGACCTTAACAAAGCCAAAAGCGAAGGTAAACTTCGCAGCGAAAATATTCGCGAAATCGTGAAAAATGCTGTTTCCGAAGCAATAGCTGAACTCAAAGAAGGTTCCGGAGAAATTCGCATCCTCGTTAAAGATGCTGTCAGCAGCGTAATTGATAACTTACAAAGCAAAGGAAAGGAAGCCAAAGAAGAAATTACTGCTTCCATTGAAGGCGCAATTGAAGCCGCAAGTAGCAAAAGACGCGAAGCCCTTTCTCAAACTCAACAACAAGTAGAACAACTTGAACTTCAAATGGAAAAAGAGGAGCAAGAACTTGAAGCCGAAGTCAACAGCTACCTCCTGGATATTCAAGATAGCAGCCAAGACCAAAACAGCGAAGTGAAAACTAATTTAGATTCCGCAATCGCTACTGTTAAAGATAGCGAAGAAGTCGCCTTAATGCAAAAACGCTACGCGCAACTAAAAGCCCAATTAGCAATAATTCGAGCTAACTTGGCTGCTCGTTATGGCGAACGTTATCCCGAAGTCCAAAAATACTTAGACGAAGCCAAAAATTGGTACAATCAAACCGAAAATAAACCCGAAGTTGTTGCCGAAAACGTTAAACAAAAACGAGTTGAATTTGAATCCAAATTAGGCGAAGCAGGTACAGCCTTAGCCCAAAAAGAACAGCGAGTCAAACAAATTCTCAAAGATTTGTGGAACTCAGCCAAAGAAGTTTTCCAAGACAACAAACCGCAAAAACCCAAAGTTTAATCAAAAAAGTTCCAAGTTAGAAGTTTAGCAGAAAAAACCGAGAGCAAAATTCTGATTACAACTCTGGAATCTCTTTCACTTCAAGCTAATTCAAAATAAATAATAGTAGAGACATTGCCGTTAATGTCTCTACTATTTCAATAAAAAAGGCGCTCATAATCGAGCAACCTTTTGCAGATGGAAGGAAAAAATCAGCAGAGTTTATAATGTTGGTTCGCTGGTTTTTTCTTCATGCTTGACAATAACCCATAAAGCATGAATACTACCAGGAAGAATCCCCAACAAAGTCAACAAGACGTTGATAACTAAAGCCTGACTGATTCCCATCGTTAAATATACTGCTACCGGGGGTAAAAACAGTGCTAAAATAATTCGTAATAAATTCATTTTATACCTCTTAGATATTTCTGTATTTCAAACTCTTTACGTTAAATGTACATAAAAAAAAGCCTAGATCGCCTCTCTCCTAAGTAATATTCTCTTAATTGGCTCAATAAATTGCCCCAAATTCCTTAAGATATTCAAAACTCAGCTAGAATATTAAATAAATTACAACTAAACACAAACCAATAGTTATATATCCTAAGAC
>JAWQFW010000472.1:0-1382 GCA_035968095.1 Oscillatoria sp. PMC 1068.18
AATTATAATAATTTATATCGCCGAGAATTAGAGCAATTAAAGTTACCAGAAATTGCCAAGCGCATTGTAGCCGATCATTTTTTGATTAGTACCGAAAATATTCAAATTGTGGAAAAATGGAGTCAATATTTTATCCAGAAAGGTTTTCTCTCTGGATGGAACTTTTTAAGTGAGTATATTTACTCAAGTAACTGGAGCGATCGCCAAATTAAAAAGCTGGAAATTGTTTATTATCAATGTAGCTTTGCAGGAGATAACAATTTTGGGACTGGTTCCGCAGACACTAAGCAAGAATTAAGAGAATGTTTATCTCAGTTAGGCGATTTAAAGAATATTAACGAGTATATTTCTCGCTACACAAAAAAAGGTGAATTTCTCAAAGCTGATACTTTAATCTTAATCCGTTCTGGTAAAAAATATCGAATTTTATGCGTAGATTTATCCGTTTTTTTAGTTAAATCAGCCGAAGATTTAGAACCTCTGGATAATATTGAAATTTTGCGAAAAATATTAATGCGAGAAATTAGTTATCTGCGTTCAAAAAGTGTCTTTTCTCAGTTACGGATTGATACAGGAAAAACGACAGATATTGGCTTAGAATTTTCTGAAGATTTACAGCGATATCTTACTGCATTTAAGCGTAAAGATAAAGAAAGTGCAAAATTAATTCAAGCAGGAAGTTATGCTTATAGTTTCTACAATTTCTTGCTCCGGACAAAGATTTTAAGTAACGAAACAGATGTAGTATTTAATATTGTTGGTTACAGCGATCGCGCTTTGAATTCACTTTCTTTAAGTCCAGAAAATCTCAACTTTTTAGCGATTTGTTCAGAAATTTACCGCAATGAGGATAAAGAACAAGATCTCAAAAATGCTCGTACTAAAGTTTTAAAGTTAATTCAGCGCAATGGGGCTAAAAGTTTTTTTAATGGAAAGAAATTTATTCAGGAATTATCGACTAAACCTCTGAATAGCCGAGATAATGAAATATCTGAAATTATTCATACTGAAAAAGTAGAAAACTTTGTTAACTCTGTCAGTATTATTAATCCTAAATTAGCAACGCAATTAAATATAAAATCTGGTTTAACTCTCAGGGATGCTCATGCAAGTTTAATTCATAAAGCGCTTGTTTCTGACGATACTTATCTTTTTTTAACAGGGAATCCTGGAATTGGCAAAACTACGGCGATCGCTAATTTTCTTCGCTTACATTTAGATGAAGGTTTTCTCTTTCTTTATATTAGTCCTCGCAAACAAGTTAACTTTGATTTAGTCGAAAAATTTAAGTCTAAAAATAGCAATAAATTGTGTGACGATCGCTTATTTTGTCTTAACACTAATTCGATTATTATTAAAGAAAATAACAATCAGTCTACAGT
>JAWQFW010000473.1:0-1381 GCA_035968095.1 Oscillatoria sp. PMC 1068.18
CCCCAGTCCCCAGTCCCCAATCCCTAATGAGAATAAGCACCAATTTCCGGAAAGAAAGCTACCACCTCTTTTTTTACTTCTAAACCTAGCTGTAAAAGCATTGCTTCTAGAACTGAATCAGGAGACAATCTTAAATAAGTAGAAGTAATTTCTAGAGGGATGTGACGATTACCGAGATGGTAAGCTGCGCGGAGTAAATCAAGGGGAGATTTTGCTGTTACTGTTAGTACAGGTTCAGGTTTAGCTAGAATTTGGACTACTTCTCCAGTTAGCGAAAGTAGTCGATCTCCATCCTGAAAAATCGTTCCTCTCGGTAATCGCATTAAGAGAATTTTACCAGCTTCGGTTTCAAAACGATAGCGACTGCGGGTACGTTCCTCGGCATTGAGAAAGAGGGTAAAATCGACTTGAACTTGATTCACCTTGTTGGTGGTAGATATCAGTTGAGTAAAAGTCAGCATCGGGGTGAATTTTAGACAAAAGTTAGCGTCTTTGGAGTCGAATCATTGCTTGTTGAATTCTTTCTTTGAGCCTTGAATCGGATTGCACACTAGCGGTCATATTATTAAATAGAGAAATACTTAAACCGCTATTTTGCACAATACTACGAGAACCATTACAGTAATTAATGGCGATCGCTTGAGCATTTCTGGGAAGACTACGCCAACTTTGGCGATCGTTACAAGCTATTGTTGGTGGTTGAGTACCGATAATTTGCTTGATATCGTTATAAGCTTGCTGACGCAGTGATTCCATATCTAAAATTGCTCGCGCATAATTCAGTATATCTTGGTCGGTAAATTCTTGTGCGTAAGCTGAGTTGGGGAAAGATAAGCTGAAAGATTGTTCTGAAATACTGGGAACAACCCCAAATAGTATCCCTATTGTGGCTAAGGAAGCGACAATTAGCGGACGGCTAATCTTTTTCTTAAGGTAAAATCGGGACAAAAGTGTAGTCAACATTAGTGCCAACTTGAATTATAAAGTGATAAAATCCGTGATTTGGATCTACTATTGTGTTTGAACTGTGTTAGGGATGAGAAGTTCCGAGTTTTGGTTGGGGATTGGGGATTAGGGATTAGGGATTGGTGATTGGGGATTGGGGATTGGGGATTGGGAATTAGGGATTGGGGATTATTAGAAACTCATCGATTCGGAAACAAGGACGATCAATAATTAACTGTCAGTGAACAATTAACTGTTAATTGTTCGGTGGTAATTGAATAACCTAGTTTGCCAATCTTCCGTTACCCAGTTACTAATTTCCAAGTTACCAATTTACCCAGTCACCAGTCTCCAGTCCCCAAAAGAGGAGTGTTGGGGGTTTTGGAAATTACCAACAGACATCTTACCAACCATTGACTCTTCCTTGTCTCCCAAT
>JAWQFW010000474.1:0-1378 GCA_035968095.1 Oscillatoria sp. PMC 1068.18
GCTACTGGATGAACCAATCAAGTGAGTCGAAACTCATGAATAGAGATGGAGTGACACTCTTTTATTTAAAATTATATTTTTAATTTAGTAATTACTTTGCTAAATAGTTATTCTTTAGCTAGATAAATGCTGTTGAAAATAAATTAAGTAACTTTTCACTTGAGTTAACCGCAAAAAACTATTTTTCTAGTTCCCTCTTGACTACATAAAAATACTTACATCTTTTGGATGAGATTAAGTATCTTTTCGGATAATCTATCTTAAGTAGTCTAACTTTTGCCTTAGAAATATCAATTAGCTTTCCTTTTACTCTACCTCAAGATAGGGGAAAAAGAAAAACTACTTGAAAAAATCTCTTCATCTTGAGAGACGTAAAACATAACTTAGAATTTTTAATCTAAAAGTATTGAAATTTGAAATGGAGAATTAACATGATTGAAACAAAAGTTAAAATTAAAACTGATAAACCAATTTTACAATTTGGCGATCGCGGGAATTTTGTGCGAGAATTACAAGAGTTATTAGCAGACCGTGGTGTATTTGAGAGTGAAGTTGATAGTGTTTTTGATGAGGAAACCGAAGCGGCTGTCAAAAAATTTCAATACCGAATGTTTCTTGCTGTAGATGGAATTGTTGGTGAAAAAACATGGTTAAGTTTGGCTCAAGATTCTCCAGTTAATTTGCCTTTGCTTGAAAAAGGCAGTCGAGGACAATCTGTGGAAATTTTACAAGCAGCTTTACAGGAAAGTGGCGAGTATCGAAGCGAAATTGATGGTATTTTTGGCTCGAAAACTGAAGCCGCAGTAATGGCTTTTCAGCGACGTTATAATTTAATTGCTGATGGTATGGCTGGCGAAAATACTTGGAAAGCTTTAACTATTACTCGCATTCGTGACTAAATAGTAGCTGATTCTAAGCTATTCATTAATGCTGTTTCTAAGGCTGAAGTAAGAGCGATAGCTGTTTCTTTGTCTTTCTGTTGAGTATGTTGATGAGTATAGATTGGGGAGCTAATTTCAATACATATTTTAGCTCCTCTGACTGCATCTGGTTCATATTTGATGGCGATTGGAATAATCGGTATATTGAGATTTTCTTCGGAATAGCTGGCTTCTGCTTGTAAGACTAAACGAGCTAATCCTGGTTTTAGCGATCGCAAAACTCGATCTCTGACAATTCCTCCTTCGGGAAACATCACTAATTTTTTCCCTTCATGCAATAACGCGATCGCTGTCCGAAAACTGGATATTTGAGGATGTTCTAAATTGATGGGAAATGCTCCTAATCTCTTAATTAACCAACCTTGAAATCCCTCAAATTGATTCGCATTGGTCATAAATCTCAGTGGTTCTTTACTCAGTAAAGATATTACCACCGG
>JAWQFW010000475.1:0-1310 GCA_035968095.1 Oscillatoria sp. PMC 1068.18
GTATTTACCCAAGCTGAAATAAAAATGGAAAAACTTAGCCTATATCAAGCAGCAGAAATTTTAGATATACCACTAGAAATAATTCGTAGTTGGGAAAAGAAAAAATTGCTAAGAAGTAAAGCAAATAATAATCAGCAACGGCTTTTTGATTTAGAAGAATTAGAAACTTTGCAAAAAGAACTTTCTGGTGAATATAAAATTCTTGAAGATGAACGTAAAACTAACTTCAAAATTATTGAATTATTCGCTGGTTGTGGAGGAATGGCTTTAGGATTAGAAAATGCAGGATTGCAAACAAATTTACTTGTAGAAATTGACAAAAACTGTGTAAATACTTTGCTAACAAATCGTCCCCAGTGGCAGATTATTCACGATGATGTCGCTAACTTAAACTTTACTAAATATCGAGGTGAAATTGACATTGTTGCTGGGGGATTTCCTTGTCAAGCTTTTAGTTACGCGGGTTTTGGGAAAGGCTTTGCAGATACTAGAGGAACATTATTTTTTGAATTTGCACGTTGTGTCTCAGAAGTAAAACCAAAAATTGCGATCGCGGAAAATGTTCGTGGTTTAATTAGTCATCAAAAAGGTAAAACTTTAGCAAAAATTTTAAAAGTATTAGACGAATTAGGTTATAGTGTTACTTACAAATTATTAAGCGCTCAATTCTTAGATGTTCCCCAAAAGCGCGAACGAGTAATTATTATTGCAATTCGCAAAGATCTAAACATCGAACCTCTCTTTCCGCGAGAAAAGAATTACACAATTTCTCTCAAAGAAGCTTTGAAAAATTGCCCCTCTTCTCTCGGTGTTACTTACAATCAACGCAAAAAAGCAATTATGGAATTAGTTCCACCAGGAGGAAACTGGCGTAATTTACCAGTAGAAATTCAGAAAACATACATGAAACAAAGCTATTATCGAGGTGGTGGAAGAACCGGATTTGCGAAAAGACTTGCTTGGAATGAACCCGCATTAACAATTACTTGTAGCCCCGCGCAAACCCAAACGGAAAGATGTCATCCTGATGAAACTCGTCCCTTAACAGTGAGAGAATATGCGCGCATTCAAACATTTCCTGACGAATGGGAATTTACAGGTTCTTTAACTTCTCAATATAAACAAATTGGGAATGCTGTTCCGGTAAACATGGCTTACCATTTAGGAAAAGCTTTGATTGCGATGTTAAGTAAAAAAAGAGAGCGAGAAAGACAAGTTTCTGCTCCGAAAATAAGCGCAAAAGAAACTACCAACTATATTCAGTTATCGATTCCTGGACTAAATTTGTAAAATGATTACTTGCTAAAGAG
>JAWQFW010000476.1:0-1300 GCA_035968095.1 Oscillatoria sp. PMC 1068.18
GTTTTGTTTGCCTCCACATTTCTAATCTAACAATTTTGTTGCGTTTTGTAAAGGGTTTTAACATTAAAAAGTTTAATCTAACTGATAAGTTAGCGAAATCTCTTCTTTCTACAGATTCTCAAGACAACGCTCTACCTACATATATATAAGTGAATAAGCTGTCGTCGATGTAGAGACGCAGGTGCGTTTTGATTAATTAATCGAGATTTTGGCAAAATTCGGCAACTACTGCGACAAATTCCGTTGTAGACTCATAAGGAAGTACATTGCGACCGGGAATGATATTTCCTTCAGCGTTGGGTAAGTGTTTGATATAGGAAATTAAGCGTTCTTGTGGAGTTTCTGGTTTATCTTTGTTACTAATGCTGTCTGCTTGTTCACCGATAACCACTAAAGTAGGTTGGGTAATAGAAGCGAGATCGTGAGCGTAATTTTTGCGCCAAAAACCCGCTAAGAAAGAAAATACAGCGTAACGGCTGCGGGGGTCAACTGCTCCTTGTTGTAAAGTTTGCAACCATGACTCATCTACTGCTTCAGCTTCAGCGAAAAGATTACGTTCAGAGAAAGACTCTAGGAATTGACTGCGGCGAGCATAGCGATAGAATAGATTACCGAAGGGAGAATCTAACAAATTCCACACTAATTTTTGCCGAAGCGAATTTCTCGGTTTGGTCATGATTTCCCAAGCTGGGGGACCTGCGAAAATTAGTCCTTTAATTAGTTTAGACTGTTTTTGCACAAGGGCGATCGCTACTGGCAGTAATGCACCTTGAGAAATTACTACTACAGGTTTTTTGATGACATTCTCTAAAAAGTAATGCAACTGTTCGGCATAATCTGTGGGATCATAAGCAAAATGAGGCATTTCGCTTTCTCCACAACCGAGTAAATCTGGATTATAAATTGTTTCAGTTTGTCCACTATTATACCATTTTGTGGTAAAGCGATCCCAAAAACGACAGGATAAACCGACACCGATGGGATGGATTAATAATAAACCAGGGCGATCGCCAATCGCTCCTTCAGCCGTGTTAATTTCATAAGCACAACGAAAATTCTTCCAGGTATAGAATTTAGTTTTACTAGTGGTAGGTGTGCGCTCGGCAGATAAAGCTTGTGATTTCATATTACATTGAGGTTAACTGGAACTTTTTTCTATCCTATCGAAACTAAAACTAAAATTAACTTTGGTTTGATTCTTACTTGAAATTTCAAATTTTGGTTTCATAGTTGATTTTTTAGTAAAATCTGAAAATCAGATTTAGATTAAATTACCAAATTTATTTAAAGTTTACAAATC
>JAWQFW010000477.1:0-1283 GCA_035968095.1 Oscillatoria sp. PMC 1068.18
TAAAATTCAACTGTTAAGCCGTCCTCAAAGGACGGGGTTTCAGACCCAAGTTTTTAATGAGGATGCAAATCGAACCATAACAACAACTAAAAACCAATGAGCGATGACCAAAAAACAACTACTGTAGCCTGGGAAGTGGCGAAAACCTACGAAGATATTCTTTATCACAAATTCGGTGGAATTGCCAAAATTACGATTAATCGCCCTCACAAACGCAATGCTTTCCGCCCGAAAACTGTTTTTGAACTTTATGATGCTTTTTGTGATGTCCGTGAAGATAGCAAGATCGGTGTCGTGCTGTTAACAGGTGCAGGACCTCATACTGACGGTAAATACGCTTTTTGTTCTGGTGGCGACCAAAGTGTGCGGGGTAAAGCCGGATACGTTGACGATCAAGGTGTACCGAGGTTAAATGTTCTCGACTTACAGCGTTTAATTCGTTCCCTGCCTAAAGTAGTGATTGCTATGGTCGCAGGTTATGCGATCGGGGGCGGTCACGTTTTACACTTGATTTGTGACCTGACTATTGCGGCTGAGAATGCTATTTTTGGGCAAACAGGTCCGAAAGTTGGGAGTTTTGATGGCGGTTTTGGCGCTAGTTATCTTGCCCGTATTGTTGGTCAAAAAAAAGCTCGCGAAATCTGGTTTCTCTGTCGTCAGTATAGTGCGACTCAAGCGCTGGAGATGGGACTGGTTAATTGTGTTGTGCCTGTGGAACAGTTGGAAGCTGAGGGGATACAATGGGCGAATGAAATTCTTGAGAAAAGTCCGATCGCGATTCGTTGTCTGAAAGCGGCTTTTAATGCTGACTGCGATGGTCAAGCGGGTTTGCAAGAATTGGCGGGTAACGCTACCTTACTTTACTACATGACTGAAGAGGGGTCGGAAGGAAAACAGGCATTTCTCGAAAAGCGTCAGCCCAATTTCCGCGATTTTCCTTGGCTACCTTAAGGTGATGGTAATTTTATTTTGTCGAGGAAATTTCTGGGCTTTACCAAAAAACCTGGGTCTAAAGCCTCGCCTTTCTCAGGCGACTGTTGTGGTAAAATTAGGTTGAGTACCGTCGGGCAGATGGGAAAAATGCTCGTTGAGGGTAAAGAGATCGGGGAAAATATTTGGACTCGTGTTCCGTGTTTTCTAGACTCTCCCGATGAAGCGAGAATCCCCGACCGTTTACGGCGCTTAGTTGTCAATTCCAGACGGTTATAGACACCGATTAATAGGGATATTTTTGGCTTTTGGGCTTAATTTTGCCTTTTGATTTAGAAATCGCACCCTTGAAC
>JAWQFW010000478.1:0-1281 GCA_035968095.1 Oscillatoria sp. PMC 1068.18
GGAGGAATTGGAGGAATTGGAGGAGTTGGAGGAATTGGAGGAATTGGAGGAATTGATTTGGAGCAAATGTACCACTCTTGTCAGCGTAGCCATCGCTAATTCGTAATACTCCCAAAACCTCCCACACTTCCAAAACCTCCCAAACCTTAAATTTGGGGGACTGGTGAGGTGTTAAATGTAGCTACGTGCTAACTTATTATTCATCCTCTGGTTCTATTCCTAAATCTCGTAGTCTTTGTAAGAGATTTTCAGCGCGTTGTCTTTCAGCTTCAGCTTTTGCTTCGGCTGCGGTAACTTTAGCTTCGGCTTCAGTGACTTTTGCTTCAGTTTCGGTGACTTTTGCTTCAACTTCTGTAACTCTCGCTTCAACTTGAGTGATTCTCGTTTCAGCTTCGGTCGCACGTTGAAGCGCTTGTGCTTCGGCTTCGTCGGGGGTAAGAACTAACTCCCCGGCACTGGTGAAAAATCGTAACTGTTCGTCAAAAATGCCTAGATATAGCTGTAGCTCGTCGCTCCAGAGCCATCCTTGGTTATTCGGGGCAATTTCTTCATAAACAGTAGGATTGCGTTTAAAGCCACAAAATTCCAGGGTGTAGGGGTGAAACCAAAAATATTCTGGCGATCGCCAAATATTCTGATAAAGTTGTTTTTTACTACCTCGGTCGTTACCCGCAGTTGAGTCTGAGAGAATTTCGATAATTAAATTCGGATACTTGCCATTTTCGCCCCAAACTACCCAACTTTTACGTTCTTTGCGTTCGGTATCCAGGACGACGAAAAAATCTGGTCCCCGGAAATCTCTAGATTTGAGTTGTTCGGTGCTGTAGTAAACGCTCATATTAACAGCCGCAAAGAAATCTTGGCGATCGCTCCACAAACGTTCTAAGCAAGTTAATAATAAAATTAGTTGTTTCAGATGGCGATAACTTTCCAACTCTGGTTCGTCACTCCAAATGTCCGTAGGTGGAGGAGTCGGTGGAATATCCTCCCGATGCTGTTGAATATCTAAGACCATTTTTTCACTCCACTAGGAATGAGTATTGTCAAGTTTAAGCTATGTGTTCCAGTTTATTCGTAGTCCGAGCAATCTTGCCCGCAGCTAAATTTTCTCTTTCAATTTCCTACCTCACCAGTCCCCAAAATTGCAAGTGTTGCGGGTGTTGGAAGTTTTGGAAATTACCAGAGATAATCTTACCAGCATAAACTTCCCAATTCCCCCAATTCCCCCAATTCCTCCAATTCCTCCAATTCCTCCAATTCCCCCAATTCCCCCAATTCCTC
>JAWQFW010000479.1:0-1275 GCA_035968095.1 Oscillatoria sp. PMC 1068.18
ACTGAAAGCTTAAGTCTTGATTATGGTCATAAATCTGCTTTCCGCAATGTTACTTTAGCAATTGAAAAAGGCTCTATCACTGCGATTGTTGGAGCTTCTGGTTGTGGAAAAAGTAGCTTTTTATCTTGCCTCAACCGCCTCACGGATTTGATTCCTGGATGTCAAGTAAGTGGAAAAATTAGGTTTGGCGACCTCGATATTCTCAACGCAAAAATTGACACTCTTGCTTTGCGTCGGCGGATTGGTCAGATCTTCCAAAAACCAAATCCTTTTCCCTTTTCAATTTGGAAAAATATCGCTTTTCCTTTACAGGAACATGGAATTAAAAATCGCAGGGAAATTGACTATCTTGTCGAAAATAGTTTGCAAGCTGTAGGGCTATGGAATGAAGTTAAAGATCGACTAAAAAGTAATGCTTTAGCTTTATCTGGAGGACAACAACAACGACTTTGTATCGCCCGCGCTTTAGCTTTACAACCAGAAGTTTTACTAATGGATGAACCTTGTAGCGCCCTCGATCCAATTTCTAGCGGTGTTGTCGAAGATTTAATCTTTAGTCTGCGAGAAAAGTACACTGTTTTAATCGTAACTCATAATTTAGCTCAAGCTAAACGTATTGCTGATTATGTAGCTTTTTTTTGGTTGGAAGGTAATAGTGGAAGTTTGATTGAATCTGGTACTGTTTCGCAAATTTTTGACTCTCCTAAAAACTCTCTTACTGCGGCTTATATTAACGGTTCGAGAGGGTAAACTAATTTATTCTTTTTAGCTTAAACTGTTGATAAAAGTAACTATTTCAACTCAAAAAACGTAAAATAAAAATTAGAGATATTACTCTTACTCATTCATGTTTTTTAAGGTGGCGACTGCGGAAGGAGATATTTGATTGAGGTAACGGAAAATCCAATATTTAAAAATTGTATCTAAAACAACTGGAAAAGTTGCAATAAACAAAAAGATAAAGCTATGATTGGCTGGTAGTCCAAAATGACTAGCTAATCCTTCTAAAATCACTTCCCACCCGTGAGGTGAGTGAAAACCCACAAAGATATCAGTAAATAAAATTAAGATAAATGCTTTTGCGCTATCACTAAGGTCATAAATAATACTGTTGAGGAAACTTTTTAAAGCTTCTACTCCTTGTGGGTTAAAAACAACTACTAAACTAAAGCTAATCAAGCCAGTTAAGTCAGCAAAAATATTGGCGATCGCGCGATCGCTCTTGTGTTTAAATTCTTCAGCTATTTCCTCAGCTTTTTCGCTTAATTTTTCTAC
>JAWQFW010000480.1:0-1272 GCA_035968095.1 Oscillatoria sp. PMC 1068.18
TGCACCTGTAGCTTTAACTGCTCCAGTTATCAACGGGTAAGTTTAGCTAAAGCTTGAATCAAAAAGTGCCTCCTTTTTAGGGGGCGCTTTTTTAGTGTCAAGATTTAACATTGCTAAGTCTCGACAATGAGTTTTGTCGTCTTGGGGAGAAAGTGTCATCATAAAGGAGTACCGCTAGAGGAGAAAAGAAGCAATTTATACGCCTCCATTAGCTCATTTAATCGAGCAGTTGCAACTTTTACCAGGAGTGGGACCAAAAACCGCCCAAAGACTTGCACTGCATATTCTTCAACGTCCAGAAGCAGAAGTACAAGCTCTGGCTAACTCTTTAGTAGCAGCGAAAAAGAAAGTGGGTTTCTGTAAAATCTGCTTTCACTTATCTGCTGAACCAGTTTGCGAAATTTGCCGAAATAAAAATCGCGAGGAAGAAATTATCTGTGTTGTTGCTGATTCCCGCGATGTGATTGCTTTGGAAAAAACAAGAGAGTATCGGGGAAAGTATCATGTTCTCGGAGGTGTGATTTCGCCGATGGATGGTATCGGTCCAGAACAGTTGCATATTCAGCAATTGGTGCGACGAGTAAGTCAACAAAAGGTTCAGGAAGTTATTTTGGCAATTAGTCCGAGTGTAGAAGGTGAGACAACGACTCTTTATGTGGGTCAATTATTGAAACCTTTTGTGAAAGTGACCAGAATTGCTTTTGGTTTACCGATGGGTGGAGATTTGGAATATGCGGATGAGGTAACTTTAGCAAGGGCTTTGGAAGGAAGACGAGAACTGTAGTATGAAACCTTCAGAGTATAAGGGATTTATGGTTCGGGCTTAAAGATAAGTCCCTATTCACTCAACTGTCACTCAACTGAGCTTCTTGGAGTACGATTATAGCTGGATGTGCTACTGAATCAGCAGTGAGTGACATTACTCATCTTACTGCCTCGCCTATAAGGTTAAAAAAATTAAGATTCCTAATTAAGATTCTTAATTAGGATTCCTAATTTCCACAACCCTACAGGTGGGTTACTGAGCCAGTAAATCAGCCAATTCTTTTAAGATTCTATCCCCGAAAGTCCAGTCTCTACTTTTGGCTGCGTACTGTTGGCGGGTTGATTTCCATTTTTCTGCTACTGCCCGAATGTCATTCAGCTTGGAAGCACCTAAGTCTTTATGTACTTTTCCAAAATTAGACTCTGGGAACCCAGAGTCCTTTTCATATTCGCGCCGAAATTCATCGTTAACTTTCTTCTGCCCGATGGGGGTCTGATTAATTAGTT
>JAWQFW010000481.1:0-1260 GCA_035968095.1 Oscillatoria sp. PMC 1068.18
TATGAAGAAATTTATCTGATTAATTGCTCTATTAAATACCGTAAAAAAAGAGAGGTTACAGTCATTGATGATACTACCTCCCCAAAATTTATAATTATTTAAGATATCAAGAATCGAAAAGAAAAACTTTTACTCCTTAAAAATATCTTCTGACAAAACTTGAGATTTCACTCTAAATATTCGCTGTTACTACGGTTCGATGACTCCAAAACATATTCCCCATTTGTTTCTAAAACTGTGTCGAAGATCGATTTCCAATCATTTTTCATGCTCACAACTTGCCAACCATATTTTTCGGCTGCATTCAAAGAACCATTTCCCGGTTCTGAATAAGCGAATTCTCGTTCTGCATCATCATGATTGATAAGTAATTGAAAAGAGGGATTTTCTTGCATTTGCGAAAAAGTTAACATCCCAACATCTCCCTCAGAACGAACATTTCCAGCTACAAAAATAGGCTGCTTACCAATGAAGAGATCGATGTAAACTGGCTTGGCTAGTTGATCGTTAAATAAACCAAGTTCATCTTTTCGCAAAAAGACTAACTTTCCATCTTTTTCAATCAATTCTTTCAGGTTAGAACTACCAATGACTTGATGAGGTTGTACCCCATACATTTCTTGAGAAATTGCTCGAATAAAGTCAATTGCACCTGCGGAACAAATCCAAGTTTGAAAATCATTTGCTCGTAAATATTCCATCAATTCTACCATCGGTTGATAAGCGAGATCGGTATAAAGAATATCTAGGGTAGGATGATTAGCATTAGCAAAAAAAGCTTTTACTTGGGTTCTATATTCTGTTTCCAGCATATCAGCGTAAGCTGCTGCAAAAACTATCATTCCTGTTTCTCTTTTATGAGTATCAAAGTATTCATTATCATCTTCTAATGCTGCTTTAAACGGTTGTTTATTTTGTAAACTAGGTTCCGCTTCTACCATTAATTTCAACCGTTCTTTAACAAACATCATCTGAATGAAAGGTTCTTCGGGCCAAAGAGTACCATCATTATCAAAAACTGCGATGCGATCTTCTTCGGGAACAAAGTCAGGACTATCTTCTTTTGTAACTCGATTAACAAATTCAATGATTGAGGTTTTGGCAATTCCTTGATTCCAACTCGGAAGCGGATCGATTGTTTCGGCTTGGGCAACTAAATTTCCCAAAAGTAAATAACAAATAAAGGCGATCGTCAGTAATAATGAAGTAGTTATTTGAGAAAAAGTCTTTTTCATTTTTTTCAGAGATTTTGAGTTCAAT